>NZ_JBEOPV010000004.1:0-352577 GCF_040310425.1 Pseudomonas sp. 65/3-MNA-CIBAN-0223
GGAGCCGGATTTGAACCGACGACCTTCGGGTTATGAGCCCGACGAGCTACCAGACTGCTCCATCCCGCGTCTGTGTGGCGGCATTCTACAGAGGAACGACGGGGTGTCAACCGTTAATCCTCAAACAAGCCAAATAAGCGTAAAACAGCGATGGGCAGGGGCGATTCAGCGCTAAGTTTCGGAATCCGAACGATTTATGTTTTTTGCGCAGCCTGAGTGCGCCGACTCATTTATCTTCGAGGGATGCAAAACTGACGCGCACAAAAAAGGCCACTCTTTCGAGTAGCCTTTTTTGATGTTTGGTTGCGGGAGCCGGATTTGAACCGACGACCTTCGGGTTATGAGCCCGACGAGCTACCAGACTGCTCCATCCCGCGTCTGTGTGTCGGCATTCTACAGAGGATGGCGGGGCTGTCAACCGCCATTCACGAAGAAAACTCTTCCTGTTCAATCGCTTAGCGCAAAACCTCGGTGGCTGAAATGGCTGCAGCGCAGGCGTGGCAAGGGTTACAGCTCTATTGGTAGTAGGTTTTCGATTGAAAAAACAAATTCATCTTTTTTTCCGACCCTTGAAAAAGAACATGCCTACTACTGGTGCTATATACAGGTGTCGATGAGATACTGTTGATCTGACTCGCTAAAAACCTTTTTCGCACAATGAACGTCGCTTCTACATGACCCAGCGAAAGATCATCCACGTCGATTGTGACTGCTTCTACGCCGCCATCGAAATGCGTGACGACCCGCGCCTGGCCGGTAAACCTCTTGCCGTGGGCGGCTCAGCGGATCGGCGAGGGGTGATCGCGACCTGCAACTATGAGGCGCGCGCCTACGGAGTACGCTCGGCCATGTCCTCGGGGCACGCGCTGAAGCTGTGCCCGGACCTGATGATCGTCAAGCCGCGCATGGACGCCTATAGAGAAGCCTCGAAGGAAATTCACACGATCTTTCGTGACTACACCGACCTGATCGAGCCACTGTCCCTGGATGAGGCCTATCTGGATGTGTCGGACAGCTCGCATTTTGGTGGCAGCGCGACCCGGGTCGCCCAGGAAATCCGCCGGCGGGTCTCCAACCAGTTGCACATCACGGTCTCGGCCGGCGTGGCGCCCAACAAGTTCCTGGCCAAGATCGCCAGTGACTGGAAGAAACCCAACGGGCTGTTTGTCATCACTCCGGATCAGGTCGAGGACTTTGTCAGTGGCTTGCCAGTGAGTAAATTGCACGGGGTGGGCAAGGTGACTGCGGACAAGCTGGGGCGCCTTGGGATTGTCGATTGCTCGCATTTACGTGAGTGGGAAAAGTTGGCGCTGGTCCGCGAATTCGGCAGTTTTGGTGAGCGATTGTGGAGTCTGGCCCGTGGGATCGATGATCGCCTGGTGCACAATGACAGTCGGCGTCAGTCGATCAGTGTCGAAAACACCTACGACGTGGATTTGCCGGACCTGCTGAGTTGCCTGGACAAGCTCCCCGAATTGCTGGAGACGCTGGCCGGGCGCATGGCGCGGATCGACAGCAGCTATCGGCCGGGCAAGCCGTTCGTCAAAGTGAAATTCCACGATTTCACCCAGACCACGCTGGAGCAGGCCGGGGCAGGGCGGGATTTGGGGAGTTATCAGCTGCTGCTGACCCAGGCGTTCAATCGTGGCGGCAAGCCGGTGCGGTTGTTGGGGGTCGGGGTGCGGCTTGAGGATATGCGGGGTGGGTTTGAGCAGATGGAGTTGTTTGAGCGGTAGTTTTTCAAAGTCAAAAGATCGCAGCCTTCGGCAGCTCCTACAGGAAGCGCGCCGCCCTGGTAGGAGCTGCCGAAGGCTGCGATCTTTGAAGAGACTTTAATTCGAATTCGGCCCCGGATCCGCCACCAGCCGCCCGGCATCCTTGGTCAAGGACTTGAGGAATTCGGTCTGTAGCTCGGGATCATTGCGAGTCAGTTCGATCAGGCTCTGTTCCAGTTCAGTGGCTTCTTCCTCCAGCCCCAGCTCCGACAGGCGCTTGACCCGGTGCACCCACTGGCTTACTTCGTCGTCTTCCAGGTCGTCGTAGATCAGTCCGTGAGCTTCGAGCAGTTTGCCGCGCAGTGAACTGCTGACGGCCAGGGACGTATTGACGTGTACCTCGTCCTGGCCGTCCGCGACGCTGATCAGCAAGCGGGTCAGATGATTGATGTCATGTTCAGCGAACGGGCTGTCCAGCAGGTTCAGGCGTAGCACGCCATTCTTGTCGGTAGTCAGCTCGAACGTCTCCTTGCCGGCCTTGACCTGCACCGGGCGCTCGCTCCATGGCAGGCTCGAGTACTCGGTGCGCTTGTCGAGCTGGACTTCGTCGATACCCGCCAGGTTCTGCTGAGCGCGACCATGGGATTGCACGTTCATGAACGGATTGAGCCCGGCGAAACCGTAGCTCAGCCAGTCCTTGGTCACGCTGTCCGGCAGATTGCCCAGGGCGAACACATTGACCACGTTCGCGCCGACGCCGGCCACCACAGCCACGGCGCCCAGCGGAATCTCGTAAGCCTCTCGCCAGGGTTGGTAGGGCGTGTAGCGGTCGTAATGGCGAGTGACCTCGAACTCGGTGACTTCGAAGGTCTTCTGCTCGTGGATTTTCACCCGGCGTTGCGGCAGCTCAAGCACCTTGGGCTCGCCGACATCGACCTGCAGGCTGTGATCGAGCAATTTGCGCTCGACACGTTCCTCGTGCTCGCTGCGTTGTGACATTTGATTGGCACAACCGCTGACCAGCAGGGTGCCGCACAGGGCGGCACCACCGAGGCCTAAGGTGTTTCGCTTGAACATGACTTCTCTATCTGGTGTCAGCGGCGGATACGGGCCTGGAGGAAGGGCAGCACGTCAGCGACCGGCAATGCCTGTGCTTCAGGTTCGGTGCGGCTCTTGTATTCCAGGTTGCCATCGGCGAGGCCGCGGTCGCTGACCACGATCCGGTGAGGAATGCCGATCAGCTCCATGTCGGCAAACTTGATGCCCGGGCTGGTTTTCTTGTCGCGGTCGTCCAGCAACACTTCGAAACCGGCCGCCGTCAATTCTGCGTACAGCTTGTCGGTGGCTTCGCGGACCTGTTCGTTATCGTAGCGCAGCGGTACCAGCGCGATCTGGAATGGAGCGAGTGTGTCACTCCAGATGATCCCGTTGGCGTCGTTGTTCTGTTCGATGGCCGCAGCCACCACGCGGGACACGCCGATGCCGTAGCAGCCCATTTCCAGGGTGACCGGCTTGCCGTTCTCGCCCAGCACTTCGCACTTCATCGCTTTGCTGTACTTGTTGCCCAGCTGAAAGATGTGCCCGACTTCGATGCCGCGCTTGATTTCCAGGGTGCCTTTGCCGTCCGGGCTTGGGTCGCCGGTCACTGCATTACGCAGGTCGGCAACGGTCGGAACCGGCAGGTCGCGTTCCCAGTTCACGCCGAAGTAGTGCTTGTCGTCGATGTTGGCGCCAATGCCGAAGTCGCTCATCAGCTCCACCGAGCGGTCGATGATGATAGGCAGCGGCAGGTTCAGCGGGCCCAGCGAACCAGCGCCGGCGCCAATGGCGTCGCGCAGTTCGGAGTCGGTAGCCATGACCAGCGGGCTCGCCACGCCAGGTTGCTGGGCAGCCTTGATCTCGTTGAGTTCGTGGTCGCCACGAATGACCAGGGCGATCAGCTTGCCTTCTTCCTCGGCGCGCACGATCAGGGTCTTGATGGTCTTCTCAATCGGCAGATTGAATTTTTCCACCAGGGCGGCAATTGTCTTGGTGTCCGGGGTGTCGACCAGGCGCAGCTCTTCAGTTGGCGCCGGGCGGGAGGTTTCCCGGGGCACGGCTTCGGCTTTTTCGATGTTCGCGGCGTAGTCGGAACCGTTGCTGAAGGCGATATCGTCTTCGCCGGATTCGGCCAGTACGTGGAACTCGTGGGAGCCGGCACCACCGATGGAGCCGTTGTCGGCTTCCACAGGGCGGAATTTCAGGCCCAGACGGGTGAACACGTTGCAGTAGGCCTGATGCATGCGGTCGTAAGTGACCTGCAGCGAAGCCTGGTCCGCGTGGAACGAGTAGGCGTCCTTCATGATGAATTCGCGACCGCGCATCAAGCCGAAGCGTGGACGGATCTCGTCACGGAATTTGGTCTGGATCTGATACAGGTTGATCGGCAGCTGCTTGTAGCTGCTCAACTCGCTGCGCATCAGGTCGGTGATGACCTCTTCGTGGGTCGGGCCGGCGCAGAAATCACGACCATGGCGATCCTTGAAGCGCAGCAATTCAGGGCCGTATTCTTCCCAGCGCCCGGATTCCTGCCACAGCTCAGCCGGTTGCGTGCTCGGCATCAACACTTCGAGAGAGCCGGCGGCGTTCATTTCTTCGCGAACGATCGCTTCAACCTTGCGCATCACTCGCAAGCCCATGGGCAGCCAGGTGTACAGGCCCGAGGCGAGTTTGCGGATCATGCCGGCGCGCAGCATCAGCTGATGGCTGATCACGACCGCGTCGGAAGGCGTTTCTTTCTGTGTGGCGAGCAAAAATTGACTGGTGCGCATGGTTGGCCGTTGTCGGTTGCTGATGACGAGAAATGACGGAGCATTGTACGGGCGAGATCTGCTGGCGTACAGGCGTGCGGTCGGTGGTGTCGCGGCAGGGCGGGAATTACCCCGCTCCTGCGCGCTTTCCAGCTAAAGGGGTTCTTCGGCCGCAGGTGCAGGAATCGGTTCCGGTGTCGGCCCTGCGCGGCGGCTTTCCTGATACCAGTGCAGCATGATCAGGAGCAGGGTCGGGACGCCCAGCAACGCGGTGATCAGGAAGAAGTTGTGGTAACCGAATTTCTCCACCATGACCCCTGAGTAGCCGCCAATCAGGCGTGGCAGCAGGAGCATGATCGAGCTCAGCAGGGCGTACTGGGTGGCGGAGAACTTGAGGTTGGTCAGGCTCGACAGGTAGGCGACGAACGCCGAAGTCGCCAGCCCGGAACTGAAGTTGTCCAGGGAAATGGTGACAATCAGCATGTTCAGGTTGGCGCCCATGTCCGCGAGCATCAGGAACAGCAGGTTGGTGCCGGCTGAAGCAATGCCGCCGATCAGCAGGATTGGCAGGATACCGAAGCGCACGATCAGCAACCCGCCCATGCCGGCGCCCACCAGCGTCATGATCAGGCCGAAGATCTTGCTGACGCTGGCGATCTGATCCTTGGTAAAACCCTGGTCGATGTAGAACACGTTGGCCATCACACCCATGACCGTATCGGACATTCGATAGGTGGCGATCAGGCCCAGCAGCAGCAGCGCCTGCCAGCGGTAGCGCAGGATGAAGTCGTTGACCGGAGTCAGCACCGGTGCCAGGCCGCGGCGACCCATGGCCGACAGGCACATGAAGGTCAGCGTGGTATAGAGAATGGCCCGCAGGAACGCGCGGTCTTCCAGCAGCAGGTCGAGCACGCTGTGGCCTTCGAACAGCACGCTGGCGAAATCGGTGTTGTACAGCTGGGTGAACATGGCAGGCACAGACACCAGCAACACGATCAGTACGAACACGGAAGCCAGTTGATGCGCGAAGGAGTACCGCCCGGCCTGCAGTTGCGTGCGCAGGGGCACCGGCGGTTCACGCATGAAGAAGGAGGTCAGCAACGCCGGGATCATCAGGGCGCCGAACAGGATGTAGGTGCCTGCCCAGGCTGAATGCTGGTAGTTGAAGCCTGTCGAGCCAAAGCCTTCGGCGAAGAACAGTGCGCCGGCCGTGGCCAGTAATGCGGCAATACGGTAACCGGACATGTAACTGGCGGCGAGGGCAGCCTGGCGGCTGTCGTCGGCAATTTCCAGGCGATAGGCGTCGACCGCGATGTCTTGTGTCGCCGAAGCGAAGGCCACGACCACGGCGATCGCGATCAACCAGGACAGGTGTTTTTGCGGGTCGCAGAAACCCATCCCGATCAGGCCGAGAATGACCAGTGCCTGGGAAAGGACCAGCCAGGAACGTCGACGCCCCAGCTTGCCGAGCAATGGCAGGCGCCATTGGTCGAGCAGCGGCGACCACACCCATTTAAAGGCATAGGCCAAACCGATCAGGCTTGCATAGCCAATGGTTTCGCGAGCCACACCGGCTTCGCGCAGCCAGACCGAAAGTGTTGAAAACACCAGCATGTACGGCAGGCCGGCGGCGAAACCCAGCAGCAACAGCACGAGCGTTGAAGGGCTGGCATAGGCGGCGAGCGCGGCGCGCCAGGTTTTACGGGGCATGGGCTGGAGTCTGCCTCAAGATTACGGAAACAAAGCGCGCACTCTAACCGCTGTGCTCTACCGGGCGCCAGCCATGGCGCTGAATATCAACACGATTATTCAGGATGCTGACGCCTTCCTCGCGCAATCGCGCGCGCTGTTCATCCCCGCAAGCGCTGCCTGCTGGCAGGCTCAGGCGCCCGCCCGCGCCGAGTACCCGGTGCCACGGTAATTTGCTGTCACCGGGAAGCTGGCTAAGGGTTCGGCCGACATAACGAGCGGCGCGCCCCAGTCCTGCCAGCTCGGCAAGCTGCCCATAACTGACGACCTTGCCCGGCGGCACCTGCGCCAGCGTCATGTAGAGCGCCGTGCGTCGGGTTTGCGCAGCGCTGTCGTTTTCATTGAGCGGGTCTGTCACGTGCGCAATTCCTGCGGGTCGAGGTATTTACGGTCACCAGAGTAAGTCGAGAATGGCCAATTGAGAAATGAACTCAATAGAAATAGTCGTGTCAGTGCTTGCTAGGGTCTTATTCGTAAGGATAATGCCGACTTTTTTTCGCAAACTTGAGCCTGTATTTGCTTATGGTGTCCAGATCCCTGCTGTGCCTCGCTGTACTAAGTGCTTCCACACCCTTGCTCGCCGACACCGTCTGGTTGAAGAACGGTGACAAGCTGAGCGGCAAGATCACCCTGTTCGACGGCGGCAAGCTGTTGATCCAGACCGAGTACGCCGGCGCGATCCCGATCGACTGGAAACAGGTCAAGACGCTGGAAAGCGATCAGGAGTTACTGGTCAAGCAGGATGCTTACACCGGGGAAAAGGCCAAGTCACTGCATGCGGCAGACGATGGCAAGGTGACGCTGGCCAATGGCGATGCGCCGAAGACCGTGGAGCTTGCCAGTATCCAGCAGATCCTCAAGCCCAAGCCGGTGGTTGAGGACCTGGTATGGAAGGGCAATGTCGACATGGCGCTGGACTACCAGCGGGCCGAGAAAGACACCGATGACTACGATATCGACTTCAAGACCAGTGCGCGTCATGGCAAGTGGCGGCATACGGCGGAGGGCGAATACAACCGCGAATTCCAGGACGACGTGGTCACCACGGATAACTGGCGCGGTGAGTACTCCCTCGATCGGTTCCTGACCGAGAAATGGTTCTGGCAAGGTCGCGCCGTCTATAAGCGCGACAAGGTCGAAGACCTGTCCCGTCAGCGCACCGTCGGTACCGGTCCTGGTTATCAGTTCTGGGATGACGAGCTGGGCGCGTTCTCGCTGGGATCACTGGTCAACCGCACGGATTATGAGTACGCGGACGGTGGCAAGGAAAACTTCTATTCCCTGGCCATGAAGTGGGACTACAACCGCTACCTGATTGGCAAGAAGGTCGAGTTCTTCACCAACGGCGAGGTGGGCAAGCCATTGTCAGGCGTTGCGGATTACGCGCTGGATACCGAAGTGGGGTTGCGTTACAAGGTAACCGATTGGGCTTCGCTTAACCTGAAGGCTGAGCGAGATGTCATCAGTGGTACTGATGATGCTGATTTGGAGAAGACCCGTTATACAGCTGGGTTTGGTGTGGCCTGGTAATAAGCGCTTAAGCTCAAGATCAAAAGATCGTCCGATAGGACGATCTTCTTTGCCTGGCAAAAACACACAGGCACAAAAAAGCCCCGCTTTTGAGGGCGGGGCTTTTTACTAAAGCAAGTACAAGTTAGATAACTTGAACTTCTTCAGCTTGCATGCCTTTCTGACCGCGGGTAGCGATGAAAGAGACCTGTTGGCCTTCTTTCAGGCTTTTGAAGCCGTCGGATTGGATAGCTTTGAAGTGAACGAACAGGTCGTCACCGGATTGTGGAGTGATGAAGCCGAAGCCTTTTTCATCGTTGAACCACTTAACGGTACCGGTTTGGCGATTAGACATGGTGTAACTCCTTGAACAAAGATAACTGCGACGCAGGAAGAACCCTGGCCGAGACTGAGTGCAAAGAGCAGGAAAAATTCTTGTAGATGGTTGGATCGAAATTCAACATATCGTGTAGAGATTCTCAGTGACACAAGCAGCACAGTGGCGCCACCTTAACCCTTTTTCCGGAATGTGCCAATGCTTCTTGCGAAGGTTTCTCTTATTTCGTGACTGACGGTGCATCAAAATACAGCGAGGGCCCGGAAATTCGGGGGGCGCGCGCGGGAGAATTTAATTGCGCTCTTTGAACCGGCGACCCGCCCCCGGTAAGATGCCGGACAGATTTTCTCCACCTCGCTATTCAGGACACCCGCCATGAGCATCAAATCGGACAAGTGGATTCGCCGCATGGCGCAAGAGCACGGCATGATCGAGCCCTTCGTTGAGCGCCAGATGCGCGGTGAAGGTGCCGAGCGCCTGATTTCCTACGGTGTGTCGAGCTACGGCTACGACGTGCGCTGCGCCGATGAATTCAAAGTGTTCACCAACATCAACTCGGCAACCGTCGATCCGAAAAACTTCGATGAGAAGAGCTTTGTCGACGTCCAGAGCGATGTCTGCATCATTCCGCCCAATTCGTTCGCACTGGCCCGCACCGTGGAATTTTTCCGCATACCGCGCAACGTGCTGACCATATGCCTGGGTAAAAGCACCTACGCCCGTTGCGGCATCATCGTCAACGTGACGCCGCTCGAGCCGGAGTGGGAAGGCCATGTGACCCTGGAATTCTCCAACACCACCACGCTGCCGGCAAAAATCTACGCCAATGAAGGTGTCGCACAGATGCTTTTCTTCGAATCCGACGAAGAGTGCGAAGTGTCCTACAAGGACCGTGGCGGCAAGTATCAGGGCCAGCGCGGCGTTACCCTGCCGCGCACCTGAGTCATCCATCTGACGGGTCGTGGGAATTCTTCGGCGGGAACACACTCTATTGGGTGTACTGCCCGGTTCGCGCACAGTGAACCGGGCCACTGCTCAGGAGTGCTCTATGAAGATCGATCCGCAAATAAGTGCCGAACTGGCAAGGCTTGAGCCCAATCAGGTTGGCGTTTTGGCCTGGTCACTGCTGGCGCACCCGCCACTCAGCATGGCCGGGGGCATCCCCGGCCAGCCTGATCCTGATACCCCCAACGAACAACCGACCGAACCTGGCGAGCCCACCTTGCCGGATGAGCCGCCTCCAGCGCCTGTTGCATGATGCGCCGGCCATTGCTGTGTGGGAGCGAGAGCTCCTACACCGGCCATATCTCGTTGTCGCCAATCACGAACAATCTGCAACTGTCATCCCGCTCGACCTGGTACCCGCCGGTAAATGCGCCGAAGGCAGGTAGCAGGCTGACAGCCTCTGCAAGCCTGAAGCACGCCAGGCGCAAGCTTTGTCGCCCGCGACCCTGAAGCCGATACACCGGATGGACGTGACCGGCCAGCACGTGCCGGTCGGGGTGCGGATCAGGCTCATGTTGCAGCGCAAAGGGCCCGAGCAGCATTGGCTCCGGCACTACGCGAATGTTCAGTGAGGTTGGCGGGTCGCCGGCGCGCTTGTCGTGATTGCCGCGGATCAATGTCATTGGCAGGTCGATGTGCCGCGCACGCCACTGCGCCAGGGCGCTCAAAGTAGCCGGTGCGTGGGAGCCAGGGCCGTGCAGGAAGTCACCCAGGAAAATGAGTTGCCGACACGCCAGTCGCGCCAGCAGCGCGTCCAGCACACGGATGTTCTGCGTGGTAGTGCCCTGAGGCACGGGCTGACCCAGGCGCCGATACGCGGCAGCCTTGCCAAAGTGCACATCGGCCACCAGCAATGCCTGTTGCGCTGGCCAGTAGATGGCTTTTTCCGGTAGCAGCCACAGCTCTTCACCCGCGAGCCGGACGGGGTAGGGTGTACTCATCAGGCTTTCCCTTTCTCTGCAGTCGTTTCCAGGTCGCTGACCATGCGGCGGATGCGGTCGGCAAGTTTTTCCGAGCTCATGCTTTCGCGCATGCGCTCCACCAGCAGTGGGAAGGCCAGCGGTGTAGGACGTTTGATCGGGTGCAGGTCGAGCCTGAGTCGGCCGATTCGTTCAAGTGTCTCTTCCAGGCGCCGTATATCCAGTTCCTCGCGCAACACTTCTTCCCCTGCCTGGGCCAGCAGCAGGTTGTCAGCATCGTATTGCTTGAAGACTTCGAAAAACAGGCCGCTGGAGGCCTGTACCTGCCGGGTACTTTTCGGCGCGCCGGGATAACCGGCAAACACCAGGCCGGCGATGCGCGCAATCTCGCGAAAACGGCGCAAGGCCAGCTCGCCCGCATTCAGGCTGGCAAGCACATCAGCCATCAAGCGCTCAGGACTGAGCAGCGCCGGGTCGAGATGCTCAGACCAGTCCACATGGGTGGCGCTCAGCAACTCCAGCCCGTAATCATTCACCGCAATGGAGAACGTAACCGCCAGGCGTTGACTGACCCGCCACGCCAGCAGGCTGGCCAGGCCCAGGTGCACCTGGCGTCCAGCAAATGGGTAGAGAAACAGGTGCCAGCCCTCGCGGGATTTCAGGGCTTCGGCCAGCAGGCTTTTATCCGTTGGCAACCCGGACCACTGTTGCTGCACTTCCAGCAAGGGGCGCAACGCTTTCATTTCCGGCCCGATGAACTCGCCTGACGCGGCTGCGCTGAAACGCGCAACCACCGCCGTGGCCAGTTCATTGGAGAGCGGCATGCGTCCGCCATTCCAGCGCGGCACCGCGGCTTTTTTCGCCGTGCTGCGCTTGACGTAGGCGGTCATGTTTTCCACCCGCACCAGCTCCAGCAAGCGCCCGGCGAACAGGAAGCCGTCGCCGGGCTTGAGCCGGGCTATGAATCCCTCTTCGACACTGCCCAGTTGCTTGCCGCCACCGCCCTTGCTCCAGAACTTCAGCTGGATGCTCGCATCGCTGACGATGGTGCCAATGCTCATGCGATGGCGTCGCGCCAAGCGCGCGTCGGGTACCCGCCACACGCCATGCTCATCCGGTTCGACCCGGCGATAATCCGGATAGGCCGTCAGAGACAGCCCGCCGTGACGTACGAAAGCCAGCGCCCACACCCAGTCCGCCGGGCTGAGGTCGCGATAGGCCCAGGCACCGCGTACTTCTTCGTACAATTCCTCGGGTATGAAACCACCTCCCAACGCCATGCTGACCAGATGTTGCACCAGCACATCCAGCGGCTTGTGCGGCGATTCCCGAGGCTCGATGCGCCGCTGCGCTACGGCGTCTTGCGCCGCAATTGCCTCGATCAATTCAAGGCTGTGAGTCGGTACCAGTGTCACTCGTGACACCCGCCCCGGCGCGTGGCCGGAGCGGCCTGCCCGCTGCATCAGCCGCGCGACGCCTTTGGCCGAGCCGATTTGCAGCACCCTTTCCACCGGCAGGAAATCCACCCCCAGGTCGAGACTGGAGGTGCAGACCACGGCTTTGAGCTGCCCATCCTTGAGGGCCCGTTCAACCCAGTCCCGGGTATCGCGGGACAGTGAACTGTGATGCAGCGCAATGATCCCGGCCCAGTCCGGCCGAGCCTCCAGCAGCGCCTGATACCAGATTTCCGATTGCGCGCGGGTATTGGTGAACACCAGGGTGCTGGGGCTGGACTCGAGTTCGGCGACCACCTGCGGCAGCATTTTCAGGCCAATATGCCCGGCCCAGGGAAAGCGTTCGATGGCGCGAGGGCGCAGTGAATCGACTCGCAGTTCTTTGCCGCTTTGACCCTGCACGCTAGTGCCGCCGCCTTGAGGGATCAGCACTTGCTCGGCGTGGGCCTGATTACCCAAGGTGGCGGACACGCCCCAGACCACCAGGTCGGGTTGCCAGCGGCGCAGGCGGGCGAGGGCCAGTTGCAACTGCACTCCGCGCTTGTTACCGAGCAGTTCGTGCCATTCATCCACCACAATCATGCGCAAGGTCGACAAGGCGCTTTGCGCGTCGGCCCGGGCCAGCAGCAGAGTGAGGCTTTCCGGGGTGGTGATCAGCGTGGTGGGCAGGCGCCTGCTTTGCCTGGCCCGTTCGCTGCTGCTGGTGTCACCGGTTCGCAGGCCGACGCTCCAGGGTATCTGCAGGTCCTGCAGAGGCCCCTCCAATGCTCGCGCGGTGTCCGCCGCCAATGCGCGCATCGGGGTAATCCACAGGACGGTCAAGGGTTCGGCTACAGGTTTGCGCTTGCGCAGGGTTTCGACCGGGGAGAGGGTGCTGGCGTAGCGGTTGAGTGCGCCAAACCAGACGGCGTAGGTTTTGCCGGCGCCGGTACTGGCGTGCAACAGTCCCGACTGGCCTTGCTTGACGGCGGCCCAGACCTGCTTTTGAAAAGCGAACGGCTTCCAGCCGCGAGCGCTAAACCATTTTTTTGCAAAGTCTGGAGAGGATCCCATGCCGGCTGCTGCGCCCTGTAGGAGCTGTCGAGTGAAACGAGGCTGCGATCTTTCGAGCTGGCGTTTGCTGAACTAGTTCAAAAGATCGCAGCCTCGTTTCACTCTACAGCTCCTACGCAGGCGCCCCCGCAGAAATGATCTGGGGGCCAGGTAATCGGGCTCCCGTTATTTCAGGTTTCCGCTCAGGAACTGCTTCAACCTCTCGCTGCGCGGATTGCCCAATACATCCTCGGGCGCGCCTTCCTCCTCGACCAGACCCTGGTGCAGAAACAGCACCTGGTTCGACACCTTGCGCGCAAAACTCATTTCGTGGGTCACCATGATCATCGTACGGCCCTCTTCGGCCAGGCCCTGGATCACTTTCAGCACTTCACCGACCAATTCCGGGTCCAGGGCTGAAGTCGGCTCGTCAAACAACATCACCTCCGGCTCCATCGCCAGCGCGCGGGCAATGGCGACGCGTTGCTGCTGACCGCCCGAGAGAAAGGCCGGGTACTGATCGGCCACCCGCGCCGCCAGGCCCACCTTGTCCAGATAACGGCGGGCGCGGTCCTCGGCTTCCTTTTTGTCGCAGCCCAGCACCCGGCGCGGTGCCATCGTGATGTTCTCCAGCACCGTCATGTGGCTCCACAGATTGAAGTGCTGGAACACCATCGCCAGGCGCGTGCGAATCCTTTGCAGTTCATCGGGGTCGGCGACATGCATGCCGTGGCGATCCTTGATCATGCGGATACTCTGGCCGTCGAGGCTCATCGCACCGTCGTTGGGCTGTTCGAGAAAATTGATGCAGCGCAGAAAGGTACTTTTGCCCGAGCCGCTGGCGCCGATCAGGCTGATGACGTCGCCGGTTTTTGCCTTGAGCGAAACACCCTTGAGCACTTCATGATCGCCATAGCTTTTGTGCAGGCCTTCAATGGTCAGTTTGTACATGGGGCAATGCATCCTCAAGGCGAAAGTAGGTAGCCGCTGCGATAGGCTTCAGTGCCCGCAACGTGGGCGATCACCATGCCGGCCGTGGCCATGCGTCGCAGTGACCGGGCGTACATCAGCCCTGCGGTGGCGCAATGGACCGGGGTGACCTGGTCAAGCACCGGATCAATGATTTCAGCCACCAGTTGCCCGGCTTCCAGGTATTCCCCAGGCAGCGCCGCGAACACCAGCAAGCCGCCAACCGGCGTCGTTACAGGCTCCACCGCGGCCAGCGGTGTCGCGGGGTAGGGCAATTCGGGCAATGGCCCCGGCGTGCCGACGATGGCGCCGAAGTGGATCAGGTAGTCGAGCATTGCCTGGCAGTCGAGACTGGCCAGGGGGTGATTGACGTCACCCTGGCCGCGCAATTCGACGGTGACCGAGAAACTGCCCAAGGGGATGTCGAAGTGCTCGCCGAAGCGCTCTTTCAACTGCCACCAGAGTAGCGTGAAGCATTCGTCAAACGATTGGCCGCCGGAATCGGTGGCCAGCAGGCTGGCTTCGGCGCCGATGTAGCGGGCCAGTGGCTCCACCTGAGGCCAGGCCTCGGGGGTGGTGTAAAGGTGCGCAACGGCTTCGAAATCGCAATGCAGGTCCAGCACCAGGTCGGCATCACAGGCCAGCCTTTGCAGGGTCAGGCGTTGGGATTGCAACTGGGTCGTCGCCGTGTGTCGCGCCAGGGCCTGGCGCAGGCTGCTGCGGATCACCTGCAGGTTGCGTTGTGGATCGTCGCCCAGTTGCCCTTCGATGTCGTTGCCGACTTCTTCACTCAGGTCGACGAACCAGCGGTTGAAATTCTGTCCGCTTTCCAGCTCGTAGCGCCCGAGGGGGACATCCATCAGAACCTGTTCGAGGCCAACCGGATTGGCCACGGGTACCAGTACGATTTCGCTGCGCAGGCGGCCGGCGGCTTCCAGCTCCCTGAGGCGCTGCTTGAGATGCCAGGCCACCAGCATGCCGGGCATTTCATCGGCGTGCAGGGATGCCTGGATGTAGATCTTGCCGCTGGCCGACGAGGGGCCGAAGTGAAAGCTGTGAATCTGCCGTGCGGTCCCCGGTAGCGGGGCCAGCAAGTCATGGATCTGGTGGCGCATGGTGCAAAGTCCTAGTGGGTCGGCCCGAGGAAGGCCAGCCATCGGCGTTCGGCGAGGCGGAACAGGCCGACCAATGCAAAGGTAACGGTCAGGTAGATCAGGGCGGCGATGCCGAACGACTGAAAGGTCAGGAAGGTCGCCGAGTTGGCATCCCGCGCGACTTTCAGGACATCCGGGATAGTTGCGGTAAACGCCACGGTGGTCGAGTGCAGCATCAGGATCACTTCGTTGCTGTAATAGGGCAACGAGCGGCGCAGGGCCGAAGGCATGATCACGTAGGCATAAAGCTTCCAGCCCGTCAGGCCGTAGGCTTTGGCCGCTTCGACTTCGCCGTGGTTCATGCTGCGAATGGCCCCGGCGAAAATCTCCGTGGTGTAGGCGCAGGTGTTCAGGGCAAACGCCAGGATCGTGCAGTTCATGGCATCGCGAAAGAACGCGTCCAGCACCGGTTGATCACGCACCGCCGCCAGGCTGTAGATGCCGGTGTAGCAAATCAGCAACTGGATATAGAGCGGCGTCCCGCGAAACAGGTAGGTGTAGAACTGCACCGGCCAGCGCACGTAGACCTTGGGCGAGACCCGGGCAATCGATAGCGGGATCGACACCAGGAAGCCGATGAAGATCGATGCGCTGAGCAACCACAGGGTCATTGCCAGGCCTGTGATGTTATAGCCGTCGGTATAAAGGAAGGGTTTCCAGTATTCCTGCAGGAGTTCGATCATCGTACGGCCTCCCGCGAGCCGGCGGCGTAGCGGCGTTCGAGCCAGCGCAGGACGAAGTTGGAGGCGCTGGTAATCAGCAGGTAGATCAGTGCCGCCAGCACCAGGAAATAGAACAGTTGGTAGGTACTCTTACCGGCGTCCTGTGCGGCCTTGACCAGGTCGGCGAGGCCGATGATCGACACCAGTGCGGTGGCCTTGAGCATTACCATCCAGTTGTTGCCGATGCCTGGCAGGGCAAAGCGCATCATTTGCGGGAACACCACGATACGAAAGCGTTGGCCGCGATTGAGCCCGTAGGCGGTGGCGGCTTCGACCTGGCCCCGGGGCACTGCGAGGATCGCGCCACGGAAGGTCTCGGTGAAGTAGGCGCCATAAATGAAGCCCAGGGTAATGACCCCGGCACTGAACGGGTTGATCTCGATATATTCCCATTCCATGAAATCGGTAAACGATGTCAGCCAGGTCTGCAGGCTGTAGAAAATCAGCAGCATCAGCACCAGGTCCGGCACCCCGCGGATCAGCGTGGTGTAGACCTGCGCCGGCACCCGCAGCATTTTGACTTTCGATAGCTTGGCCGTGGCGCCGAGCAGGCCGAGCAACACGGCCACCAGCAGCGACAATGCCGATAATTTGATGGTCATCCAGGTGCCTTCCAGCAACAACGGGCCAAAGCCCTGGAGGCTGAAGGCTGAGAGCCCCAGATTTTGCAGGAGGTTTTCGAACATAAATCAGCAACCTGATCGGATAAAAAAAGCGCCCATCCAGAGATGGGCGCCGGGCATTATTTGCCGCTGTACAGATTCAGATCGCCGAAGTGTTTCTTCTGGATGGTGGCGTAGGTGCCATCGTCGTGTAACGCTTTGATACCTTTATCCAAAAGTGCTTTCAGCTCGGTGTTACCTTTCTTAATGCCCACCGCTGTTTTGGCTGGCAGCAATTCGCTGTCGACCGGCTTGCTGATTTCGTAGCCTGCGCCTTTTGGCGACTTCAGGAAGCCCAGTTCGGCTTGAAGCATGTCCTGGATGGCGCCGTCGAGACGGCCGGAAGTCAGGTCGGAATACACCTGGTCCTGATTCTGGTAAGCTTGGGTTTTAACGCCAGCCTTGTCCAGCACGGCCTTGGCGTAGGCTTCCTGGATAGTGCCTTGCTCGTAGCCAATGGTTTTGCCTTTGAGCGACGCGACGTCTTCGCTCAGGCCCGAGCCTTGCTTGAATACGTAGGCGGTTGGGCCGGAGAACAGCTCGCTGGAGAAGTCGATCACCTTTTCACGGGCCGGGGTCACGGTCATCGACGAAATCACGCCGTCGAATTTGTTGGCCTTGAGGCCTGGAATCATGCCGTCAAAATCACTTTCGACCCACTTGCACTTGACCTTCAACTCGGCGCAAATCGCGTTACCCAGATCGATGTCGAAGCCCACGAGGTTGCCGTCAGCCGCTTTCGACTCGAACGGTGCGTAGGAAGGGTCAACGCCAAAACGCAATTCCTTGTATTCCTTTGCCACCGCGGAGCCGGCAGCCATGCACAACGCCAGTGCAGAAAGGGTCAGCAATGCTTTTTTCATTATTCAATCCCTAAAAACCAATTTGAGCGCTTGTGGCGCGTAAAATTTGTTACTGGAAAGCGTAAGACCTGAATAAGGTAGCAATTTCTGAACCATAGTCCCGAACAAGCGTTTTAAAAGGTGCCGTGAGGAACGGTGCGCAGGCGTTTGTGCACGCAAGCGGGCATCACCGTGTGCGCGCACCAGATTGGTTCATCTCAGCCCAGCAGGTCCTGCAACGTGGCCAGGTTGTCCGCCTCATCCACTGACTTGTCCCGACGCCAGCGCAGCATCCGAGGAAACCGCACCGCGATCCCGCTCTTGTGGCGCTTGGACAGGGCGATGCCCTCAAAGCCCAGTTCGAACACCAGGCTCGGTTTCACGCTGCTGACCGGGCCGAATTTCTCCACTGTGGTCTTGCGTACGATGCTGTCGACCTGGCGCATTTCTTCGTCGGTCAAGCCGGAGTACGCCTTGGCGAAAGGCACCAGCGTGCGTTCGGTTGAATTCGCCGGGCCGTCCCACACCGCGAAGGTGTAATCGCTGTACAGGCTGGCGCGCCGACCGTGGCCGCGCTGGGCGTAGATCAGCACTGCATCGACGCTGTAAGGGTCAACTTTCCACTTCCACCACACGCCCATGTCCTTGGTCCGGCCGACGCCATACAGCGAGTCCCGCGCCTTGAGCATCATGCCCTCGACGCCGAGGCTGCGCGAAGTTTCGCGCTGGCGTGCGAGGTCCAGCCAGTCTTCGCCGGTGAGTACCGGCGATTCCAGCAAAACCGGGTTGTTGCAGTCGGCGAGAACCTGCTCCAGCTGGGTCCGCCGCCGGGCCTGAGGCTGGTTGCGCCAATCTTCGCCATTCCATTCCAGCAAGTCGTAGGCAAGTACCACCACCGGAACTTCGTCGAGGATTTTCTTGCCGAGGGTCTTGCGGCCGATGCGCTGTTGCAGCAAAGCGAAAGGCTGGACCGAGGGTGCCGAGGGCGCTTGCGGGTCGAAGGCATCCTCGGTCCCGGCTGGCGCGGCTTTCCAGGCAACGATTTCACCGTCGATCACCGTGCCGTCGGGCAGGCCGTGCACCAGGCTCTCCAGTTCCGGAAAACGCTCGGTCACCAGCTCTTCGCCGCGAGACCAGATCCACAGCCGGCCCTCGCGTTTCACCACCTGTGCACGAATACCATCCCACTTCCATTCGATTTGCCACTGGCTGGCAGCGCCAAGCAGGGCTTCAAAATGGTCCACCGGTTGCGACAGCGCATGGGCCAGGAAAAACGGATAGGGCTGCCCGCCGCGCTGCGCATGTTCGTCGGTTGATTCCGGCGCGATCAGCTTCAGGTAACTGGCGGCGCTCGGGCGGTTGGACAGGTCGGTGTATCCCACCAGGCGCTGGGCCACCCGCTTGCTGTCCAGCCCCGCCATGGATGCCAGGGCGCGTGTCACCAGCAGTTTGGAAACGCCTACGCGAAAACTGCCGGTAATCAGCTTGATGCATAACATCAGGCTGGAGCGGTCAAGTTGCGACCAGAGGGCAGGCAGGGCCAGGGCAAGCGCTTCGGGGGGTTCCCCGCGCAGAGGTAGCAGCTTTTCCTCGATCCAGACCGCAAGGCCAGCATCGGAGCTGTGGCTGGATTCGGGCAGTACCAGCGAAATGGTTTCCGCCAGGTCACCCACCGCCTGGTAACTCTCCTCGAACAGCCAGGGCGACAGACCGGAGTATGCAACTGCCAACTCGCGCAGGACGCGAACCGGGACCAGTTGCCGGGGTCGCCCGCCAGACAGGAAATACACCGCCCACGCCGCATCCTGCGGCGCTGCCTGGGCGAAGTAGTTTTGCATGGCCGCCAGCTTGGCGTTGCTGGAGGTCGTTGCATCGAGTTCGGCATAGAGTTCGGCGAAGGCTTTCATGCGGGGACCTCTGGGCTTTGCGCCTCGGCGCTCGTCGCTTCCTCTTCGTCGTCACCGTATTCAGTGCTGAAGCCCTGGGCATCAAGGCCTTGCTCGCGCAAATGGCGGACGAGGACGGCGACCGAGCCGTGAGTCACCATGACCCGTTCGGCACCGGTCTGCCCAATGGCCCAAAGCAGGCCCGGCCAGTCAGCGTGGTCGGACAGGATAAAACCGCGATCGACGCCGCGCCGGCGCCGGGTCCCGCGCAGGCGCATCCATCCGCTGGCGAAGCCGTCGCTGTAGTCACCGAATCGACGCATCCAGGTGCTGCCACCGGCTGAAGGCGGGGCGATCACCAGGGCCTTGCGCATGACCGGATCGCTTTTTTTTACATCGCCGGCGTAAATCGTCGGCGGGATGTACACGCCGCTTTCGCGGTAGACCCGATTCAGCGGCTCCACCGCGCCGTGGGTCAGGATCGGACCGAGGCTCGCGTCGATGCCATGCAGAATGCGCTGGGCCTTGCCGAAGGAGTAGCAGAACAGCACGCTGGTTTTATCCACGGCAGCGTTGGCCTGCCACCACTGATTGATTTCGGCGAATATCTCGGCCTGGGGTTGCCAGCGATAGATCGGCAGGCCGAACGTCGATTCGGTGATGAAGGTATGGCAGCGCACTGGTTCAAAAGGCGCGCAGGTGCCATCGGGTTCGATCTTGTAATCCCCTGAGGCCACCCAGACTTCGCCACCGTATTCCAGGCGCACCTGGGCCGAGCCGAGCACATGCCCGGCCGGGTGAAAGCTCAAGGTTACGCCGTGGTGCAGCAGCCGTTCGCCATACGCCAGGGTTTGCAGGTTGATGTCCTGGCCCAGGCGTGATCGCAGGATCCCTTCGCCAGGGGCCGCAGCCAGGTAATGTTGATTGCCGGTGCGAGCGTGGTCGCCATGGGCATGGGTAATGACCGAGCGCTCGACTGGACGCCAGGGGTCTATATAGAAATCCCCGGCGGGGCAGTACAGGCCCTCGGGGCGAGCGATAACAAGGTCCATGTGGATGACCAGGCAGGGGGACTTGTTAGCTATGAGGACGGCGTGAGGTCAGAAGTTCTATCGATTTGTGTCGGTGACACATCATGCCCTGTGGGAGCAAAGCTTACTCCCACAGGGCATGATCAACTGGGGAAGACTACTTCCCGGGAGTCAGTGTCAGTCGGGCTTTGCCATACACCTTGTCGAAGTTTTGCGGCTGCATCGGCAGGCTCATGTATTGCCCCTTCAGCCACGGATCGATGCTGTTGAGGTAATTAGGGCTGGCCGGGTTGCCTGATTGTCCGGTGGCGTTCTGGCCCATCAACGGCTCGGCTTGGCCGAAGTCGACGATGAGACGCATGGACGGTGCCAGGGTAGTGTTGAAATCTTCGCCCCAGGCAAACGCGGCGGTATTCAACGTGGTGTGATCACCACCGGCTGCAAGCGGACCGCGGACGGTCTGGCCGCTGGCGTTCTTCCATTCGTAGCGGTGCAGCTTGCCCCATTGCCAGGCCTTGTGATCGGCGCCCAACAAGCTGTCGCCCGCGGTGATTGCAGCTGCCAGGCTGCGGGCCAGGATCACTGCCTTGTCCTCTTTTTGCGGCGTGCTCGTGTCATCCCAGAATGGGCTGTCCTCGCGTCCCAGCAGGTGATCGGCCTGGGCGGCGTAGGAAAGCTTGCCGTTGGCGATGAAGGTTTTCCACGCAGCACTGTCTTGCGGCCCCAACTCATCGAGGAAGATCTGCCGCGTGCTTTCTTGCAGGAACAGCTGGTAGATGGCTGCATCGGCGGAAGTCGGGCTGAGCTTGCCGTCGAACGCCATCAGGCGGGCATAGGCCTCGCGAGCCTTGACCGCGTCGGCCGTCGGCAACGCTTCGATGGCTTGCTTGAGCGGCTGGGCCATTCCCGGCGCCGTGAACATTTTCTTCAGCTTGGGGGCGAAGGTGGTGGTCTGGTCGTATTGCATGGCGATCACGCTGCGCGTGTCGTGCTTGCCGGTGCCGGCGAGTTCAGCCATGCGTTCGCCGCGCTCCGGTGCGGACCAGGAGTTGGACAGCTGCATGCCATAACCATGGGGGATGACCCGCTGGTTGGCGGTGCCGAGCCAGCCCTGGGCGGGGTCTTGATCGTATGGGTGCAGCATCGGGTCGGCGTAACCGTCCCAGTCGTAGCGACCTTCCCAGCCCGGCGAGGGCAACAGGCCTTCGCCTTCGCGCCGGTTCGGATAACGCCCGGTGACCTGCCAGCCGATGTTGCTCGCATCGGCGAACACCAGATTCAGCGCAATCGCGCGGATTTCACGACTGGCATCTGAGGCCTTCTCGACATTCTGCGCCCGGGACAAGTCAAAAAACGCGTCCAGGGTCTTGTCGTCGGTGAAGCTCGGCGCCTGCAGTGCCAGGCCAAAACCGTTGGCCAGGGCGGTTCCCTTGGCACTGTTGAGCAGGGGGCCATGGCGGGTTTCATACACCGCCTCGCGAGTCGGCCGCTGGCCTTTGACGAAGTAGGTCTCGTTACGAACCATGACCGGCTGCCATTTGCCGCCCACCTCGTAAGTCAGGCCGTTACCCTGGCGCTTGATTTTTTCCAGGAACAGGTCCTGGTTGTCGCCCATGACCGTGGTCATGCTCCACGCCACTTTGCCGTTGAAGCCACCCAGCACCAGCGGCAGGCCGGCGATGGTCACGCCCGAAGCCTGGTATTTCGGCGCGCGAATCTGCACATAGCTGAACAGCGATGGCACGCCGAGCGGGCCATGGCTGTCGCTGGCCAGCAGGCTTTTACCGGTGCGGCTGCGCTGCGGTGCGATTGCCCAGTTATTGGAGGACGTGGCGCCAAGCAAATTCAGGTCGGACAATTGACTGGCGGCTTTGCTGATGTCGACCAGCCCCGGAATCTGCCCGTTGAGCTTGATGCCCTGGAGTTTCTCGGCCTCGGCCACTGGCAGTTTTTCGTCGGGGGCCGAAGGCGTCAGCCAGGGGAGTTTGTCGGTGCTGACGGTCTGCGCCAGCATCAGCGAGGAAATTTCTTCCGGCAGGTTGGCTGACTGACTGAAGTTCAGCAGGCAGAAAATCAGCGCCGAATCTTCCGGTTGCCAGTATTCGGGCTTGTAGCCGGTTGCCATCAGGTCTGCCGGCAACTTGTCGCGGTAGCGGAACAGGTAGGCGTTGACGCCCCGGGCATAGACTTCAAAAAAACGCTTGAGCCGCGGGGAGGACGCCTTGTACAGCTCACCAGCACTTTTCTTCAGGTTGACCGCGCGCATGTAGCGGTCGGCGTCCAGCAAGTCGGCGCCGGACATTTCTGCCAGGCGGCCTTGAGCCAGCAGGCGCAGGGTGACCATTTGCGTGATGCGATCGCTGGCATGCACGTAGCCGAGGGCGAACAGCGCGTCGTGGAAGCTGTTGCTTTCGATCAGCGGCATGCCCATGGCGTTGCGCCGCACCGAGACGTTCTGCGCCAGGCCTTTAAGCGGCTGCACGCCGGTGGTGGGCGGGAGGGTGTCCTGAGTGTTCAGGGTCTGACAACCGGTCAGGCCCAGAACACCGGCCACTGCTGCGGCAACGCCGAACCGGGGAAGAAAATAAGTAAGGGCTGGCGAGGCCATGGCAAAGCTCCTGCGGGGTATTAACGCAATAAAGCCGCTACGTTAGTGAGCAGGAGAGGGGCGCGCAAGCGGGGTGTCAGGTTATTTCTGGATTTGTCTGATTAAGGACGTTCACGGGGCGCGGCGAATCCACCATGGTGGTGGCGACAGCGCAAATTCTGCAGGGGACGGCTTGCTGGCGATCGCCGCGACGCGGTGCGTCGGGTTCGACGCTATCGCGCGCAGGCTCGCCCCCACAGGGTAGCGGTGAACGACCCGATCAGGCGCCGTGGCACTTCTTGAATTTTTTGCCATTGCCGCATGGGCAAGGGTCGTTACGACCGACGTCCTTCAAGGCGTTGCGCACCGGCTCCTGGTGGGCGTGGCCGCAATTCGGGCCGTGGACATGGCCATGGTCGTGATCATGGTGATCGTGTTGATCATGATCGTGATTGCAGTCGGGGCCATGAACATGGGGTTGCTGGGTCATCAGGTTTACTCCGGAATTAAATCGGCGGGGATTATCACGCCATTGCGCGCTATGTGCACGTAGTGAGCGATGAATAAACCCGTTTCCATCTCTCCTTCCAGACGGTACGGGATGGGCTGACCGGGTTTTTTCAGCAATTTCACCAGCCCGCGGATTTTTGGCCACAGATTCGTGCGGATCGGCACCTTGAAATACGCGCTGCGCTTGGGCCCCACGGTAAACCAGTGTTCGTGTTCACCCTCGGTCAGCAGCATGTCACCCAGATGAATACGGTACTCGAGGCCGCGTACCGTCAGGTCGCTGTCGTTTGGGTTGTCCACTCGAAAGTGCAGGAGGAATTTCTGCTCCAGCAATTTGGCGCGGATCACTTCCACCTTCACCAGATGCAGTTGCGGTTCCGGCTCGTCGCTGCTGAACCAGGACGCACAGCCGCCTAGCCCGAGAACGAGGCTCAAGGTCAGCAGGTGGAGGACGATGCGCCGGGTGATCATGATGGTTTTCCCTTGGGCCTGCAGGTGATGCAGGTCATGCCTCAGCTGCCGAAATAGCCCGCACAGCACTTCTTGAATTTCTGGCCGCTGGCACAGGGGCAGGCATCGTTGCGGCCGGCCTTGAGTTGCACGGTCGGATCGATGAAATACCAGTGCCCGGCGTTCTGCACAAATGAGGAGCGCTCGCGATGGCTGTGCTCCCCGGTGCTGTCATGCCAGCGCGCGGTAAAGGTCACGAAAGCATGTTCCGGTTGCCCGCCAAAGACTTCCGAGCTCTCAACCTCAAGACCCAGCCAGGTGCTGTTGGCGCTCCAGTCGCTGATGGACTGGCGATCCAGGCCAGCCCGTTGTGCGGGCAGGGTGGTGGCCACCAGATAGTCGATCAGGCCCAACACATAGGCGCTGTAGCGCGAACGCATCAAGGCCGCGGCGCAAGGGGCCAGGTGGCCTGCGTGATAATGACCGCAGCAAGCATCCAGCAGGGTGCCGCTGCCGCAAGGGCAAATCGATGTACTCATTGCGTTACCACCAATATTTCCCGAAGTTCTCCGGATTGGCCCAGAACCTCGAGTTGAGCCAGTCGGGTACCTGTTTGTAGTCAAGCAGATCATAGGTGAACAACGTCACCACCTGATCGTCGCGCTGGAACCGCTCGCTGGCTTGCAGGGCCAGGGAGAAAAAGTCCGTCTCCTGCCAGCCGCTGGCGTGCAGGTCAGCCAGCACCGCGATACGACTGGCGTTGAGATTGCGGATGCCTCCAAGCAAATTCAGACCGTCGCGTTTGGGCAGGTGTTCCAGGCAATCGACCACCAGCGCCAGGTCGAACCGGCGTGCCGCCAGTTCCGCAGGCAACAGACCCGGTGCGGCGTGGGCCACACAACTGTCGGGGTGCGCGAGCTTGAAGGCCTCGAGCGCGGGAAACTCACTGGCACCTATCAATAGCAGGCGTGCGGGGGCGTATCGATCAAGCAAGGCGGCCAGCGCCTGTTGCGGCGTGCGCGAAGAAATACCGGCAATCATCAAGGATCCTCAATCAGCGTCCGCCAAGACTAGCCTGCCCAAAGGTCCGGGCCTAGCGCTCTATTGAGGCAAATGCATCGATCCACGGAGAACGCGAGGCAAATCAGCGTTGGTCTATTGCTGGCGGAGATTAAAACTCCGGTCTTTACTCCCTGAATCGGTTCTAAGCCGATCCTTCAGGAGAAAACTAGATGAGCATAGTTCGGACAGCATTACCCTTGGTTCTGCTAACCAGTGTGTTGACTGGTTGCGCAGGTTTGCAGAAAACCGACTGGCCGACCTGTGCGGCGGTCGGTGGTGTCGTCGGTGCGGGTCTTGGTGCAACCGAGAGCTCGGCGTGGGCAGGCTATGGCGCGCTGTTGATCGGTGGTACGGCAGCGGCCTATTGCTGGGTTCACGGTGATGGCGACGAAGACGGTGATGGCGTGCCGGACAGTCGCGACAAGTGCCCGGGTACGCCTAGAGGCGTGCAGGTCGATGCTGACGGTTGCCCGCCACCGGTGCCAGCACCCGTGGTCGAAGAGGTGGTAGTCGTCAAGGAAGAAGTCATCGTCGTGCGTGATGTGCACTTCCAGTTCGACAAGGCGACGCTCACTCCTTCCGACAAACAAGTGCTCGACAAGATTGCTACTCGCCTGAAACAGGAATCCTCCAGCGCACAACTGACTGTGACCGGTCACACCGACAGTGTGGGCAGCGATGCCTACAACCAGAAACTGTCGGATAAACGCGCACATTCGGTGGTTGAGTACCTGATTTCCAGTGGCGTACCGCGTAGCAGCTTCGTGTCTGTGACCGGTGCAGGCGAGAGTCAGCCAGTGGCCGATAACAAAACGGCAGACGGCCGCGCGATGAACCGTCGCACGGAAATCAAAATCAATCGTTGATGCCCCTCGCACTCCGCGGCTTGTGCAGTCGCGGATGCCGGTCTTTACTCCTGTGTAACCGGTATGGGCCGGTAACACAGGAGCTTTCAACATGAGTGTTCTCACAAGGACCGTCCTACCGGTTCTGCTGCTTGGCAGCCTGCTGACCGGTTGCGCGACCCACAGCGATGGCACTGCCCCCTTGAATCAACGTACCTGGCCAATCTGCAGCCTTATCGGCGGCCTGGTCGGCGGAGGCCTGGGCGCCATTGAAAGTGCCGGCTGGGCGGGAGGTGGCGCAGCGCTTGGCATCCTGACCGGTGGCCTGATCTGCTACTCCCAGGATGGCGATGAAGATGACGACGGTGTATTCGACCGCCGTGATCGTTGCCCGGATACGCCTGCCAATACCCCTGTCGAACACCATGGTTGCCCGCTGCCGCAGTACCCGGCCAGCGTGAAACCAGCCGAACCTGCTCCGACCTCGACTGAAGTGGTGACGCTGAGCGATGCCAATGACGTTCTGTTCGCTTTCAACAAGTCCGACCTGACGCCAGCGGCCCGCAGCGAACTGGATTCACTGATGAGTAAACTGCAGAACGCCGACGTGGTCAGCATCAAGGTCATCGGCCATACCGACAGCGTAGGGTCTGATGCCTACAACCAGGGGCTCTCGGAACGTCGCGCCAGCAGCGTCGCCGATTATCTCCTGAGCCAGGGCCTGGCGCCGAACAAACTCACCAGTGAAGGGCGAGGTGAGCGTGAGCCTGTCGCCGATAACGATACAGACGAAGGGCGGGCGAAAAACCGCCGCGTGGAACTGCACATAAACCGCTAATGCCCGAAACAGAGCCGTCCGCCGATGCCAACCAGCGTCCGGGCGGCCCATTCGGCGCCCATCATGAAGAAAATTCGATTGCCCTATGGCTTATCCCGCGCGGAAGCCGTTACTGTGCGCGCAAAGAATAATTCTCATCGGGAGAGCGTATGAAGGTGTTCTTGGGGCTATTGAAGCTGCTGACCCTGTTGTTCTGGGCGGTAGTGGCAGTCAACTGGCTAATGCCGTTCGTCTTCCCGCTGAATTTGCTGGTCCCCGCGACCGGCGGCCTGCTGGCCGTTCTGCATCTTCTGGAGGTGCTGCTGTGCAATCGCAGCCTCAAAGGTCGCGCCCATCCGTGGCGTGATCGCCTGAAGATTGTGTTTTTCGGCGTATACCACCTGCAAACCATTCCGGCTCCGACCGTATCGAAGGCTTCCCATGCGTAATCTCTGTCTGCTCGCCGCATTTATCAGTCCACTGGCTTGCGCCCAGGTAGTGAGCGTCGAAACCAACTCGCTGATGCGCTTGCCCAACACCGCGAGCACGTTGTCCCTGGAACGACTGGAAGTAGCCGACTACGGCACCTTGCTGATTCCCTCGAACGTTACCGAAGTCACGGTGGGCGAACTGCATTTGGGGCGCGAAGCGCGGATCGCCATTGTGCCCAGCGAGCAGGCGCTCGACCTGAAGGTCAGTCGTGCCGAGTTGTCCGAGGGCAGCCAGATCACGGCCCGCGGTGCGCCGGGTACCTACCTCAAGGCAGCCCGGTCGGGGCGCAACCTCAACTTGCAGATCAAGGCGTTGAATGCCCCGCAGTTGGCGGTGGACGCCCGTGGTGGGGCGGGGGCGCCAGGGTTCGTCGGGCTTGATGGCGCCAACGGCCAGGCACCGGGGTGCACCTGGGGCCAGGCTGGTCGCGGGGCGGACGGCAGTAATGGCAGCGACGGTCAGGCTGGTGCGCCCGGTGCGCTGGTCAGGCTGGAAGTGCCGCGCGATTATCCGGTCGAGCAGATCAAGGTCGAGGTGGCCGGCGGTGCGGGTGGTCTCGCGGGCCCCGGTGGCAAGCCAGGTGCGGGCGGCAAATCCAAAGGCTGCATTGTTTATCGCGCCGATGGCGGCAAGGCCGGTCGTCCGGGTGTCGATGGTCAACCTGGGCCTGCAGGGGCCGCGGGTTCGGTGACTGTGCAGCGGTTGTAGGATTGTTGTGATCCTGTGATGGTCATCGCGAGCACGCTTTGCTCCCACAGGGTTGATGAAAACCTGTGGGAGCAAGGCTTGCCCGCGATGGCGTCCGCCCTGCTGACTCAGAACATCGGTCGAGCCGCCGCAATTGCAACCAGCAGCAACCCGACCAGCAGATTGATCCCCACCAGTCGGCGAATCCTTCCCAAAATCCCGGCGCCAGCCGGCCAGTCCTGCGCCGCCACGGCCGTGCGCAGCTCGGGCAACATCAGCGCCTGGATGCGAATAAACAGCGCCGTCATCACCACATACAACCCCATCATCACCTGCACATAACGCGGCGCGCTTTCAAAACCGGCATATTGCAGGTGAATCATGCCCACGCCGCTGATCGGCAACACCACTACCGCGACCCAGACCCAGCGGAAAAAACCGCTGAACACCTCGACCCACAGTTTCAGCCGGGCAGGGCCCTCCAGCGCCTTCATGGCCGCCGGGCGTAAGACCATCCAGGCGAAAAACATGCCGCCGACCCATACCAGGGCCGACAGGACATGAAGGCTGTAAACGATGGCAAAAAGTGTCATTTGGGTACTCCGTTCTGCGCGGGATTAATTAGCGGGGTATGATAGCGGCCGAACCGAACCACTGAAAATTTATCCAGCGTTTTTTGCGCCCGACTATCCATGATCAGCACCGAACTCAAAACCACGATCCAGGGCGCCTACTCGCGTTTTCTCGAGGCCAAGAGCCTCAAGCCGCGCTACGGCCAACGCCTGATGATCGCCGAAATTGCCAAAGTCCTCGGGGATATCGACACCGACGACGAGGGCCGGCGCAGTGGCGACCCTGCGATTGTCGCAGTGGAAGCCGGCACCGGTACCGGTAAAACCGTGGCCTACAGCCTGGCGGCGATACCGACGGCCAAGGCCGCCGGCAAGCGCCTGGTGATCGCCACGGCGACCGTGGCGCTGCAAGAGCAGATCGTCTACAAGGACCTGCCCGACCTGATGCGCAATAGCGGGCTGAATTTCAGCTTCGCCCTGGCCAAGGGCCGGGGGCGCTATATGTGCCTGTCCAAGCTCGACATGCTGTTGCAGGAAGGCCACGCGCAAACGGCTACGGCGCAATTGTTCGAAGAGGAAGGCTTTCGCATCGAGGTCGACGAAGCCAGCCAGAAGCTGTTCACCAGCATGATCGAGAAGCTTGCCGGCAATAAGTGGGATGGCGATCGCGACAGCTGGTCCACCGCCCTGGAAGACGCCGACTGGGCCCGCCTCACGACCGATCACAGCCAGTGCACCAACCGCCATTGCCCCAACTTCGGCCAGTGCGCTTTCTACAAGGCCCGCGAAGGCATGGGTAAGGTCGACGTGATCGTCACCAACCACGACATGGTGCTGGCCGATCTGGCACTGGGGGGCGGTGCCGTCCTGCCGGACCCTCGCGATACCATCTACGTCTTCGACGAAGGTCACCACCTGCCAGACAAGGCGATTGGTCACTTCGCCCATTACACGCGTCTGCGCTCCACGGCCGACTGGCTGGAGACTACCGCCAAGAACCTCACCAAATTACTCGCCCAGCACCCGCTGCCAGGCGACCTCGGCAAGCTGATCGAGCAGGTGCCGGAACTCGCGCGGGAAATCAAGACCCAGCAGCAGTTCATGTTTACCGCCTGTGAACAGGTGGCCGATTTCAAGCCGGGCGAAGACGTCGAAGGTCGTGAGCGACCACGGCATCGCTTTGTCGGCGGAGTGATTCCCGAGCACATGCGGGAAATGGGCATCGAGCTGAAGAAGGGCTTCGCCCGCCTGAATGACGTGTTCAACCGTCTCACCGAATTGTTGAAGGAAGGCATGGACGGCGAAGTCAACATTGGCATCGCCAGCAACCAGGCCGAAGAGTGGTACCCGCTGTTCGGTAGCCTCCTGTCCCGCTGTACGGGCAACTGGGAACTGTGGACCGCGTTCACCGTCGAGGACCCTGAAGACAACCCGCCGATGGCGCGGTGGCTGACCCTGGCCGAAAGCGGCTCGCTGTTCGACATCGAGGTCAACGCCAGCCCGATCCTGGCGGCGGAAATGCTCCGACGCAACCTCTGGAATGTGGCTTACGGTGCCCTGGTGACCTCGGCGACACTGACCGCCCTGGGCACCTTCGACCGTTTTCGCATGCGTGCCGGGCTGCCGAAAAAATCCGTGACGGCGGTGGTCCCCAGCCCGTTCCATCATGCCAACGCCGGCGTGCTGCGGGTTCCCGACCTGAAAGCCGATCCACGGGACGCGCCAGCGCATACTGCGGCGATCATTCGCGACCTGCCGCAGTTGGTGGAAGGTTCGCGCGGCACCCTCGTCCTGTTTTCTTCGCGCAAGCAAATGCAGGACGTGTTCGACGGGCTTGATCGCGACTGGCGCAAGCAGGTGTTTATCCAGGGCAACCTTTCCAAGCAGGAAACCCTGAACAAGCACAAGGCGCGGGTTGATGGCGGGGATTCGAGCGTGCTGTTCGGTCTCGCAAGTTTTGCCGAAGGCGTGGACTTGCCCGGAGCCTACTGCGAACACGTGGTGATCGCGAAGATTCCATTCTCGGTGCCCGACGACCCGGTTGAAGCGGCCCTGGCGGAATGGATCGAGGCCCGTGGCGGTAATCCGTTCATGGAAATCTCGGTGCCGGACGCCTCGCTCAAACTGGTCCAGGCCTGCGGGCGGTTGCTGCGAACCGAAGAGGATCGCGGCACCATCACCTTGCTCGATCGACGTCTGGTTACCCAGCGTTACGGCAAGGCCATTCTCAATGCGTTGCCGCCATTCCGTCGTGAAATTTCCTGAGGCACCGGTGGGCAATTTCGCCCGCCGCGTTGTCTATCTCTCTGCCATCGATATTCCACTGGCCCATTTTGGTCGTTAGGGAGAACTTCGTTCCCATGATTCGCCGTTCGCTGCGCCACTCGTTACCTGCTGGGGTTTTTGCCCTGATGTTCACAGCCCCTTTGCTGGCAGCCCCTGCCGGCCAACAGACGCTGTTCAACTTTGTGCGCCCCGCTGACGTTGTTCAGGTAGCGACCCAGGACGCCAGCTTGCCGCAGTCCAACGCGGAGCAGACGGCCGAAGGTGAAGTACTGCGCAGGGTGACATTCAATCCGGTGGCACAACCGACGCTGCGCCTGACCCCGCAAAGCGGTGCATGGGACTGGTCGCAGTCGGGCGTCATGAGCTTGCGCGTCCAGAGTGCAATGAGCTGGGCACTGACCCTCTACGTGAAAATCCAGAGCAATGATGGAAAGACCCTGGTCAGCCGGGTCGACCTGCCGGCTGGCCCTGCGCAGACCTTGATGGTGCCGCTGCAACCGAGCTCGCCGCTGAGCCTGGGCATGAAAGCCGGGCCACCGATGCCGATCACCGTCGATGGTCAGCGAGTACTGCTGGCCAGTAGCGCCGGAGAGCTGGATCGCAGCCAGGTGGTGTCGGTGACCTTGTCGATGGATCAACCGAAAGTTGCCCAGAGCATTCTGCTGGAACGCTTTGGCGTTCAGGACGGCGAGGGCGTGGTACAGGCGGCGTATGGCGGTCTGGTGGATGCCTACGGTCAGTCAACTCGTGCCAAATGGCCGGAAAAAGTCACTGGCGATGAGCAGTTGAAAAGCGCCGCTGCCAAGGAACAGCAACTGCTGAAAACCTGGTTGGCAGAGCGCGAGAAATCTTCCCTGGACAAGTTCGGAGGCTGGACCAAGGGCCCGCAATTCAAGGCCAGCGGATTTTTCCGCAGCGAGAAGCAAGAGGGGCGTTGGTACCTGGTCACTCCTGAAGGCCACCCGTTCTACTCCCTGGGCGTGAACACTGTGACCCCGGAGGCCAATCAGACTTACATTGCCGGTCGCGAGTGGATGTTCGAGTCCCTGCCCAAGCCCGATGAGCCGCTGGCCAGCCATTATGGCGAAGGCGACAACCGCGGGGGCAATGGCGCCGACCAGGGGCGTGGTAACAACGCCGGACGCTGGTACGATTTTTACGGTGCCAACCTGCAGCGTCTGTATGGCCAGCCGTGCGTTGTGACGAGCGAAACCAAGGCCGGGGTTGCCGATGCCGCCAAGGCCGACGCCGAAGCGGCCGAGAAACCTGCCGCCGCCCCTTGCGCGCCGCAAGTCTTCGACGACAAACGCTGGACGGCCCACACCCTCGATCGCCTGCAAGCCTGGGGTTTCAATACCGTGGGCAACTGGAGTGCGCCGATGCTGGGTGATGCCGAACGAGTGCCCTACACCGTGCCCTTATCGATCGTCGGCGATTACGCGAGCATCAGTACGGGCACTGACTGGTGGGGAGGCATGCCCGATCCGTTTGACCCGCGGTTTGCCATGGCCACCGAACGCGCCGTGGCCATCGCTGCGCGCGATCACCGTGATGATCCATGGCTGATTGGCTATTTCGCCGATAACGAGCTGGCCTGGGCCGGCCCCGGCGATGACCCGAAAGCCCGCTATGCGCTGGCATACGGCACCCTGAAAATGACCACCGATGTCCCGGCCAAACGTGCGTTCCTCAAGCAGCTGCGTGACAAGTATCGCAACCAGGCAGGCCTGTCCAAAGCCTGGGGGATCGACCTGCCGGCCTGGGAACTGATGGAGGACCCGGGGTTCGTACCGCCGCAACCGAGCGCGGAGTACCCCGAGATTGAGGCGGACTTCAAATACTTCCAGAAAGTTTTCGCCGACACCTATTTCAAGACCATCTCCGACTCGCTGAAGTGGCACGCCCCCAACCAGCTGTTGCTGGGCGGCCGATTTGCCGTCAGCACGCCAGAAGCGGTCGAATCCTGCGCCCAGTTTTGCGATGTGTTGAGCTTCAACATGTACACGCTGCAGCCGCAGGATGGTTATGACTTCGAGAAACTGCGCAGCCTGGACAAGCCCGTGCTGATTACCGAGTTCAACTTCGGTTCGGCTGATCGCGGGCCGTTCTGGGGAGGCGTGACACAGCTGGCGAGAGAAGAGGACCGCGGGCCGGCTTATGCGAACTTCCTCAAGCAGGCGCTGAAGGAACCCTCAATTGTCGGGGTGCATTGGTTCCAGTACCTGGATCAACCCGTTACCGGGCGCTTGCTGGACGGTGAGAATGGCCACTTCGGGTTGGTGGGCATCACCGATCTACCGTTCCAGGGATTTGTCGACAGCGTGCGCAAGAGTAACCTGGCGACTGTCGATCAACTGGCCAAAGAAGCTGAAAAGGCCCGGGGCGCGGCGCAGAAGGCCGGCCATGATGCCGAAGGCGGGCGTAAAGGCGAGGCCGGCAAGGCGGCCAAGTAATCGACCGCCCGGCCCGCACCTGTTCCCAAAACCGTCAATGGCTGGAACAATGCGGCCACTTTTTAGAACATGAGTCAGGGGAGTTGCGGGTGCAGATTCAGGGTCATTACGAACTCCGGTTCGAAGCCGTGCGCGAGGCATTCGCGGCATTGTTCGACGATCCCCAGGAACGTGGCGCAGCCTTGTGTATCCAGGTTGGCGGGGAAACGGTGGTCGATCTTTGGGCCGGCAGCGCCGACAAGGACGGCAGCGAGGCTTGGCATAGCGATACTATTGCCAACCTGTTTTCCTGCACCAAGACCTTCACCGCAGTCACTGCCCTGCAACTGGTTGCCGAAGGCAAGCTGCAACTGGATGCACCGGTGGCTCGCTATTGGCCGGAATTCGCTGCGGCGGGCAAGGAATCGATAACCCTGCGCCAACTGCTGTGCCATCAGGCAGGCTTGCCAGCCTTGCGCGAGGTGCTGGCCCCGCAGGCCCTCTACGACTGGCAAGCCATGGTCGACGCCCTGGCCGCCGAAGCACCTTGGTGGACCCCGGGCACTGGTCACGGCTATGCCGCGATCACCTATGGCTGGCTGGTCGGTGAATTGCTGCGGCGGGCCGACGGTCGTGGCCCCGGAGAGTCGATTGTGGCGCGAGTGGCCAAGCCGTTGGGGCTGGATTTTCATGTCGGCCTGGCCGACGAAGAATTCCATCGGGTGGCGCATATCGCCCGCGGCAAGGGCAATGTCGGCGATGCCGCGGCCCAGCGCCTGCTGCACGTGACGATGCGCGAACCCACGGCGATGACCACTCGCGCGTTCACCAATCCGCCGTCGGTCCTGACCAGCACCAATAAACCGGAGTGGCGCCGGATGCAGCAGCCGGCCGCCAATGGGCATGGCAATGCGCGCAGCCTGGCCGGGTTCTACGCCGGCCTGCTGGATGGCAGCCTGCTCGAAAGCGAAATGCTCGACGAGCTGACTCGCGAACACAGCGTCGGCGACGACAAGACTTTATTGACCCGGACCCGTTTCGGGCTGGGCTGCATGCTCGATCAACCGGACGTTCCCAATGCCACCTATGGCCTCGGCCCGCGCGCGTTCGGGCATCCGGGTGCCGGCGGTTCCATCGGTTTTGCTGACCCGGAACATGATGTTGCTTTCGGATTTGTGACAAATACACTGGGGCCGTACGTCTTGATGGATCCCCGCGCGCAAAACCTTGCGCGAGTACTGGCCACTTGTCTGTAAACCCGGTCGTCAGGCTTCCAGGGCGGAACCTGACAGCGTTTCTGGTTTCAAAGCGTGTCTTTATGCAGGCCATTCTGGTCTGATTTTTGTTAATTCATTTTGTGGATATCCAATGTCGTCCAATAAAACTTTCGCCCTGGCCCTGTGCTTCGCCATCACCGGTTGCGCACAGACTCCACAAAATGACGCAGATGGCAGTAGCTGGTGGCCATTTGGTTCCTCCGATAAAGTTGCCGCAAAAGAGCCAACCCCGGCGCCTGCCCCGCTCAAACCAGCAGCGACTGCACCGGTCGCCAAGGCCGAAAGCGCTAATCCCTGGTACTGGCCGTTCGGTTCGGAAGAAGTTCTGGACAAGAACCCCGACGTGAAAGCTCAAGCCAAGCCGGTCGAAGTGGCCAAGGCCCAAGCCGAAGCAGGTGGCAAGTGGTGGTGGCCGTTTGGCGGCAAGGATCAGCCTGTCGCAAAAGCCGTACCCATGCCTGATCCGAAGGTCACCCAAGCCTGGCTCGATGACTACGAACCGCGCCTGCGCACCGCGATCAAGGACAGCAACCTGCAACTTGAGCGTCGTGAAAACGTGCTGGTAGTCACCGCGCCTGTCGAAGGTTCGTTCAACCCGGATCGCCCGGCCATGCTGCTACCAGTCACCCTGGGCCCGTTCACCCGCGTCGCTAAGATTCTCGAAGTCGATCCCAAGACTGCGGTCCTGGTGCTCGGCCACAGTGATACCTCCGGCGCCAATCCGGCCAACGTCAAGTTGAGCCAGGAACGGGCCCAGGCTGTTGCAGCGATCTTCCGTCTCAGCGGCCTGCAACGTGATCGCCTGATGCTGCGCGGCATGGGCAGTGAAGCGCCACGGGCAGCCAATGACAGCGTCGAAGGGCGCGCCTTGAACCGTCGCGTGGAACTGCTGGTGACTCCGCAGAACACCATGGTTGCGTTGTTGAGCAAGTACAACATGCCGGCTCCGGCACCCGTGCGCATGGTCGCGGCCCAGGACGTCAAGCCAGCGGTGGCGCCGGTCGCTCCGGTTCCTGCGGCGAAGAAAGCCGATGTCCCGGCCGCGAAGAAGGCCCCGGCCAAGAAAGCTGCCGCCAAGGCGCCCGCGAAGAAGGCCCCGGCAAAAACCGCTACGCCGGCCAAGAAGACTGCGCCGGCCAAAGCCAAGGCGACAGCCACTGACAAGAAAGTCGCGGCTGCTGACGCTGCAAAAAAGTGATTCGTTAACCAAAAGGAATGCGCCATGACCCAGGGCCTGGCTGATATGCGTCGCGACTACACCCGGGACGGCCTGACCGAGGCGCAAGCTCCGGCAGAGCCGTTCGGGTTGTTCCATCAATGGTTCGCCGAGGCGGTGAAAACCGAACAGGCGCCGGTGGAGGCCAATGCCATGACCCTGGCCACCGTCGATCCGGACGGGCGCCCGCATTGCCGGATCCTGCTGCTCAAGGGGCTGGACGAGCAAGGCTTCACGTTTTTCACCAACTACGAAAGTGCCAAGGGTCAGCATCTGGCGGCGAATCCGTTCGCTGCCATGACCTTCTTCTGGCCGGCCCTGGAGCGTCAGGTGCGTATCGAGGGGCGGGTGGTCAAGGTTTCTCCCGAGGAGTCCGATGCCTACTATCAGGTTCGGCCGTTGGGCAGCCGTCTGGGCGCCTGGGCTTCGCCGCAAAGCCGGGTGATCGTCGACCGTGGCGAGCTGGAAGCGCTGCTCAAGAACACCGAGCAACGTTTCAGCGATACGCAGCCGCATTGTCCCGAGCACTGGGGGGGTTATCGCCTGTTGCCTGAGCGCGTCGAATTCTGGCAGGGCCGTCCGAGCCGTCTGCACGATCGCCTCAACTACCGCCTGCAGGGCGCCGACTGGATTCTTGAACGTCTGGCACCCTGAGCAGTCTACCGAGCGGGATAGCTCGCCGCAGCGGCCTTGAGCCACTGCGGCAATTCCCGACGCTTGATCCCCTGCGCTTGAGCGTTCGCCAGTTGCTGGAGCATGAAGACTTTTTTGCCTTCGTCGCCTTCTGCCAGGGCTAACGCCAGGTCACGGTCCATCCAGCGTTTGATCCGTACGTACAGCCACCAGTGGAAGTACAAACCGGCGACAGTGGTGACGACAATGATGAAGTAATCCATGAAAATCCTTGGGTCGGTGACGCAGATCTCGTAATTTGACGCTACTGTGTGGTGAATTCGAGGGGCGCCTGTACATGCCCTGAATCAAACCACTTTTATCCGGGCGATGCCGTGACAGGCGTCATGCTGCGGAGTTTAATGAATACCTGTCCTTTGGAGTTGATGCTATGCGTAAGTCTGTTTTGTTGGTTGCTTCCTTTTCGACGATGGCGATGTTGCTCACTGGCTGCCAATCGAGCCTGACCGGTGACTCCTATTCCCGTGACGAAGCGCGTCGCGTGCAGACGATTCGCATGGGCACCATCGAAGCACTGCGCCCGGTAAAAATTGAAGGCACCAAGACCCCGATCGGCGGTGCCGCCGGTGCGGTCGTCGGTGGCGTCGGCGGTAGCGCCATTGGTGGCGGTCGCGGCAGCATCGTTGCAGCCGTGATCGGCGCAGTTGCCGGCGGCTTGCTGGGGTCTGCCACCGAAGAGGGCCTGACCCGTACCCAGGGCGTGGAAATCACCGTGCGCGAAGACGACGGCAGCATGCGCGCCTACGTGCAGCAGGTTCAGGAAAACGAAGTGTTCCGTGTCGGCGAGCGAGTGCGGATCGCCACCGTGGATGGTACGAGCCGCGTTTCGCACTAAGCGTAACCGCTCAAAAGAAAACCCCGACCAGGAGACTGGTCGGGGTTTTTTATTTTGCTGCAAACCTGTGTCAGGCGTGGGCCAGCGCAGCATTCTTGCGACTTGCCGCTGCTGTCACGGCATAACCAATCAGAGCCGCCAGGATCGACCCGGTCAAAATACCCATGCGGTCCATGCCAGCGAATTCGCTGACGCCCGGTTCAAACGCCAGTGAGCCAACGAACAGGCTCATGGTGAAGCCGATGCCGCAGAGGATCGCCACGCCTAGCACCTGGCCCCAGTTGGCACCTTGGGGCAGGGCTGCGATGCCGGTTCTAACCGCCAGCCAGGTGAGGCCGAACACCCCGACAGTCTTGCCCAGCAACAGGCCGATGGCGATGCCCATCGGTACGTGATGAGTAAAGCTTTCGACGGTCACGCCGCTCAGCGACAAGCCGGCGTTGGCGAAGGCGAACAGCGGCAGGATGCCATAGGCTACCCAGGGATGCAGGGCATGTTCCAGGGTCAGCAGCGGCGAAGTCTCGGCATTTTTCGTGCGCAGCGGGATGCAGAAGGCCAGGGTCACGCCGGCGAGCGTGGCGTGGACGCCACTTTTCAGCACGCAAACCCAGAGGATCAGACCGATGATCATGTACGGCCCAAGCTTGACCACACCCAGCCGGTTCATCGCGATGAGTGCCGCTATACAGGCCCCTGCCAGAGCCAGGGACAGGGTCGACAAGGTGCCGGAGTAAAAGATCGCGATGACGATGATTGCACCCAGGTCATCGATGATCGCCAGGGTCATCAGGAACAGTTTGAGCGACACCGGTACGCGTTTGCCCAGCAGGGCAAGCACGCCCAGGGCGAAAGCGATGTCGGTGGCCATCGGGATGGCCCAGCCATCAAGGGCTGCGCCGTTATCCCGGTTGAAGAACCAGTAGACCAGCGCGGGAATGACCATGCCACCAATCGCCGCGGCACCGGGCAGGACGACCTGGGAAGGTTTTGACAGCTGGCCGTCGAGGACTTCGCGCTTCACTTCCAGGCCGATCAGCAGGAAGAACAACGCCATCAGGCCGTCGTTGATCCAGAGCAGCGCCGGCTTGGCGATTTGCAGCGCACCGATCTGCGCCACCACCGGAGTGTCGAGAAAGCTGGTGTACAGCCACGACAGCGGGGAGTTATTGATGATCAGGGCCAGGACTGCCGCGGCGATCAGTAATAGACCGCTGGCCGCTTCCAGCTGAAAGAAACGCGTGAAAGTGCTACGCAGTGGCAAGGTCACTCTCCATTGATAGGTTCGAAGGTGGCACACCCTAACCCGTGCCGTTAGTTGTTAAAACAAAAGTTATATTCTATTTTGTTATATAGCGTTACAGCTATGGGTGCTGGACCCGAGGCTGAGCCTAGCAGTTGCCAAACGTATTGAACCTCAGCTGTACCTGTGCGTGATGTAGGTTTTTTCCTAAGCTTGCATGTTGGGCCTCAAAAAAGGTCTGCCAAAACCCGATCCGACGAGAAAACCACCATGAGCGACAACCGACAGTGGGCCCGAGAAGCCATCCGGATCATTGAGGCGGACTTCCAGCGCAGTGCCGACACTCACCTGATCCCTTTGCCGTTGCCCGGGTTTACCGGCATCGAACTGTATTTCAAGGATGAGTCGAGCCACCCCACGGGGAGCCTCAAGCATCGACTGGCCCGCTCTTTGTTCCTGTATGCATTGTGCAATGGCTGGCTCAAGCCGGGGGCGCCGGTGATCGAGGCGTCCAGCGGTTCGACGGCGATTTCCGAGGCTTATTTCGCACGGATGCTGGGCCTGCCGTTCATTGCGGTGATGCCGGCGACTACGTCCAGGGAGAAGATCGCGCAGATCGCCTTCTACGGTGGCAAGAGTCACCTGGTGGATGATCCGACGCAGATCTACGCCGAGTCCGAGCGCCTGGCGCGCGAGCACGATGGCCACTTCATCGATCAGTTCACCTATGCCGAGCGCGCGACCGACTGGCGGGCCAACAACAACATCGCCGAATCAATCTTCCATCAGCTGCGCTTCGAAAAGCACCCGGAACCGAGCTGGCTGATTTCCAGCCCCGGCACGGGCGGTACCACGGCGACCCTGGGGCGTTATGTGCGTTATCGTCAGCACTGCACGCGCGTACTGTGCGCCGATGCCGAGCGTTCCGTGTTCTTCGATTTCTACCAGACTGGCGACGCGAGCCTGCGCCTGGACCACGGTTCGCGCATCGAAGGTATTGGTCGGCCCCGGGTAGAAGCGTCGTTCCTGCCGAAGGTTATTGATGCGATGGTCAAGGTGCCGGACGCGCTGTCTCTGGCGGCCATGCATTACCTGGCCGGACGCTTGGGAAGGCATGTCGGCGGATCGAGCGGGACTAACCTGATTGGCGCTTTGATGGCAGCCCAACAGATGGCGGCGGCGGGGGAGTCGGGGTCGATAGTGGCGATTTTATGTGATGGTGGCGAACGCTATGCAGACACCTACTACGATCAGTCCTGGCTCAAGGCGCAGGGGTATGAGTTGAGTGGCCTGATCGATGCGGTCGCGGCGAGTGCCGAGCGTGGGGAACCGTTGCCGGCGAGCGTGCTGCGCGCCAATATCTGAAGGCGCTGCGGCACTGAAGAACCTATGTGGTAGTCCCCTGTGGGAGCGAGCCTGCTCGCGATTGCGGATTAACATTCACCCGATATGCTGGCTGATCGTATGCAATCGCGAGCAGGCTCGCTCCCACAGGTTTTTCCACAAGCTTTTGTAGTGGCTTAGAGCATCAGGCCTCGAGGCCGAGGATGTCGCGAGCCACTGCTTCGGCGATCCGGATCCCGTCCACACCTGCCGAGAGAATCCCGCCCGCATAACCGGCGCCTTCACCCGCTGGGAACAGACCCTTGACGTTGAGGCTCTGCATCGACTCGTCGCGGGTAATGCGCAGTGGCGAGGACGTGCGGGTTTCGATTCCGGTCAGCACCGCGTCGTGCAGCGAGTAGCCGCGAATTTGTTTTTCGAAGGCAGGCAGTGCTTCACGAATCGCTTCGATGGCAAACGCTGGCAGCGCCAGCGCCAGGTCCCCCAAGGCGACTCCGGGTTTATAGGACGGCTCGACACTCCCCAGTGCGGTGGACGGCTTGCCGGCAATGAAGTCCCCGACCAGTTGCGCCGGGGCTTCGTAGTTGCTGCCCCCCAGCACGAAAGCGTGGGACTCCAGGCGTTCCTGCAGCTCGATCCCTGCCAGCGGGCCGCCCGGGTAATCGACTTCCGGGGTAATGCCCACGACGATGCCCGAGTTGGCGTTGCGTTCGTTACGCGAATACTGGCTCATGCCGTTGGTCACCACCCGGTTCGGCTCGGACGTCGCGGCTACGACGGTGCCGCCAGGGCACATGCAGAAGCTGTAGACCGAGCGGCCATTCTTGGCGTGGTGCACCAGTTTATAGTCGGCGGCGCCGAGTTTCGGGTGGCCGGCGTACTTGCCCAGGCGCGCGCGGTCGATCAGCGATTGCGGGTGTTCGATGCGGAAACCCACCGAGAACGGCTTGGCTTCCATAAACACACCACGGCCGTGCAACATGCGGAAGGTGTCACGGGCGCTGTGGCCGAGGGCCAGGATCACGTGCCTGGAATGTATCTGTTCGCCGCCATCGAGCTCGACGCCGGTCAGCTGTCCGTCTTCGATCAGCACGTCAGTGACGCGCTGCTGGAAGCGCACTTCGCCTCCCAGGGCACGAATCTGCTCACGCATATTCTCCACGACCCCGGTCAACCGGAAGGTGCCGATGTGCGGTTTGCTGACGTACAGGATTTCATCCGGCGCGCCGGCCTTGACGAACTCGTGCAGGACCTTGCGCCCGATGAATTTTGGATCCTTGATCTGGCTGTAGAGCTTGCCGTCGGAGAACGTCCCGGCGCCGCCTTCACCGAACTGTACGTTGGACTCTGGATTGAGCACGTTTTTGCGCCACAGGCCCCAGGTGTCCTTGGTGCGCTGACGAACTTCGGTGCCGCGCTCGAGAATGATCGGCTTGAAACCCATCTGCGCGAGCAGCAGACCGGCGAAAATCCCGCACGGACCAAAACCCACGACCACCGGGCGCTGTTCGAGATCCGCCGGCGCCTGGCCGACGACCTTGTAGCTGACATCCGGCGCCACATTGACGTTACGGTCATCGACGAACCTGTTCAGCACCATCGCTTCATCGCGCACGTTGAGGTCGACGGTGTAGATGAAGCACAGTTCGGAAGACTTTTTACGCGCATCGTAGCTGCGTTTGAACAAGGTGAAATCGAGCAGGTCATCGCTGGCAATGCCCAGGCGCTGCACGATGGCAGGGCGCAGGTCTTCTTCTGGATGGTCGATCGGCAGCTTGAGTTCGGTGATTCGTAACATGACAGGATCCGGTTCGCGGGGCGCTTGACTGCGCCAGGGCGGAATAGCACAAACCGGTGATTATAAGCCCCAAAGACCCGAATCAGTGAGGCTAAAACGATCAGTCGTCACGCGCTCCGCCGAAATACCCGCAACCACGCTGGACCTGGCCGTTGATGCGCAGTTCAGCGCTCATGTGCTGGACCGCGCCCGTGGTGGCATCTACGCACCGTTGCGGCGCGACCCACAGCTCTATGCGTTGGTCATTGGCTTCAGTGCTGAGATTGAAGCGGCCGTCACCCAGCTGTTCCTCGACATAGGGCAGGGCCAGGGGTGGCTGGCCGGCGCGGTCAATGACCATGCCCTTGCCGCTGACCTTGACGCTCCACGGCGGCGTCTGGCCGGCGGCGCGCAGGATCAGCAGTTTGAAGTTGGGATCATCACAGGCCGTGCCCGAGCGTTCGACGCGGTACAACTGCTGCAGGTCGAGGCGGTTGCCGTCGATGCGCCCGCGCACGTCGGCAAACAACTTGCCCTGATTGTCTGCCAGGGTCGCAGCCTCCTGCAGCACGCTGGTGCCACCGGTGTCGTTGACCACAAAACTGCTCGATTGATTGCACGGCTGGAACACCAGCTTGCCATCCGCCGCCGTCAACTGGCCCTGCATGCGGGTCTGGCCCACGTGGGAGGCGCTTTGCCGCGGACCATCGAACAACTGGCACGCGGCAAACAATGGCAGCAAGGCAACAAGGACAAGGGAACGGGCAACACGCATCTTTGGTTCTCCAGACAAGTGCCGCCACGTTACGCAGCCTGACCGCTCATCACAACCCCGGCGATGCAGTGGGCCCCCCTGGCTCCCACTGCCTGAAACCGGATCAAACTGGATCAACCTGGATCAACTGTGGGAGCAAAGCTTGCTCGCGATAGCGATCTCAAGGGCGCCATCGCGGGCAAGCCTTGCTCCCACAGATTCACTGGCAAGGCCCCACAGGTCACTGGCGAGCTTCCCGCAAATTATTTCAGGCTCAGCCCACGTGAAAAGTCTGACCCGTCTGCAAGCCTTCTACGCTTTTGGCGTAAGCCAAAGCCACATCGGCCGCAGGAACCGGTTTGTACCCGCGGAAGTACGGCGCATAACTGCCCATCGCCTCCAGCAGCACGGTCGGGCTGATGGAGTTCACGCGTAACCCGCGAGGCAATTCGATAGCCGCCGCGCGCACGAAGCTGTCCAGCGCACCGTTGACCAGGGCCGCCGAAGCGCCGCTGCGGATCGGGTCATGGCTCAGGACGCCAGTGGTGAAGGTGAACGAGGCTCCATCATTGGCGAACTCGCGGCCGATCAACAGCAGGTTGACCTGCCCCATCAGTTTGTCCTTCAGCCCCAGTGCAAAACTCTCCTCGGACATCTCATCCAGCGGCGCGAATGTCACGTTGCCAGCGGCACAGACCAGGGCGTCAAATTTTCCGGTCTGCTCGAACAGTTTGCGAATCGAGGCGCTGTCGCTGATATCCACCTGCAGATCGCCACTGTTACGACCGATGCGAATGACTTCGTGACGTTGCGACAACTCCTTGTCGATCGCTGAACCGATGGTGCCGCCTGCGCCTATCAACAGAATTTTCATGCCCTGATCCCCGGGTGGTTTAAACGAGGCTCCAGTCTAGGGGTGGTTTTTTTCGCTGATAAGCGTGCTAATAGGCAACCTTTGGTTTTCAAACGGAAACAATCAATGAGCGAAATGGATGACCTTGCGGCGTTCGCGGTATTGATCGAGGCGGGGAGTTTTACCCTGGCTGCGCAGCAACTGGGTTGCAGCAAGGGGCAATTGTCCAAGCGCATCAGCCTGCTGGAAAGCCGATTTTCCGTAGTCCTGCTGCAGCGCACCACCCGCCGCCTGAGTTTGACGGCGGCCGGCGCTGCGCTATTGCCCCAGGCCCAGGCACTGGTGGTGCAAGTGGAGAGGGCGCGGCAGGCATTGGCGCGATTGAAGGACGATATGGCCGGGCCAGTGCGCATGACTGTGCCGGTGTCGCTGGGCGAAACTTTCTTCGATGGGTTGTTGCTGGAATTCTCCCAACAGTACCCAGAGGTGCAAATCGAGCTGGACCTGAGTAACGAATTCCGCGATTTATCCCGAGAGGGTTTTGATCTTGCAGTGCGCTCCGAGGTCGGTAACGACGAGCGGCTGGTGGCCCGACCGCTGTTGGCCTGGCATGAGATGACCTGCGCCAGCCCGGTGTACCTTGAACACTATGGTGAGCCCACAACACCGCAGGCACTGGCAGAGCACCGCTGCCTGCTCAACAGCCATTACAGCGGTCGCGAAGAATGACTCTATCACCAGCAGCACGAGTTGCTGCGGGTGCGAGTGATGGGACCGTTCGCCAGCAATCATTACAGTCTGCTGAAGAAAGCGGCGCTGGCGGGGGCGGGGATTGCGCGGTTGCCGTCGTATTTATTGCAAACGGAGTTGGCCGACGGGCGCTTGCGCTGGTTGTTGCGTGATTATCAGACCCGCAGGATGCCAATGTATCTGGTGCATCCGTATCAGGGCGGTTTGCCGAAACGCACGCAGGTGCTGGCGGACTATCTGATGGGGTGGTTCAAGCGCAGTGGTGAGGCCTTGGACAAGCTTTGAGGCACGACACATGACCACTGTAGGAGCTGCCTCCGGCAGCTCCTACAGGGTATTGTGCTTAGCCGCCCAGATAAGCCTCGCGCACTTTCGGATCGGTCAGCAGCGCTTCACCAGTGCCTTGCATCACCACCCGACCGTTCTCCAGAACGTACGCTCGGTCAGCGATTTTCAGCGCCTGGTTGGCGTTCTGCTCCACCAGGAAAACCGTGACGCCATCCTTGCGCAGCTGTTCGATGATGTCGAAGATCTGCTGGATGATGATCGGTGCCAAACCCAGTGACGGCTCGTCCAGCAGCAGCAGCTTGGGTTTGCTCATCAGTGCGCGGCCGATGGCGAGCATCTGCTGTTCGCCGCCGGACATGGTGCCGCCGCGTTGACTGAAGCGCTCCTTCAGGCGTGGGAAAAGTCCGAGGACCTTGTCCATCTGTTCCTGGAAATCGCCCTTGTCGGTGAAGAATCCGCCCATGGCGAGGTTTTCTTCCACGGTCAGGCGAGCAAACACTCGACGGCCTTCCGGCACCACGGCAATGCTCTTGCGCATGATCTGCGCCGAAGTCTGCCCGACCAGTTCCTCGCCCATGTAGCGAATACTGCCGCTGTGAGCTTGAGGTGAACCGCACAACGTCATGAGCAAGGTGGACTTGCCGGCGCCGTTGGCACCAATCAGGGTGACGATTTCACCCTGGCGGATTTCCACATTGACGCCGTGCAAGGCCTGGATTTTGCCGTAGAAGGTGGAAACGTTTTCGAACTGCAGCATTACGCTTCCCCCAGGTAGGCTTTGATCACTTCAGGATTATCGCGGATCTGTTCCGGCGTGCCGTCGGCCAGGGGAGTGCCCTGGTTGATGACGACAATGTGGTCGGAAATACTCATCACCAGCTTCATGTCGTGTTCGATCAACAGCACGGTGACGTTGTGCTCTTCACGCAACACGCCGATCAGCGCCTTGAGGTCTTCGGTTTCCTTGGGGTTCAGGCCAGCAGCCGGTTCGTCGAGCATGAGGATCCGCGGGCGGGTCATCATGCAGCGGGCGATTTCCAGGCGACGTTGCTGACCGTAGGCCAGCGTGCCAGCCGTTCGGTTGGCGAATTCCCTGAGGTTGACCTTGTCCAGCCAGTACTCGGCAAATTCCATCGCCTCGCGCTCGCTTTTGCGGAACGCCGGGGTCTTGAACAGACCCGCCAGGAAGTTGGTGTTCAGGTGACGATGCTGGGCGATCAGGAGGTTCTCGACCGCCGTCATGTCCTTGAACAACCGCACGTTCTGGAAGGTTCGCACCACGCCTTTACGGGCGATCTCATGCCCGGCCAGGCCTTCGATCGCCTGGCCGTCGAGCAGGATGCTGCCACCGCTCGGCTTGTAGAAGCCGGTCAGGCAGTTGAACACCGTGGTCTTGCCAGCGCCGTTAGGGCCGATCAAGGCGACGACCTGTTTTTCCTTGACGGTCAGGGCCACGCCGTTGACCGCCAGCAAGCCGCCGAAGCGCATGCTCAGATTTTCGACTTTCAGGATCTCGCGGCTCATTTGCGCAGCTCCATGTGAGGACGTTGCATGGGCAGCAGACCCTGAGGACGCCAGATCATCATCAGCACCATCAAGGCACCGAACATCAACATGCGGTATTCACTGAACTCACGCATCATTTCCGGCAGCAGGATCATCACCACGGCAGCCAGGATCACCCCCAGCTGCGAGCCCATGCCACCCAGAACGACGATGGCGAGGATGATCGCCGACTCGATGAAGGTGAATGACTCGGGCGTGACCAGGCCCTGGCGGGCAGCAAAGAAACTGCCTGCAAAACCGGCGAAGCTGGCGCCCAGGGTGAAGGCCGACAGCTTGATGACGGTCGGGTTGAGACCGAGTGCACGGCAAGCGATCTCGTCTTCACGCAACGCTTCCCACGCACGGCCGATTGGCATGCGCAACAGGCGATTGATGACGAACAGGGCCGCCAGGGCCAGCAACAGCGCAACCAGGTAGAGGAAAATCACCTTGTTGATCGAGTTGTATTGCAGCCCGAAGTACTCATGGAACGTCTGCATGCCTTCGGCCGCTTTGCGTTCGAAGGTCAGGCCGAAGAACGTGGGCTTCTCGATGTTGCTGATGCCGTTCGGGCCGCCAGTGATGTCCGTGAGGTTACGCAGGAACAGACGGATGATCTCACCGAAACCCAGGGTCACGATCGCCAGGTAGTCACCCCGCAAGCGCAGAACCGGGAAGCCGAGCAGGAAGCCAAAGGTGGCTGCCATCAGGCCGGCGACCGGCAGGCAGACCCAGAAGCTCCAGCCCAGGTAGTGCGACAACAGCGCATAGCTATAGGCACCGACGGCGTAGAAACCGACGTAACCCAGGTCGAGCAGGCCTGCGAGACCGACCACGATGTTCAGGCCCAGGCCCAGCATCACGTAGATCAGGATCAGGGTCGCAATGTCCACCGCGCCACGGGAGCCGAAGAACGGCCAGACCAGGGCACCGATGATCAACGCGATGATGATCCAGCGCTGAGTGGTCGGCAGGGTCAGGAAGTTGCTGGCCTTGGCCGGAATCAACGGCATGGACGGCGAGGATTTCCAGGCCTTGCTGATAGGGTCGTCGAACAGTACCCGCAAGAACATGAGTGCCGAGCAGATCGCGATGATTGCAAGGGTCATGTTGCTGGTGCCGTGGACTTCCAGGTTGATGCCAACGATGGTCAGTTTGAGGCCGAGCACCGGATAGGCAACTGCCCAGACCAGGAGCGCGCTGAAGAGCGCTTGCTTAAGATTCTTAGTCATACCTTTTCAACCTCCGGACGGCCCAGGATGCCGGTCGGCCGGAACAACAGAACCAGAACCAACAAGCCGAAAGCCACGACGTCCTTGTACTGGTCGCCGAAGATATCGGCACCAAAGGCTTCCGCCACCCCAAGCACCAGTCCGCCGAGCATGGCGCCGGGAATGCTGCCGATGCCGCCAAGTACCGCAGCGGTAAAGGCCTTGAGGCCAACGAGGAAGCCGGCGTTCGGGTTGATCACGCCGTATTGCATGCTCAACAACACGGCTGCAATGGCTGCCAGCGCCGCACCGATGACGAAGGTCAGGGCAATGATGTTGTTGGTGTTGATACCCAGCAGGTTGGCCATCTTGATGTCTTCGGCGCAGGCGCGGCAGGCGCGACCCAGTCGGGAACGGGAGATGAACATCGTCAGGCCGAGCATGGCGACCAGGGTCACCACGAACACGACGATCTGCATGTACGAAATCAGCACTTCATGTGCACCACCTGGCCCGAATGAGAGATTCCCGGGGATCAGGTTGGGGATGGATTTGTCCTTGGAGTCTTGCGACAGCAGAACGGTGTTCTGCAGGAAGATCGACATGCCGATGGCCGAGATCAGCGGAATCAGACGGTTGCTGCCACGCAAGGGGCGATAGGCAATCCGTTCGATGCTGTAACCGTAGGCACTGCAGACGACGATGCTCGCGATGAAACCGGCAGTCATCAGCAGCGGGACGCTGTCGAGTCCCATCATGGCCAGGCCTGCGATGGCGATGAACGCCACGTAGGAGCCAATCATGTACACCTCGCCGTGGGCGAAGTTGATCATTCCAATGATGCCGTAAACCATCGTATAGCCGATGGCGATCAGGGCATACGTGCTGCCAACGGTCAGGCCGTTAACCAGCTGTTGGAAAAAGTGATAGATGTCAGGCATTACAGCGCTCCTAAAAACCTGATACGCATTTCACTGGTGGAGTCATTTTCCCGCCCGATCCCGCGGATCTGCATCCACTTCGAATTCGGGGTTTGCCAGCGAACCGCTGATGACGGTTTTGAGATTTTCAGGTGGGGAGACTTGCGGATCACGCAAGCGCGGCCCAGTACATTCGTAAAACAAAGCCCACGGCACGCCGTGGGCTTTGTGGGCAGTCAGTCAGGCAAGGCCTTACTGAGGCGAAGCTTCAGTTTTAGGTTTGCCGAAGTGCCACTCGTAAACCACAAATTTGAAGTCTTTCAGGTCGCCCTTGGCGTCGAAGCTCAGGTCGCCAGTCGGGGTTTTGAAAGTGCCAGCGTGAATGGCTTCAGCCACTTTTGCCGGGTCTTCGCTCTTGGCGGCAGTGATGCCACCAACAATGACTTCAACAGCCGAGTAGGAAGGGAACACGAACGGACCGCTCGGATCTTCTTTCTTGGCTTTGAATGCGTCAGCCAGGGCAATGTTGGCAGGGTCCTGGTCGAAGGATTTCGGCAGGGTTACCAGCAGGCCTTCGGAGGCGTCCTTGGCGATCTGCGAAATGGAGTCGTTACCCACGCCTTCCGGACCCATGAACTTGGCTTTCAGGCCTTTTTCCGAGGCTTGACGCAGGATCAGGCCCAGCTCCGGGTGGTAGCCGCCGTAGTAAACGAAGTCGACGTTGGCTTGCTTGAGCTTGGCGATCATCGAGGAGAAATCCTTGTCGCCGGCATTGATGCCTTCGAACACGGCAACCTTGGTGCCTTTCTTCTCGAGTGTTTGTTTCACGGCGGTAGCGATGCCTTCACCGTATTGCTGTTTGTCGTGCAGGACGGCAACGATTTTCGGCTTAACGTGATCGGCAATGTAGTTACCGGCTGCAGGGCCCTGGGCGCTGTCGAGACCGATGGTGCGGAACACCATCTTGTAACCACGGGAGGTGATGTCCGGGCTGGTGGCGGCCGGAGTGATCATGATCACGCCTTCGTCTTCGTAGATGTCCGAAGCCGGTTGAGTGGAGCTGGAGCACAGGTGGCCGACCACGAACTTGACGCCGTCGTTGACGACTTTGTTCGCAACCGCTACCGCTTGTTTTGGATCACAGGCGTCATCGTATTCAACGGCTTCGAGCTTCTTGCCGTCTACGCCGCCTTTGGCGTTGATCTGCTCGATGGCCATTTTGGCGCCACTGAACTGCATGTCGCCGTACTGGGCTACAGGACCGGTCTTCGGGCCGGCGATGCCGATCTTGATGGTGTCAGCTGCGAACGAATGGCTGGCAACCCCGGCCAGAACCATAGCGGCAAACAGTTTGGAAATCTGCTTAGTAGCCTTAGTCATAGTGCTCCACTCTTACTGTTGTAGTTTTTATAGTCCTGGCGCCGTAGCAGCAGAACCGGGTCAGATATCGTCGATACCCTCCGGAAATGCCCCCGACAACTGTACCGGTACAGTGTAGAGCGCCGATTGTCAGCCTGGGAAGGCAGCGCCGGGGGGCAAAACCAGAGGGTGTCGCTTAATTGAAAGAAAAATACAGAATCGCGGCGGGATGTTAGCTGGCTAATAGCTTGATTCACCTGCATTCCTTGGCTTTCCTGCGGTTTTCAATCGGTGAAGCAAATTGCATCCGGGTTTTGCTGCCAGACCATCGACGTTTATCATTCGCGTCGATTTCTTTTCCGGACAGAACCCATGAATCAAGAACCTAGCACCCTCTATGCCAAGCTGCTTGGTGAGACCGCATCTATTACCTGGAAAGAGCTTGAACCCTTCTTTGCCAAGGGTGCCCTGTTATGGGTCGACCCGGCTCTGGATTTGATCGCCGCGGCCGAGGCGGTGGCGGTTGACGAAGGTGAGAAAGTGGCTGCCTGGCTGGCCGACGACAAACTCGCCAAGGTCTCTGAATCGCGGGCGCTGGATCTTTTCGAGCGAGATCCAGAGCTGTGGGCCGTGGTGGTTTCGCCGTGGATTCTGATCCAGGAAAGGGCGGGCGAATAATCCTCTGCGCTTTTTTGGTGCATGAGCTGCTTGCTGGAAAGTGTGTAGGCCCGTAGCGTGATGGCATGTTGCCGTGGAGAAAGGCCACATCGAATGCCTGGCGAGGGTGACGTGCACGTAACGGGAACAGTTGGCTGACCCGCCATTGGTCTATTTAATTGTTTCCAGATGTTGGCCCAGTTCGAGCACACCAGGCTTTTTACCGCTATTCAAATGGAGGAACCACCCGTGGCAACTTTACCTTCCCTGGGATTTGCCGGTATCGGCCTGATGGGCTTGCCGATGTGCCAACGATTGATGGCGGCGGGCTTTGCGTTGACTGTGTGGAATCGCAATCCGGACAAGTGCTTGCCGCTGGTCGAGGCCGGGGCGCGACAGGTTTCGACGCCGGCCGAGCTGTGTGCGCACGCGGACGTGGTCATGCTTTGCCTGGCGGATACTGCAGTGGTGCGCGAAGTGGTGTTTGGCGCGGCAGGCATTGCCGAGGGTGCGAGAAACGGCCAGTTGCTGGTGGACTTTTCCAGCCTGGAGCCTGCGGCCACCAGGGAAATGGCCGCTGCGTTGAACGCATCAAGCGGCATGCAATGGCTGGACGCGCCAGTGTCTGGTGGCGTGGTGGGCGCCGAAGCGGGGTCGCTGGCGATCATGGTCGGCGGCGCGGCATCAGACCTCGAACGGGTCAGGACTGCATTGCTGAGCGTCGGTCAGCGGGTGACCCACATGGGGGGCGTCGGTGCGGGGCAGGTGACCAAGGCCTGCAACCAGATGATCGTTGCCTGCAATGCATTGGTCATTGCCGAAGTGGTGGCCTTGGCCGAGCGGTCCGGCGTTAACGCCAGCCTGATTGCCGAAGCGCTGGCAGGGGGGTTCGCCGATTCGAAGCCGTTGCAGATACTTGCGCCGCAAATGGCCGACAACCGTTTCGAACCGGTGAAATGGCACGTTCGCACACTGCTCAAGGATCTCGACACGGCAGTGAAATTATCCCGCGAGCAGGGGGCAGCGACACCCCTCAGCGCACTGGCCGCGCAATTGATGCGGTTGCACGGGAGTAAGGGCTTCCTGGAAAAGGATCCGTCGACGTTAGTGCAGATGTACCGCGAGCCTGGCCCGAGGGAATGACCGGGCTCGAATACTGGCGCTGGTTGATTTCGTTAAGGACGGGGCGCAGTTCGGCCAGCGGAACCGGGCGACTGAGCAAGTAGCCCTGGACGAAATCACAGCCGTAGCGCTCCAGGAATTCGTATTGCTCCAGCGTTTCGACGCCCTCGGTGACAACCTGCAAGTGCAGGGTATGGGCCATGATAATGATCGCCTGGACGATTTCCATGTCCTGGGTCGACTCGGGAATCTCCTGGATAAATGACCGATCGATCTTCAAGGTGTTGAGCGGCAGGCGTTTGAGATAGGCAAGGGAGGAATACCCGGTGCCGAAGTCGTCGATCGACAGGGATACCCCCAGCGCACGAATCTGGCGCAGCAACACCAGCGTGTTGGCGATGTTGCCCATCAGCGCATTTTCCGTGACTTCCAATTCCAGCCGTTGCGGGGCTACGCCGGCGACCCGCAACGCCTGTTCGATTTCATCGGCGAGTTCCTCGCGCGCCAGGTTCAGGGGTGAACAGTTCACCGCAATCCTGAGTGCTTCGCAGCCCTGGCGGGACAATTCACTCAAGTCTTCGCAGGCTTTGCGAAGCACCCAGTTGTCCAGTTCCGCAATCAGGCCGTTGGCTTCGGCGATGGCGATAAACCGCTCTGGCGAGAGCAGGCCATGCACCGGATGCTGCCAGCGCACCAGGGCTTCGAGCTTGCTCACCAGCCCGGTCTTGAGGTCGAAGATCGGTTGGTAATACAGCATCAGTCCGATGTTCTCGCGCAGGGCATGACGCAATTCTTCTTCCAGTTGCAATTCCAGCGTTGCACGGGTCTTCAGGTTCGCGCTGAAAAAATTCAGGCCGTTGCGGCCATTGCCCTTGGACTGGTAGAGCGCCAGGTCGGCGTTTTTCAACAGTTCTTCGCAGGTGCTGCCATCTTCGGGAAACAGGCTGATGCCAATGCTGGTGGTCATCACCATGCGCCGTCCCGCCAGCTCGATGGGTTCCTTCATTTTCATCATGATGCGCTGGGCCATTTGCCGGGCTTCTTCACGGTCCTGCAACCCAATGAGAATGCAGAACTCATCACCGCCGAAGCGTGCCACCACATCTTCATGGCTGCGTACCGAACTCTTGATGTGACTGGCCAGGACCTTGAGCAATTCGTCGCCGGCGTCATGGCCGAGGCTGTCGTTGATACGCTTGAAGTGGTCGATGTCCAGGAACACTACCGCGAGCATGCCGCCTTCCTTGGTCTTTTCGCTGAGCTTCTCGGCGAACAGTTGGTTGAACCCGCGGCGGTTGACCAGGCTGGTCAGGGCGTCGTAATGCGCTACCTGCTGCAACGACATCCGTGCCTGGTCGAGTTGGCTGAGCAAGGCATTGACCCGTTGCAGGTCGTGCTCCTTGTGTTGCAGCTTTTTGTCGGCCAAGGCCGCGCTGATACTGCTGCCGATGATCAGCAGCGTCATGACGGCCAGGGTGAGTCCCAGTTGCAGGTGATCGTTTTCGCCAGGCGGCGTCAGGACACTGCCTGCAGGCAGCACCAGATTGAACGCGGCCATGCCCGTGAAGTGCATGCTGAAGAGACCGGCGCCAAGCACCAGGCTGGCGGTGTATTTCTTCAGTTGATGGGGCAGGCCCATGCCGCCGCGCAACTGCCGGGCGATCAGCAGGGCGGCAAGGCCGGCCAGCATGGCGATTAGCACAGACAGTGTGAACAACGTCGGCTCGAAGTAAGCGGCGGCTTCGGAGCGCATGGCACCCATGCCGACGTAATGCATGGCGGCGATACCCAGGCCAATGCACACCGAGGCTTTTACGTAACACCACAGGGTTTGTTGCGCCTGGCTGAGGGTGAGCATCACCAGCCATGAGGCGAGCAGGGCAATCATCAGGGAGGCGAGGGTGATGGGCAGGGCGTAATGGACTTCGACAGGCGCTTGAAACGCTAGCATGCCAATGAAGTGCATGGCCCAGATTCCACCTGCCAGGCAGGCGGTTCCTGTCAGGCGCCACAGGCGCTGGGATTGCGCCTTCTGTGCATGATCCACCCGTTCGGCCATGTCCAGCATGGCAAAGCTGCCAACGCACGCAACCACGTATGCCAGCAGCACCAGAAAAGGATTGTGGGTGCAACTCAGGATTACCTGTCCACTGTCTGGTAGGCCGGTAATGAAAGGCAAACCAAGCCATTCCATAGCATTTCCCGTTTGTCGTCATCCTGGCTGCCGCCACTGCTGCAGGCGGGTTGCCTTGGAGTATAGAGCGCACGGCGGAAGCGCAAGCTGTGGTGGCAGTTTGGCGTCAATCGATTTGGAATGAGTATTAGAGCGTTTGGCAATAACCAAATCGCGCCGGCAGTTGGCTCTTCATGGCCGCCTATCAGCTTAACGAATAATTACAGACAGCTTGTGCGGGCGTGACTAGATTGCATGTTCCGGGGGCAGTTAAGCCCCATAACAATAAAAGAGACGGAAGCATGCAGAACTCGACCCAAGCGGCGAATGCGTGGCGCATTCTGTTCCTGTTGTTCCTGGCCAACCTGTTCAACTTTTTCGACCGCACCATCCCGGCCATCATCATCGAGCCCATCCGCATGGAATGGCACTTGAGTGATTTTCAGCTGGGGATCATCGGTACGGCATTTACCATCGTCTATGCAATCGCCGGCCTGCCCCTTGGGCGAATGGCCGATACCGGTTCACGGGCCAAGTTGATGGGGTGGGGGCTGGCGGCCTGGAGCGGGCTGACAGCGGTCAATGGCCTGGTCGGCAGTTTCTGGACGTTTTTGCTCGTGCGCATGGGTGTTGGTATTGGCGAAGCCAGTTATGCACCGGCAGCCAATTCGTTGATCGGCGACCTGTTCCCGGCGCACCGGCGTGCCCGGGCCATGGGTATCTTCATGCTGGGCCTGCCACTGGGTCTGTTGCTGGCTTTCTTCACCATCGGCTGGATGGTCAAGACATTCGACAGCTGGCGTGCGCCGTTTTTCATTGCCGCAGTGCCGGGCCTGCTTCTGGCGGTGTTCATGTTTTTCATCAAGGAACCCAAGCGTGGTGCCGCGGAAAGTGTGCAGGTGTCCCAGGAGCGCGTCGAGCGGCCAATCCGTCGGGTATTGGCCGTGCCGACCTTCCTGTGGCTGGTGATGGCGGGGTTGTGCTTCAACTTCGCGACTTATGCCTGTAACTCATTCCTGGTGCCGATGCTGCAACGCTACTTCCTGATGCCACTGCATGACGCTGCGGTGGCGACCGGGGTGATTGTCGGTGTCACCGGGTTGTTCGGCCTGACCCTGGGCGGGTTGGTCGCTGACAAGATCCACCAGCGGGTCGCCAATGGGCGGCTACTGTTTGCAGCCTTCAGCCTGATTGTCTCGACCGTATGCACTGCCTGGGCCCTGCACGCCGGGCGAATCGAGATCGGACTCTTTGTCGGGGTATTCAGCCTGGGCTGGCTGTTTGCCTACAACTTCTACACCTGCGTCTACACCGCGATCCAGGACGTGGTCGAGCCGCGCTTGCGAGCAACGGCGATGGCGCTGTTTTTTGCCGGCTTGTACCTGCTGGGCGGCGGATTGGGGCCGGTGGTGGTAGGTGGGCTGTCCGATCACTTCGCCCACACGGCGATGCTGGCGGCTGGCGCCGGGCAGATGACCGAAGCGTTCAAGGCGGTAGGCCTGCACGATGCGATGTACCTGATACCGGTGGCACTGTTCTTCACCATGGTGTTTCTGTTCATGGCTTCGCGGTGTTTTGTGCGGGATGCGAAGCGGATGAAGGATGGGCTGGTGGCTGTGGTTGAGCCAGGGGCTTGTGCGGCGACTGCGTAATCGCCTGCGTCGGAACGCCGCCCCGACCAAGCCCTCCCACAGCGGATCTGTGGCGTTCAAAAATCGACTTTGGGAGCGGGCTTGCCCGCGAAGAGGCCATCAGCAACACCACAACAAACCGGAATAAAAAAGGCCCGCATCGCTGCGGGCCTTTTCCGTTTGCCGATGGGGCAGGGGACTTACCCCGCCACCAGCACCCGAATCGCTTCCAGTCGCAACGCAGCCTTGTCGAGCATGGCCAGGCCTTGCTCGCGTTGTTTGCGCAGTGCTACCAGTTCGCTGTCGCGTACCGTCGGGTTGACCGCTTGCAGGGCGGTCAGGCGTGCCAGTTCTTCGTCCGTGTCGGCGGCCAGGCGGCGCTGGGCTTCGGCGACGCGCTCGGCATGGCGCGGGAAGATCTTTTCTTCACCGGCGTTGATCCGTGGCGTCAGCTGGTCACGCTGGGCCTGGATGAACTTGTTGGCGCTGGCCCGAGGAACGCTTTCGAGCTGGTCGTTGAGGGTTTCGAACGCTACGCGAGCCGACAAGTCGTTGCCGTTGGCATCGAGCAGGCAGCGCAGGGCGGCTGGCGGCAGATAGCGCCCCAGCTGCAGTGAGCGCGGCGCCACCACTTCGCTGACGTAGAGCAGTTCCAGCAACACGGTGCCAGGTTTGAGCGCCTTGTTCTTGATCAGCGCCACGGCGGTATTGCCCATCGAGCCGGACAGCACCAGATCCATGCCACCCTGGACCATCGGGTGTTCCCAGGTGATGAATTGCATGTCTTCGCGAGACAGCGCCTGGTTGCGGTCGTAGGTGATGGTAACGCCTTCGTCGTCGCCCAGCGGGAAGCTGGCGTCGAGCATTTTTTCACTCGGCTTGAGGATCAGCGCGTTTTCCGAGTGGTCTTCGCTGTCGATGCCGAAGGCGTCGAACAGGGTTTCCATGTAGATGGGCAGGGCGAACTGATCGTCTTGCTCAAGAATGTCCTCGACCAGTGCATCACCTTCGCCGGCACCGCCGGAGTTGAGCTCCAGCAAGCGGTCGCGGCCGGTGTGCAGCTCGGCTTCCAGGCGCTCGCGCTCGGCGCGGGCTTCGTCGATTAACGCTTGCCACTCGCCGTCGTCGGCATTTTCCAGCAACGGCAGCAGGCGCGAGCCGAACTGATGCTGCAGCGCGTTGCCGGTCGGGCAGGTGTTGAGGAACGCGTTCAGGGCCTCGTGGTACCACTGGAACAGACGCTCCTGCGGACTGGTTTCCAGGTAGGGCACGTGCAGCTCGATAATGTGCTTCTGGCCGATCCGGTCGAGACGACCGATGCGTTGCTCCAGCAGGTCCGGGTGCGCAGGCAGGTCGAACAGCACCAGGTGATGCGAGAACTGGAAGTTGCGACCTTCACTACCGATTTCCGAGCAGATCAGGACTTGGGCACCAAATTCCTCGTCGGCGAAATAGGCGGCGGCGCGGTCACGCTCAAGGATGTTCATGCCTTCGTGGAACACCGTCGCCGGGATGCCGGAACGCACGCGCAGGGCGTCTTCCAGGTCCATCGCGGTTTCGGCATGGGCGCAAATCACCAGAACCTTGGTGCGCTTGAGCATCTTCAGTTGATCGATCAGCCACTCGACACGTGGGTCGAACTTCCACCAGCGCTCTTCTTCATTGGCATCCGGCTGGGCCTGGAAGCTCACTTCCGGATACAGCTCGGCGTGATCGCCCAGGGGCAGCTCGAGGTATTCGTCCGGGCACGGTAGCGGATACGGGTGCAGTTTGCGTTCCGGGAACCCCTGCACGGCGGCGCGGGTGTTACGGAACAGCACGCGTCCGGTGCCATGGCGATCCAGCAGTTCGCGAACCAGGCGCGCACTGGCTTCGGTGTCGCCATCGTTGACCGCAGCCAGCAGCGCTTCGCCTTCATTACCGAGGAAACCGTGGATGGTCTTGTGCGCTTCAGGCGACAGACGCCCCTGGTCCAGCAGCTCCTGAACGGCTTCGGCCACCGGGCGGTAGTTTTCGCTCTCGGCGCGGAAGGCGTGCAGGTCATGGAAACGGTTCGGATCGAGCAGGCGCAGGCGTGCGAAGTGGCTGTCCTGGCCGAGTTGTTCCGGGGTGGCGGTCAGCAACAGGACGCTGGGAATGACTTCGGCCAGTTGCTCGACCAGGGAATACTCAGGGCTGGCCTTTTCTTCGTGCCAGACCAGATGGTGTGCTTCATCGACCACCAGCAGGTCCCAGCCGGCAGCAAACAGCGCGTCCTGGGCTTTTTCGTCGTCCACCAGCCACTCAAGCGCAACCAATGCCAGCTGGGTGTCTTCGAACGGGTTGGTCGCATCGCTTTCGATAAAGCGTTCTTCGTCGAACAGCGCGACCTGCAGGTTGAAACGGCGGCGCATCTCTACCAGCCACTGGTGCTGCAGGTTTTCCGGAACCAGGATCAGCACACGGCTGGCGCGGCCCGAGAGCAATTGGCGATGGATCACCAGGCCGGCTTCGATGGTTTTACCCAGGCCTACTTCGTCCGCCAGCAGAACCCGAGGGGCGATGCGGTCAGCGACTTCGCGGGCAATGTGCAGCTGGTGGGCGATCGGTTGCGCCCGAACGCCGCCCAGGCCCCACAAAGAGGACTGCAGCTGGCGGCTGGTATGTTCCAGCGTGTGGTAGCGCAGGGAGAACCAGGCCAGCGGGTCGATCTGGCCGGCGAACAGACGGTCGCTGGCCAGGCGGAACTGAATGAAGTTCGACAGCTGGGTTTCCGGCAGGGTGACGGTTTCGTTCTGCGCGTTGAGGCCGTGGTAGACCAGCAGGCCGTCGACATCGTCGACTTCCTGTACGGTCAGTTTCCAGCCTTCGAAGTGAGTGATCGAGTCACCCGGAGAAAACCTCACGCGGGTGAGGGGCGCATTCCGTAGCGCGTACTGGCGGGTATCGCCAGTGGCCGGATAGAGCACGGTCAACAAGCGGCCGTCCTGTGCCAGAACGGTGCCCAAACCCAGCTCGGCTTCGCTGTCACTAATCCAGCGTTGCCCCGGTTGATACTGCTGCGCCATGCTGCCTGACTCCCACCTTGAAAAAGCGGGCTATCTTAACGGAATGAGGGCTCCAGGCCAAAGGATAACGCGCGCAGGCGCTGCCGCAAGCGGCGATCTTTTTGATCCTGGTGGAACGTCTGGGTCAGACGTTGTCCGATAAATGACAGTCCAATCCCCCAAGCCCGCCGCCACCGCGCAAGTGCCAACCGGGTCACAGTTTGCGTGAGCTGGCTCAAGTCGCGGTCCCCGCAGCCGACAGCCTGCTGACAGGAGAACAAAAATCATGCTGCCACCGATGCTCCCATTGAGTGCCGTGCCGATCACTTCACAGCAGGACCCGGTTCGCCAGCGCCCGGACATCGCGCCCGTGACCCCGGTACAGCAGACCTCCAGCGACAGCACGATCGACCTGCAGCAGCGCGACCCCGAGGAAGCAGCATTTCAGCTGCGCGAAGAACAGCGCCGTCAGCAGCAGCGAGAAAAGCGTCGGCGAGAAGCCGATGGCCAATCTGATCAGCATTTGCCGATTCCCGGCTATGAGTTGAACGCGGACAACACGGTGCCAGTGGCGCCGTTGATCGAAGACGAGCCGAGGCAGGGTTTGTGGGTCGATATCGAGATCTGATGCCAGCACTGGTCAGCGCCGTCGTCAGGCTCCATTATTGGCGGGAACATGCGTGCAAGCGCAGCACCTTTAAACGATGCGATGTATTAAAAAAACATGAGCCAGGACGACAAACTGATCGATCTCAACACTGAACGCGCCAAGCGGGTTCATGACCTCAACGAGAAGCGCCTCAATGAAGTGCGCCAGGCATTCGAGCAGGCCATGCCTTTGGGAAAACCCAAGAAGAAGCCGAAGAACAAACCGAAAAAGCGTTAAGCCCCCCCCCTGCATTGTTTGATGCAGGTCAGTTTTGCCTCTCCTTTACGCCCAGTCTCGGGCGACATTGATCCCGGTCAATTTTCTCTCCTGCCCGATTGGTTAACTTAGCCCTATCGCAACAGGGCAAGTGCTGGAGGCCAGTCATGTTTTTCGACAACGTGGTGATCGCCGGAGTGCTGACAGTCGGCCTCATGGTTCTGTTTTTTGCAGGGTTTGGATTTTTCATCTGGCAAGACTCGCACAAACGGAAAAAACCGTAGGTCTTTCTGGAAACAATGAGCACGCAAGGCATTTTGGGCAACTTCGGTTGCCCTTTTTTTTTGCCCGCGAAAAGGCCGGGGCTTCCCAAGATTGGCGGTTGTTTGCAGGCATAAAAAAGGCGCGAACCTCACGGGACGCGCCTTTTTTGTGCCGCTGACTATCAGCTACCCAGCGCCTTCGACGCCAGCCAGAACAGGCCGGCCGACAAGCCTACCGTTGCCGGCAGGGTCAACACCCAGGCCAGCAGGATGGTTTTCACGGTGCCGCCTTGCAGGCCACTTTTGTTCGCGACCATGGTACCGGCCACGCCCGAGGACAGTACGTGAGTGGTGGAAACCGGCAGGCTAAAGATGTTTGCCATGCCGATCAGGCTCGCGGTGGTGATCTGCGCCGACATGCCCTGGGAATAGGTCATGCCCTGCTTGCCGATTTTCTCGCCGATGGTCAGTACCACGCGCTTCCAGCCAACCATGGTGCCCAGGCCCAGCGCCAGGGCGACCGCCAGGATGACCCAGAACGGGGCGTATTCGGTGGTGGTGGTCAAGTCCTTGCGCAGCTTGTCCAGGTCGGCCTTTTCACGTGCGGCCAAGCCAGGCAATTTGCTGACTTTCTTCGCCGTGTCATCCAGGCAGAGCAGGTAGCGACGCACTTCGATGCGACTGTCCGACGGCAGCGAGTGGTAGTCGGAAACACCTTTCAAAGTGCCGAGCAGGGCGGTGATGGTCGGTTCGGTCTGTTGCGGGTTGCACCGGAATTTCTCCGGCAGATCGCCTTCCACGCTCTTGCCCAGGGCCAGGAACTCGCCCAGGGTATCGGCATTGCGCTTGTAGAACTGGCTCAAGTGCAGGGTCGCGTCGCGAGTCCGTTCGATCTGGTATGTAGTGCTGCCCAGGTCAAGTACGAACTGCGCCGGGACGATACCGATCAGCACCAGCATGATCAGGCCGATACCTTTCTGGCCGTCGTTGGAACCGTGCACGAAACTCACGGCCATGGCCGAAATAACCAGGACCAGGCGGTTCCAGAAAGGCGGGTGTTTCTTGTCGTCGATCTTGCGGCGCTGTTCCGGCGTCTTGTGCATCTTCGACAGCGGGCGCCACCATTTCAGGCCGATCAGGATCAGCGCGGCGATCAGGAAACCGGCCATTGGCGAAAAGACGAGGGAGGCGGCGATATCGATCGCTTTCTGCCAGTTCACACCGTCTGCCAGCGGAATGTCGTTGATCAGGGCGTTGGCCAGGCCGACACCGAGAATCGAACCGATCAGCGTGTGGGAGCTGGAGGCCGGGATACCGAAGTACCAGGTGCCCAGGTTCCAGGTGATGGCCGCGGCAAGCAGCGAGAACACCATGGCCAGCCCGTGACCGGTGTTCACATTGATCAGCAGTTCTACCGGCAGCAGGTGGACGATGGCATACGCCACGCCGACACCGCCCAGCAGCACGCCGAGAAAGTTGAACACACCGGAAAAGAACACCGCCAGATGGGGCGGCATGGCTTTGGTGTAAATAACGGTGGCCACCGCGTTAGCGGTGTCATGAAAGCCGTTGATGAACTCGAAGGCGAGGACAAAGGCCAGGGCGAGCAAGAGGCTCACGAGCACCCAAGCATCCAGTCCGCTGAATAAATCGATCATGAAGGTTTTCTGACCCGGTCGTAAGGGGGCGCGATTATGCCAGAAAAGGATGGAAATCGATGCACTAGCTGCTCATCGGTAACATTCTTCAACGATTTAGTTTGCGCTTGGCGGTGCCTCGGCGGGTTTTGCAGGTCTTTGAATCTTAAGGTAAAGGCTGCACACACAGGGGTTTCTCCGAGCAACTGGAAAAATATGAACACCCGTAGGAAATTTCTGAAATAAGGGTCAGAAATGAACCTGTCACCTCATCCGGTGGACAAGGTAGCCGCTGCCCGCTCGTAGCGGGCGCGAAGGCATCATCGACTCAAGCCGCTTTTAGCAGGCCCGCGTCCAGACCCCTGGAAAGATCAAAGCCCAGCGATTCATGGCTCTTCGGCTTTGAGTTCCTTTTCCATCTTTTGCAGTTCCTGGCTGAACGCCTGATCCTGAACGGTGGCGCGCTTACGCCAGGGTTTACGTTCCGGTTCGGGCTGTGCGGCGTAGGTGGTGACTTCCCCGCCGTAAACTTCCTTGTAACGTTGTTCCTGGCGCTCAAGTTCCGCGCGCAGTTCGTCTTTCGTCACAGTGCTACCTGTATGAGTTGAGATTGATTCTGGTGAAACGCACTGCACAGCGGTATCGAGTGCAGTCGGCGTCAACCCGGGAGGTTTTCGTTGGCGAGAGCATTCAATACAGGTTACAGGCGGCCACGGCACCAGAGATAAACAGCTGACGTAGCATCAGTCTCCAGTTTGAGCGAGCGCGTTGGCGTTGAATCCAGTGATCAGCGGCAGGCGCTTGCTGCTGGGGGCGACAATGGAACATTGCGCCACCCAATGGTGGACTCGGCAGGTGAGTAGCCGAGTCGCCATTGAATTGTATTATAGCGGCCGTTTCGTAGAACACTATCTCTAAACCGTTAAAACAAGATATTGCGCGAAGTTTGTTTAATGCGACATAAGTTTTACCCTGAACTAGGCCGTTCAGGGTATGTATTTTGTGACGCTGAATTTCTGACGCCATTGTGGCCGGCAAGTTCGCAGCCAATTGCCCACCCTTAGTTGTACGAGAGTTCCGTTCCAGGAAAACTTCCGGCGCTCGTCAGCTGTGTGGCCGACAGTGGGTTTGCGATAATCGGTTGATGGTTCGATAATCGCCCGATGTTGACCGGTGTCTCTTGTGCACCGTACCGGAGCCGCTTGTAATGGCTCCCGAATCGTGTGGGAAAAGGACCTGATATGAACGACCAACTGCGCAACTCCTTCGCTTCAGTGGCGCCGCCGATAGTCGCGTCTCCCGCCAAACGGATCCAGGCGCTGACCGGCGACCCGGATTTCATGACGTCGCTCGCCCGCGGCCTGGCGGTGGTGCAGGCCTTCCAGGAGCGCAAGCGCCACCTGACCATTGCCCAAATCAGCCACCGCACGGAAATACCTCGCGCTGCAGTGCGACGTTGCCTGCACACGCTGATCAAGCTCGGCTACGCCACCACGGACGGGCGCACCTATTCACTGCTGCCCAAAGTCCTGACGCTCGGCCATGCCTACCTGTCATCCACGCCGCTGGCGGTCTCCGCCCAGCCGTACCTGGACCGCATGAGCGAACAACTGCACGAGGCCTGCAACATGGCCACGCTGGAGGGCGATGACATTTTGTACATCGCGCGCTCGGCGACCACCCAACGGCTGATCTCGGTCGACCTCTCGGTGGGCGGGCGGCTTCCCGCCTATTGCACCTCTATGGGCAGAATCCTGTTGGCCGCGCTGGACGACACTTCGCTGCGCGAGTACCTCGATCACGCCGAGTTACAGGCCAAGACCAGCCGTACCCTGCACACTCCCGAAGCCTTGCTCGAATGTTTGCAAGAGGTACGGCAACAGGGCTGGTGCATCGTCGACCAGGAACTCGAACAAGGCCTGCGCTCGATCGCCGTTCCCGTGTATGACGCCTCCGGGCAGGTGGTGGCGGCATTAAACGTCAGCACCCACGCTGGCCGGGTCAGTCGCAACGAACTCGAACAGCGATTCCTGCCTGGGCTGCTCAGTGCCAGCCGCGACCTCAGCAGTCAGCTCTTTGCCTAGCGCACAGCTGCGAAGTGTTCGATAAACGCACAGACTCGCGTTTATCGAATTGACGCTGTTTCCCCAGGATCATTAATGTCGCCGCAGCGCCAGCACTAGGCTGGCACCTGTTCGACTGCGTTCTTGCGTGGAATAAAAATAATGAACCAGCCCCAGTCTGTTGTAGGTAACTGCCTCGACGTGCAGTCCTTCATCAATGCCCAACCCATTTCGCGCTACCAGTGGCGAGTGGTGATCCTGTGTTTCCTGATTGTCTTTCTCGATGGCCTTGACACGGCGGCCATGGGTTTCATCGCGCCGGCACTGTCCCAGGACTGGGGGATCGATCGGGCCAGCCTCGGCCCGGTAATGAGTGCTGCCCTGATCGGCATGGTGTTTGGCGCATTGGGCTCCGGCCCGCTGGCTGACCGCTTCGGACGCAAAGTGGTGCTGGTCGGTGCGGTGGTGCTGTTCGGCGCATTCAGCCTCGCGTCGGCCTACAGCACCAACGTCGACCAACTGCTGGTATTGCGGTTTCTCACGGGCCTGGGCCTGGGGGCCGGGATGCCGAACGCGACCACACTGCTGTCGGAATACACCCCGGAGCGCAAAAAATCTTTGCTGGTGACCAGCATGTTCTGCGGTTTTAACCTGGGCATGGCGGGCGGCGGGTTCATCTCGGCCAAGCTGATCCCCATGTTCGGCTGGCACAGCCTGTTGTTTATTGGCGGGGTCCTTCCGCTGATCCTCGCCGTTGTCCTGTTGTTCTGGTTACCGGAATCGGCGCGTTACCTGGTGGTACGCAATCGCGGCACCGATAAAGTGCGCAAGACCCTCGCGCCCATCGACCCGGTCGTTGTCGCCCAGGCTGCAAGCTTCAGTGTGCCGGAACAGAAAACCGTCAAAGCCCGCAACGTGTTTGCGGTGATCTTCAACGGCACCTACAGCACCGGCACGTTGCTGTTGTGGCTCACCTATTTCATGGGGCTGGTGATTGTCTACCTGCTGACCAGCTGGTTACCGACCTTGATGCGCGATAGCGGCGCCAGCATGGAACAAGCGGCCTTCATCGGCGCGTTGTTTCAGTTCGGCGGGGTATTGAGCGCCGTAGGAGTGGGCTGGGCGATGGATCGCTTCAATCCGCACAAGGTCATCGGCATTTTCTACCTGCTGGCGGGGGTGTTTGCCTACGCGGTAGGGCAGAGCCTGGGCAACATCACGTTATTGGCGACGTTGGTGCTGGTGGCCGGGATGTGCGTTAACGGCGCGCAATCGGCCATGCCGTCGCTGGCGGCGCGGTTTTATCCGACACAGGGGCGGGCGACGGGCGTCTCGTGGATGCTGGGCATTGGCCGCTTCGGCGCGATTCTCGGCGCATGGATGGGCGCGACGTTGCTGGGCCTGGGCTGGAACTTCGAGCAGGTGCTGACGGCGTTGGTGATACCGGCGGCACTGGCGACGGCGGCGGTGGTGATCAAGGGCATGGTCAGTCATGCGGATGCGACCTGAACCCGGTTGCGGCCCGCTAAAGATCGCAGCCTGCGGCAGCTCCTACGTGTGCGCGAAGTCCGGTAGGAGGTGCCGAAGGCTGAGATTTTTCGCGGGTCACGTAGAACGATAGCCCAACAACAATATGTTCGATAAACGAACACTCAGTCGATTATCGGATTGTTTGGCCCATTGCGCAGGCTTACTCTTCAGTTACTCCGGCGCTGCGCATCGCGCCCTTTTCATCCACTGTCGGTTCATTACAAAACGGGAGCCTGCCCCATGGCTGAAATCCTTTCGCTGCACGAAGCAGTGAAGCAATTCGTAAACGACGGCGATACCGTCGCGCTCGAAGGCTTCACTCACCTGATCCCTACGGCGGCGGGTCACGAAATCATTCGCCAGGGCAAGAAAGACCTGACGCTGGTACGGATGACACCTGACCTGATCTACGACCAGTTGATCGGAGCCGGATGCGCGCGCAAGCTGATTTTCTCCTGGGGCGGCAACCCTGGTGTTGGCTCGCTGCACCGTTTGCGTGACGCGGTCGAGAAGCACTGGCCACACCCGCTGGAAATCGAAGAACACAGCCATGCCGACCTGGCCAACGCCTACGTTGCCGGCGCCTCCGGGCTGCCTTTCGCAGTACTGCGCGCCTACGCCGGCTCCGACTTGCCCAAGGTCAATCCGCTGATCAAGACGGTCACTTGCCCCTTCACTGGCGAAGTATTGGCCGCGGTGCCTTCGGTACGCCCGGACATCACCGTGATCCATGCACAGAAAGCCGATCGCAAGGGCAACGTATTGCTCTGGGGTATTCTTGGGGTGCAGAAAGAAGCGGCGCTGGCAGCCAAGCGTTGCATCGTCACCGTTGAAGAAATCGTCGACGACCTGAACGCGCCGATGAACTCCTGCGTGCTGCCCACCTGGGCGCTCAGCGCGGTCTGCCACGTACCGGGCGGTGCGCATCCGTCTTACGCCCATGGGTACAACGAGCGGGACAACCGCTTTTACCAGGCCTGGGATCCGATCGCCCGTGACCGTGAGACTTTCACCGCATGGATCAACGAATACATCCACGGTAGCGCTGACTTCAGCGAGTTCCAGGCCAAGCTGGCCGCTGCTTCGGAGGCCAAGTAATGACTTACACCACCAATGAAATGATGACCGTCGCTGCCGCCCGCCGCTTGAAGAACGGTTCGGTGTGTTTCGTCGGCATCGGCCTGCCTTCCAAAGCCGCCAACCTGGCACGCCTGACATCGTCGCCTGATGTCGTGCTGATCTACGAATCCGGCCCGATCGGTGCCAAGCCTAGTGTGCTGCCGCTGTCGATTGGTGACGGTGAACTGGCGGAAACTGCTGACACTGTCGTGCCCACCGGTGAGATCTTTCGCTACTGGCTGCAGGGCGGGCGCATCGACGTCGGCTTCCTCGGCGCCGCGCAGGTCGATCGCTTCGGCAACATCAATACCACCGTGGTCGGCGACTACCATTCACCCAAGGTCCGTCTGCCGGGTGCCGGCGGTGCTCCGGAAATTGCCGGCTCGGCCAAGAGCGTATTGATTATCCTCAAACAGTCGTCACGCTCGTTCGTCGACAAGCTGGACTTCATCACCTCGGTGGGTCATGGCGAGGGCGGCGATTCGCGTAAACGCCTGGGCCTGCCGGGTGCCGGTCCTGTAGGCATCATTACCGACCTGTGCATCATGGAACCTGAAGAGGGCACTCACGAATTTGTGGTGACCGCATTGCACCCAGGCGTGACCCGCGAGCAAGTGGTGGCGGCCACCGGCTGGGCCATTCGCTTCGCCGAAACCGTCGAGCACACCGCCGAGCCTACTGAAGTCGAACTCAAGGCGCTCAGGGATCTGGAAGCCCGCACCGCAGCCGCCCATGGCCAAGCCCCCGGAGAAGCCTGATGCGTGACGTTTTTATCTGCGACGCGATTCGCACCCCTATCGGCCGCTTCGGTGGCGGACTGTCGGCGGTCCGCGCCGATGACTTGGCCGCCGTGCCGATCAAGGCTTTGATGGAGCGCAATCCATCAGTCGACTGGAACGCAGTGGACGAGGTATTCCTCGGCTGTGCCAACCAGGCCGGCGAAGACAACCGCAACGTCGCACGCATGGCCTTGCTGTTGGCCGGGCTGCCGGAGTCCATTCCGGGCGTTACGCTCAACCGCCTCTGCGCTTCGGGCATGGACGCCATCGGCACCGCGTTTCGGGCGATTGCCAGTGGTGAAATGGAACTGGCCATCGCCGGCGGGGTGGAGTCGATGTCCCGGGCACCGTTCGTCATGGGCAAGGCCGATGCCGCGTTTTCTCGCAGCATGAAGCTGGAAGACACCACTATCGGCTGGCGTTTCATCAACCCGTTGATGAAAGCCCAGTACGGTGTGGATGCAATGCCGCAGACTGCTGACAACGTCGCCGACGATTATGAAGTCTCGCGCGAAGATCAGGACGCGTTCGCACTGCGCAGCCAGCAACGGACCGCCGCTGCCCAGGCAGCCGGCTATTTCGCAGAAGAAATCATCGAAGTGCGCATTGCCCACAAAAAGGGTGAAACAGTGGTCAGCCAGGACGAGCATCCTCGCGGCGACACTACCCTGGAAACCCTGGCCAGGCTCAAACCGGTTAACGGTGCGGACAAAACGGTTACTGCCGGCAACGCTTCAGGCGTAAACGACGGCGCAGCGGCATTGATCCTGGCATCGGCCGACGCTGTAAGGAAACACGGCCTGACGGCTCGTGCGAAAGTGCTGGGGATGTCGAGTGCCGGTGTTGCACCTCGGGTCATGGGCATCGGCCCGGTGCCGGCGGTGCGCAAGTTGACCGAACGCCTGGGGCTGGCCGTCAGCGACTTCGACGTGATCGAACTCAACGAAGCATTTGCCAGCCAGGGCCTCGCCGTCCTGCGCGAGCTGGGGTTGGCGGACGACGCACCTCAGGTCAACCCGAACGGCGGCGCCATTGCCCTGGGCCATCCGTTAGGCATGAGCGGTGCGCGCCTGGTACTCACGGCCTTGCATCAACTGGAAAAAACCGGCGGCAGCAAGGGCCTGGCGACCATGTGTGTCGGCGTCGGCCAAGGCCTGGCCCTGGCGATTGAACGCGTCAGCTAACAAGAACAGAGGAAAGCGTAATGACTGACAAGCCTGGTTACCGCCGCCCGCAGGAGGGCACTCAACCGGCCTACCTGCACCCGGCCTATCAATCCACCAACCTGCGCGCGCCGTCGCAGCCGTTGGTGTTTTTGCCGCACTCGTTGTCGGAGATCACCGGCCCGACCATCGGTGCCGAGCGTATCCAAGCCCAGGACAACGACCTGACCGCGCAACATTCGGGCGAACCCCAGGGTGAGCGCATCATTGTCCATGGTCGCGTGCTGGACGAAGACGGCCTGCCGGTGCCGGGTATCCTGGTGGAAATCTGGCAGGCCAACGCCGCCGGGCGCTACAACCATGTGCGTGACCTGCACGACGCGCCGCTGGACCCGAACTTCACCGGCACCGGTCGCACCGTGACCGATGCTGAAGGCTGGTACCAGTTCCAGACCATCAAGCCGGGTGCTTATCCGTGGGGCAACCACCACAATGCCTGGCGCCCTGCGCATATCCATTTCTCGCTGTTCGGGCCAAGCATCCTGACGCGTCTGGTCACCCAGATGTACTTCCCGGGTGACCCGCTGCTGGCGTATGACCCGATCTACAACTGCGTACCGGATACCAGCGCCAAAGAGCGCTTGATCGCCAGTTTCGATCTGGAGAAAACCATCCCTTCCTATGCCCTCGGTTACCGCTGGGACATCGTTTTGCGCGGCCGCGAAGCCACGCCGATGGAGAAATAAGATGACGCTCAACGCGACCACATCCCACACCGTCGGACCCTATTACCACATCGGCCTGACCTGGCTGAACCGCGAAGACCTGACCGTCGAACAGACCTTGGGCCAGCGCGTCGCGATCAGCGGGCAGGTGGTGGACGGCAACGGAGACTTCGTCAACGACGCCATGCTGGAAATCTGGCAGGCCAATGCCGCTGGCAAATACGATCACCCGGAAGATGACCAGGCCAAGGCGCTGGACCCGAACTTCGAAGGGTTTGGCCGGGTACCGGTGGATGCCCAGGGGCGCTTCCGCTTTACCACGATCAAGCCAGGTACCGTGCAAGGCCTGAAAGGCACGACTCAGGCCCCGCATCTGGTGGTGCTGGTGTTCGCCCGCGGGCTGGTGAAGCATCTGCTGACACGGATTTACTTCGATGGCGAGCCGGCGAACGTCGATGATTCGCTGCTGGAGTGCGTACCTGCGGAGCGCCGCAGCACCTTGCTGGCGAAGCAGGACGCGGCCGGCGTGTACCAGTGGAATGTGATTTTGCAGGGCACTGAGGCGGAGACGGTGTTCTTCGATTATTGAGAACCCCGCAAATGTTAATCCCGTGCGGGTTCCCCACACGGGATTGCTTTGCCTGATGCATCTGCGGAACGGGACTGTTGCAAAGTATGTCTAGACTGTCACTGTCCCCAAAGAGTGAAAAACAATGACAACCCCCACCGCTACTCCAGCGCACTACACCGGCGAAGAGCGTAAAAAACGAATCTTCGCAATTGTTGGCGCCTCCTCGGGCAACCTCGTTGAATGGTTCGACTTCTACGTCTACGCCTTCTGCGCCATCTACTTCGCCCCGGCGTTTTTCCCGTCCGACAACCCGACCGTGCAACTGGTCAACACGGCGGGCGTGTTCGCTGCCGGGTTCCTGATGCGGCCCATCGGCGGCTGGATCTTCGGTCGCGTCGCGGACAAGCACGGGCGCAAGAATTCGATGCTGATATCGATTCTGATGATGTGCTTCGGCTCCTTGCTCATTGCCTGCCTGCCGACCTACAAGGACATTGGCGTCTGGGCGCCGATCATGCTGCTGTTCGCCCGTTTGCTGCAGGGCCTGTCGGTTGGCGGCGAATACGGCACCACCGCTACTTACATGAGTGAAGTCGCTCTCAAGGGCCAGCGCGGATTCTTCGCCTCGTTCCAGTACGTGACGCTGATTGGCGGCCAGTTGCTCGCGGTGTCGCTGGTTGTGGTGCTGCAGCAATTTCTCACCGAGGATGACCTGCGTGCCTACGGCTGGCGGATCCCGTTCGTGGTCGGTGCGGTGGCGGCGCTGATTTCGCTGTTCCTGCGCCGTTCGTTGAAGGAAACCAGCAGCAAGGAAATGCGCGAGAACAAGGACGCCGGCAGTATCCGTGCGCTGTTCCGTGATCATAAAGCTGCGTTTATCACCGTGCTGGGCTACACCGCCGGTGGTTCGCTGATTTTCTACACGTTTACCACGTACATGCAGAAATACCTGGTGAATACCGCCGGCATGCACGCCAAGACGGCCAGCTACATCATGACCGGCGCGCTGTTCCTGTACATGTGCATGCAGCCGCTGTTCGGCATGCTCGCGGACAAGATCGGCCGGCGCAACTCGATGCTCTGGTTCGGCGCCCTCGGGACCCTGTGCACCGTGCCGATCCTGCTCAGCCTGAAAAGTGTCAGCAGTCCTTTCCTGGCGTTTGTGCTGATTACCGTGGCACTGGCGATCGTGAGTTTCTACACCTCCATCAGTGGCTTGGTTAAAGCCGAGATGTTCCCGCCGGAAGTACGCGCATTGGGCGTGGGCCTGGCGTATGCGGTGGCAAATGCAATTTTCGGCGGGTCGGCCGAGTATGTGGCGCTGAGCCTCAAGGCCGTGGGCATGGAAAACTCCTTCTACTGGTACGTGACGGTGATGATGGCGGTGGCGTTCCTGTTCAGCCTGCGCCTGCCGAAACAGGCGAAATACTTGCACCACGACCTTTGATATTTACCCGTGGGCCTGAACGGCCCACGCTTGCAGGGATAGTTTATGAACGAGCGACCGGGCAATCAGTTGTTCGATGCCTATTTCACTGCCCGCGACATGCGCGAAGTGTTCTGCGATCAGGGGCGCGTCCAGGCGATGCTCGACTTCGAGTCGGCGCTGGCTCGGGCCGAGGCAACAGTCGGCCTGATCCCGCAGACTGCTGTGGCGCCGATCCAGGCGGCTTGCCGGGCCGGACTCTACGACTTTGCAGCGCTCGGCGAGGCCATTGCCACAGCGGGCAATTCGGCCATCCCGCTGGTTAAAGCCCTGGGCAAACAGATCGCGGCGACCGATGCCGACGCCGAACGTTATGTGCATCTTGGCGCAACCAGCCAGGACGTGATGGACACCGGCCTGGTGCTGCAACTGCGCCGGGCGCTGGAGCTGATCGAAAGTGACCTGGCACAGCTGGGTGCAATCCTCTCGACTCAGGCCGAACGCTATGCTGCCACGCCGTTGGCTGGCCGGACCTGGCTGCAACACGCCACGCCCGTCACTCTGGGCATGAAGATCTCCGGTTGGCTGGGGGCGGTGACCCGCAGCCGTCAACGCCTGCAAGAACTCAAGCCGCGCCTGCTGGTGCTGCAATTTGGTGGCGCCTCCGGAACCCTGGCTGCTCTCGGCGACCAAGCGCTGCCGATTGCCCAGGCGCTGGCCAAGGAACTGCAACTGGGCTTGCCGGATCAACCCTGGCACACCCAGCGAGATCGCCTGGTGGAGTTCGGTTCCGTACTGGGGTTGATCGCCGGCAGCCTGGGCAAGTTGGGGCGCGATGTCAGTCTGCTGATGCAGACTGAAGCAGGGGAGGTTTTCGAGCCCTCGGCACCAGGTAAAGGCGGCTCCTCGACCATGCCGCACAAGCGCAATCCGGTGGGCGCCGCAGTGCTCATCGGTGCGGCCACGCGGGTGCCCGGCCTGATCTCGACCCTGTTCAGTGCAATGCCGCAAGAGCACGAGCGCAGCCTGGGCTTGTGGCATGCCGAATGGGAAACCCTGCCAGAGATTTGTTGCCTGGTGTCCGGCAGCCTGAAGCAGGCGCTGCTGATGGCGGCCGGCCTGGAAGTAGACGCCGAACGCATGACCCGCAACCTCGACCTGACCCAGGGGCTGGTGCTCGCCGAAGCCGTGAGCATTGTCCTTGCCCAGCGGGTGGGGCGTGATACCGCGCACCATGTGCTGGAGCAATGCTGCAAACGTGCTGTCGCCCAGCAACGGCACCTGCGCGCAGTCCTTGGCGAAGAGCCGCAAGTCACTGCCCAGCTGTCTGGGGCTGAACTGGATCATCTGTTGAACCCTGCCCACTACCTCGGTCAGGCCCGAACCTGGGTCGAGCGAGCGGTGGCTGAACATTCTGGATTAACTGCCTGAAGGAGATTGCTGTGGCTTTTGTACAACTCGCCGAGGGCGAACTGCATTACCAACTCGACGGACCGCAGGATGCGCCGGTGCTGGTGCTCTCCAACTCGCTGGGCACCGACCTGCACATGTGGGACGCGCAGATGGCCGCGTTCACCGAGCACTTCCGGGTACTGCGGTTCGATACCCGAGGTCACGGGAAATCCCTGGTGACGCCGGGCCCGTACAGCATTGAGCAACTGGGGCACGACGTCCTGGCGCTGCTCGATGCCCTGAACATCGAGCGCGCGCATTTTTGTGGCCTGTCGATGGGCGGTTTGATCGGCCAGTGGTTGGGGATCAATGCCGGTGATCGCCTGCTCAAGCTGGTGGTGTGCAACACCGCAGCGAAAATCGGTGATCCGTCGGTGTGGAACCCGCGCATTGAAACCGTCCTGCGTGATGGTGCAGCGGCCATGGTCGCCCTGCGGGATGCGTCGATTGCGCGCTGGTTCACCCCGGACTTCGCCTCGGCCAATCCTGCTGTCGCCAGCCGCATTACCGACATGCTCGCAGCCACTTCGCCTGAAGGTTATGCCGCCAATTGCGCTGCGGTGCGCGATGCCGATTTCCGTGATCAACTGGGCTCGATCAAGGTGCCGCTGCTGGTCATTGCAGGCTCTGGAGATGCGGTCACGCCGCCAGCGGGTAGTCACTTCATTCAGGAGCACGTGGCCGGCGCCGAATACGCCGAGTTCCATGCCGCCCACCTGTCCAACGTCCAGGCCGGCGCAGCATTCAGCGAGCGCGTCGTGGCGTTCCTGTCAGCTCGATAAGGGGGAGTTTCGTGGACGAACAACAACGTTACGATGAGGGGCTGAAAGTTCGCCGTGCGGTTCTCGGCGACGCCCATGTCGATCGCAGCCTGAACGCCCTGACCGAGTTCAACTCGGAGTTCCAGGAAATGATCACACGCCATGCCTGGGGCGACATCTGGACCCGCCCAGGCCTGCCACGTCATACCCGCAGCCTGATCACCATCGCGATGCTGATCGGCATGAATCGCAATGAAGAACTCAAATTGCACCTTCGCGCAGCCGCCAATAACGGGGTGAGCCGTGGCGAGATCAAGGAAGTGATCATGCAGAGCGCGATCTACTGCGGCATCCCGGCTGCCAATGCGACTTTCCACCTGGCCGAGTCAGTGTGGGACGAACTGGGCGTTGAGTCCCGGGAGTGATTTATGATTTTTGTTGCCTGAACTGACGCCATCGCGGGCAAGCCCGCTCCCACAAGGTTTTGTGTAATTCCCCAAACATTCGCAAGACATAAACCTGTGGGAGCGGGCTTGCCCGCGATGACGCTGGTGAGGCTTACAACAGACTGATCGGGTAGCTGATGATCAACCGGTTCTCATCGAACTCGTTATTGCTGTAGTCCCGGCGCATGGTCGAATTGCGCCATCTGACGTTCAAGTCCTTCAGCGCACCGCTCTGCACGGTGTAGCCCAGTTCGCTTTCGCGACCCCATTCCTTGCCATCAGTGATCGTGCCGGTATGGACGTTGCTGCCACTGATGTAGCGGTTCATCAAGGTCAACCCGGGCATACCGACAGCGACGAAGTTGTAGTCGTGGCGCAGTTGCCAGGATTTCTCCCGGGCATTGTCGTAGCTCGAGTTGTAACTGTCGTTGGCCAGCGTACCGCCGCTGGTACCGTTGACCCGCATCCACGCGCTATCGCCGGTGAGTTGCTGCAGGCCCAGGTAGAAAGTATGGCCGCCATACTTCGCCGAGAACAGACCGGACCAGGTCTTGTTGTCCAGCTCGCCAGCGCGAGCGCTACCGTCGTCCTTGCCGTAGAAAAAGCCGAGGTTGGCGCCCAGTGTCCAGTCGCCCAGGGGCTGGCTGTGGATCACATTGACGAACTGCTGGCTGTAGATGTCCTTCAACTCGGCGTTCCACAGCGCAAGCTGGGTGCGTTTATCGTTGAACACATATTCGCCGCCCTGGAAGTTGAATCTGTCCGAGGTGAAAGACGGCTTCCCGGTCATCGACATGTCGCTCATGCTGCTGTCGTCGCGCGGACTATTGGCGCGGAACTGCCCACCGTACAGCGTCAGCCCAGCCCACTCCCTGGAAGTGATCTGGCCGCCCCTGAAGGTTTGCGGCAGGGATCGGCCGTCGTCCGAACGCAGGACCGGCAGCACGGGCATCCATTCGCCGACTTTGACTTCGGTTTGCGACAGCTTCGCCTTGAACGCCACGTTGGTGCGACCGAAGTTATCGGCCGGACGGCCGTCCTGATCCAGAGGTAAAAGCTGAGTCCCGCCGGTGCCCTTGCCGCCATCGAGCTTCACCGAGTACAGCCCCAGCACATCCATGCCTAGCCCGACGGTGCCTTGGGTGAACCCGGATTTCGCATCCAGGATAAAACTCTGCGTCCACTCTTCAGCCTTGCCCTGGGTCTTGGTCGGGTTGGTAAAGTTACGGTTGATGTAGAAATTGCGCAGGTTCAGATTGACCTTGGCGCCCTCGACGAAACCCGACTCCTCGGCGGCCGCGGTGCCAGCTGCGGCGGCCAGGGCAAAGGCGATCAGGCTGGGATATAAGTAGTGCGCAGTGGGAGGCGTCATGGGTAGGGGTCTCTCTATTTATTGGGGATGCAACGGGTGATGCCGCAACCTGAGGCTGCAGTTGAAGATGCGTATCGTGGAAGTAGAGAAACGGATTCAGCCGGACAGGGCAGGGCGCTGAGACATGGTCGAACCTGGAGGTTATTGGTTTTGTGGAGCGAATGGTGCGCGGAATGTACTAGATAGTTCAATCTGTAGCTGAGGGTTTTGGGCGATTATCGAACTATAAAAGATCAACAGATCGCAGCCTTCGGCAGCTCCTACAGGTGTGCGCGAATGCCTGTAGGAGCTGCCGAAGGCTGCGATCTGTTGGTCCTGAAGCCCAACAAAAAGCCCACCGGTAAGGTGGGCTTCGATATTGCGAAAAGCGCTATCAGAACAACTTCAGTTTCGGCGCTTCTTCTTTCACCGGCTCGTTTTGCGCGGTTTGCGCATTCCAGCCACCACCCAGTGCCTTGTACAGATTGACTGCGCTGACCAGTTGGGCCAGACGATCGGTGATCAGTACCTGCTGGGCGCTGAACAACTGGCGCTGGGCATCGAGGAAGGTCAGGTTGCTGTCGACACCAATGCGATAACGTCGCTCGGCCAGACGGTAGTAGTCCTGGTTCGCGGTGACGAAATCACGCTGCGCCTGCAGCTGCTGGGTGTAGGTCTGGCGCGCTGCCAGGCCGTCGGCGACTTCCTGGAAGGCCGTTTGAATGGACTTCTCGTAGTTCGCCACGCCAATGTCTTTCTGGATTTTCGAGTAATCCAGGCTGGCACGCAGGCTGCCGGCGTTGAAGATCGGCAGGTTGATCTGCGGCTGGAACAACCAGGTGCCCGAGCCGCCCTTGAACAGGCCGGACAGGTCCGGACTCAGGGAACCGGCATTGGCTGTCAGGCTGATGCTCGGGAAGAACGCAGCCCGCGCGGCGCCGATGTTGGCGTTGGCGGCCTTGAGGTTGCGCTCGGCCTGGAGGATGTCCGGGCGCCGTTGCAGCAAGTCCGAAGGCAGGCCTGGCGGTACATCGCTCAGCAAGTCGTCAGCCAGGGGCCGGGTGGGCTGCAGGTTCGCCGGCAGGCCGGTACCGAGCAGCAGCACCAGGCTGTTTTCATCCTGCGCGACTTGGCGGGTGTACTTGGCCAGTTGCGCCCGGGCGTTTTCCACCGAGGTGCGCGACTGCGCCAGGTCCAGTGCCGAGGCGACGCCCACTTCGTTGCTGCGCGAAGTGAGCTTGTAGCTCTCCTCGAACGCACCAAGGGTGTCCTGGGTCACCTTGAGCAGTTCCTTGTCGGCTTGCCAGGTCAGGTAGGCGTTGGCCACGTTGGCCACCAGGCTGATTTGCGTGCTGCGACGGCCTTCTTCAGTGGCGAAGTACTGTTGCAGGGCTTCTTCACTCAGGCTGCGAACACGACCGAACAGGTCGAGTTCGTAAGCGCTGATGCCGACCGTAGCCGAGTAGGAACTGGTGATCCCTGCCTCGCCGGTTTGCGAAGCGTTGGCCGGAACGCGCTGGCGGCTGCCAGTGCCATTGGCCGACACCGCCGGGAACAGGTCCGCACGCTGGATGCGGTACTGCGCGGCAAAGGCGTCGATGTTCAATGCGGCGACTCGCAGGTCACGGTTGTTTTCCAGGGCCACCTGGATCAGCTGTTGCAGGACCGGGTCATGGAAAAACTGCTTCCAGCCCTGTTCAGCAGCGGCCTGACCTGGCGCCTGGGCCGGCGAATAAGCCGGCCCTTGCGGGTACTGGCTCGCCACCGGTGCTTCAGGCTGCTGATAATCGGGTATCAGCGAGCAGCCACCAAGTACGAACGCGGCGACTGCCAGGGAGAGTAGCGACTTGCTCATTGGCCAGCCTCTTTAGGAGTTTCAGTAGTGTCATCCGGGTCGGTTTTTTTGCGCTGACCAATGGACGACACGGTAACGAAGAACAGTGGTACCCAGAAAATCGCCAGGACCGTGGCCGTGATCATACCGCCAATAACGCCTGTACCGATGGCATGTTGGCTACCTGAGCCGGCACCAGTGGAAATCGCCAGGGGCACTACGCCCAGGACAAAGGCCAGCGAGGTCATGATGATCGGGCGCAAACGCATGCGGCAGGCTTCGATCGCAGCCTCTCGCAGGCTCTTGCCCTGCTCGTGCAGTTCCTTGGCGAATTCAACGATCAGGATGGCGTTTTTCGCCGCCAGGCCGATAGTCGTCAACAGGCCCACCTGGAAGTAAACGTCGTTGGACAGCCCGCGCAGACTGGTCGCCAGCAGTGCCCCGATGATCCCCAAAGGTACTACCAGCATCACCGCAATCGGAATCGACCAGCTTTCGTACAGAGCCGCCAGGCACAGGAACACCATCAGCAGCGATAACGCGTACAGCGCCGGAGCCTGCGAGCCGGACAGACGTTCCTCGTACGACAGGCCGGTCCAGGAAATCCCTACACCCGCCGGGAGTTTCTTCGCCAGCGCTTCGACTTCGGCCATGGCCTCACCGGTGGAATAACCCGGCGCCGGGGCTCCGAGAATTTCCATCGCCTCTACACCGTTATAACGCGACAGCTTAGGTGCGCCGTAGATCCACTTGCCCTTGGCGAAGGCCGAGAACGGCACCATGGTTCCTTCGGAGTTACGCACGTACCATTTCTTGATGTCTTCGGGGCTCATCCGCGAATCAGGCTGGCCTTGCACGTACACCTTCTTCACCCGACCGCGGTCGATGAAGTCGTTGACGTAGCTACTGCCCAAGGCAATCGACAGGGTGGTGTTGATGTCGCTGAGCGTGAGGCCCAGGGCACTGGCCTTCTCGTCATCGATTTCCAGCTGGTATTGCGGTTCGTCGTTCAGGCCGTTGGGACGTACCTGCGACAGCACCTTGCTCTGCGCGGCCATGCCGAGGAACTGGTTGCGCGCTTCCATCAGTTTTTCGTGGCCGATGCCGGCACGGTCCTGGAGGAATACGTCAAAGCCCGTGGCGTTGCCCAGCTCCAGTACCGCAGGTGGCGCGAAGGCGAACACCATGGCGTCACGGAACGAGAAGAAATGCTTTTGGGCCCGGGCGGCCAGGTTGAATACGCTGTTATCGGCGTTTCGCTCGCCCCAGGGTTTGAGCATGATAAAGGCCAAGCCCGAACTCTGGCCGCGACCGGCGAAGTTGAAGCCGTTCACGGTAAACACCGAGGCCACCGCATCGCCTTCGCCGCCGTCCTTGGACGGCCGCAGCAGGAATTCGCGCATTTCGTCGATCACCACCTGGGTCCGCTGGGCGCTGGAGCCGGCCGGGGTCTGCACCTGGGCGAAGAGTACGCCCTGGTCTTCTTCCGGAAGGAACGCCGTTGGAATGCGGGTGAACAACCAGATCATGCCGACCACGATGATCACGTAGGCCAGCAGGTAAGGGGCCTTGTGCGTGAGCATGTTGCCAACGCCGCGCTCGTAGCTTTTGACGCCGCGGTCGAAACTGCGGTTGAACCAGCCAAAGAAGCCGCGTTTCGGGGTGCCATGTTCGCCTTTCGGAATCGCCCTGAGCATGGTTGCGCAAAGCGCCGGCGTGAAGATCAGGGCAACCAGTACCGACAGGGCCATGGCCGAGACGATCGTGATCGAGAATTGCTTGTAGATCACCCCGGTAGAACCGCTGAAGAACGCCATTGGCAGCAGTACCGCCGAGAGCACCAGGGCGATACCCACCAGTGCACCCTGGATCTGCCCCATGGATTTCTTGGTGGCCTCCTTGGGTGACAGGCCTTCTTCACTCATGACCCGTTCGACGTTTTCCACCACAACGATGGCATCGTCCACCAGCAAGCCGATGGCCAGCACCATGCCGAACATGGTCAGGGTGTTGATGCTGAAACCGAATGCCGCGAGAATCCCGAAGGTACCCAGCAGTACCACCGGCACCGTCATCGTGGTGATGACCGTGGCGCGGAAATTCTGCAGGAACAGGAACATCACCAGGAACACCAGCACGATCGCTTCGACCAGGGTTTCAACCACACCCTTGATCGATTCGGTCACCACTGGCGTGGTGTCGTACGGGAACACCACTTCCATTCCTTGCGGGAAGAAGGGCTTGAGGGTTTCGATGGTGTTGCGCAGTGCCTTGGCAGTGTCGAGGGCGTTGGCACCGTTGGCCAGTTTCACCGCCAGGCCGGAAGCCGGTGCGCCGTTGAACTGAGCGTTGATGCTGTAGTTCTCACCGCCCAGACCCACATCCGCGACATCGGACAGACGCACTTGCGAGCCGTCCTTGTTGACCTTGAGCAGGATCTTGTTGAACTGCTCGGCGGTCTGCAGGCGGGTTTTGCCGATGATGGTAGCGTTCAGCTGCTGGTCAGGTGCAGCAGGCAAGCCGCCCAGTTGGCCGGAGGACACCTGGATGTTCTGCGCCGCGATGGCCGCCTTGACGTCTACCGGGGTCAGGTTGAAGTTGTTCAATTTGGCCGGATCGAGCCAGACGCGCATGGCGTACTGGGAACCGAAGACCTGGAAGTCACCGACACCGGCGGTCCGCGAGATCGGATCCTGCATGTTGGACACGATGTAGTTGGACAGGTCGTCCTTGTTCATGCTGCCGTCACGCGACACCACACCGATGACCAACAGGAAGTTTTTCACCGCCTTGGTTACGCGGATCCCCTGTTGCTGCACTTCTTGCGGCAGCAGCGGGGTGGCCAGGTTCAGCTTGTTCTGCACCTGGACCTGGGCGGTATCGGAGTTGGTACCCTGCTCGAAGGTCGCGGTAATGGTCATGCTGCCGTCGGAGTTACTTTCCGAGGAGACATAACGCAGGTTATCGATACCGTTGAGCTGTTGCTCGATCACCTGGACCACGGTGTCCTGCACGGTTTGTGCGGACGCGCCTGGGTAGGTTACCTGGATCGCAATGGCCGGTGGCGCAATGCTCGGGTATTGGTTGATCGGGAGTTTGAGGATCGATAGTGCCCCGACCAGCATGATCACCAGGGCAATTACCCAGGCGAAAATCGGACGGTCGATAAAAAATCTGGACATGGGTTACTCCCCTTTGCCGCTGGAAGCCTTGTCAGCTGCCTGTGCGGGGACCGGGTTCTTGGTGCCTACGTTAGTCGCTTCAGTGGCTTTGACTTCGACACCAGGTTTGACGTACTGCAGCCCTTCGGTGATCAGTCGATCGCCCGCCTTCAGGCCATCTTCGATCAGCCACTGGCTGCCCACGGTGCGACTGGCCTTGAGCTGGCGCAGCTCGACCTTGTTGTCCGGGCCCACGACCAGTGCCGTTGGCGCGCCCTTGAGGTCACGAGTCACGCCTTGCTGGGGTGCCAGGATCGCTGCGCTGTTCACACCGGCCTGCAGCTGAGCGTGAACGAACATGCCGGGCAGGAGGGTGTGGTCAGGGTTAGGGAACACGGCGCGCAACGTCACGGAACCGGTGGTCTGGTCTACCGAGACTTCGGAGAACTCAAGTTTACCGTCCAGCTTGTACTGGCTGCCGTCTTCAAGGGTCAGCTTGACCGCCGCGGCGGTGTCACCGGCCTTTTGCAGGCGCCCGCTTTCCAGTTCACGGCGCAGTTCCAGCAGCTCCACGGACGACTGGGTCACGTCGACATAGATCGGATCGAGTTGCTGGATCACCGCCAAGGCCTCGGCCTGGCCATTGGTGACCAGGGCACCTTCGGTCACGTTGGAGCGACCGATTCGACCGCTGATAGGCGCGTAGACTTTGGTGTAGCGCACATTGATCTGGGCAGTCTGCACCGAAGCTTCCGCCTGCATGCGGTTGGCCAGCGCCGTGTCGTATTCCTGACGGCTCACGGCCTGCTCTTTCACCAGCAGCTTGTAGCGGTCGGAAATCGACTTGGTCTGCTGCAGGTTGGCTTCGGCGCTTTTCAGCGTGGCTTCATAGACGGCCGGATCGATCTGGTACAGCTGCTGGCCGGCCTTGACGTCGCCGCCTTCCTTGAACAGGCGCTTGAGAATGATGCCGTTGACCTGCGGGCGGACTTCGGCAATGCGGAACGCACTGGTACGACCCGGAAGCTCGGAAGTCAGGGTGAACGATTGTGCCTGCAGCGTCACGACGCCGACCTGAGGGGGTGGTGCGGCGGGGGCCGCCTCTTCCTTTTTACATCCGCTGAGCAGCGATGCAAGGGCGACGGCAGTGACCAGAGCGGTAACAGCTGGCTTGAATTGCATGAAAATCCTCGGGTCAGGCGCGCTAGGTGCGCACTAGAAAGTGTGAAAGGTAAAAAATGTGCGCTGAGTGGATAAGTAGCTTGCTAAGGAATATACTTACGTTCATGGTTGTTTGTAAATACCTTTGGCGTTGTACTTATCCCGTTACAAATGCTCCGCGAAGGTTTGAATTGTAGGCCGCAGACGAGTCCCAAGAGCGCTCGCTGCAATTTTATTCAGTGGATGTTCAGACTGCTGAAGCATCCTGATCGAGGTTGTACTGCCATGGTCCGTCGTACCAAAGAGGAAGCCCAGGAAACCCGTAACCAGATACTCGAAGCGGCAGAAAAAGCCTTCTACGAGCGGGGTGTGGCGCGCACGACACTGGCCGATATCGCGACCCTGGCCGGCGTCACTCGCGGGGCCATCTATTGGCATTTCAGCAACAAAGCCGATGTGGTGCAGGCGATGCTCGATAGCTTGCACGAACCACTGGATGACATGGCCAAGGCCAGCGAGAGCGAGGACGAACCCGACCCCCTGGGCTGCATGCGCAAGCTGCTGATTCATTTGTTTCATCAGATTGCCCTGGACCCGAAAACCCGGCGTCTCAATGAGATCCTGTTTCACAAGTGCGAATTCACCGATGAAATGTGCGACCTGCGTCAGCAGCGTCAGGCCGCCAGCCTGGACTGCAACGTGCGGATCGGCCTCGCCTTGCGTAACGCAGTCAACCGTGGGCAATTGCCGGCAGACCTCGACACCGTCCGTGCCGCCATAAGCCTGCATGCCTACATTGACGGCATTCTGTATCAGTGGCTGCTGGCACCGGACAGCTTTGAGCTGCACGCCGAGGCCGAGCGCTGGGCCGATACAGGGTTGGATATGCTGCGCTTCAGTCCCAGCCTGCGCAAATGAAACAAAATGCGTAAGTAGCAGCAGCGATGTCAAGGGACCAGCGCCCGCAGACTGCTTTATATACGTAGAGCCGCCAGGTGGACAGGTAGCGGGGTGCGTATTTTGTAGGAGATTTGTGTCAATTGATCTAACGGGTCTAGCCGTCAGCGCGCCAATACCCTCACTGCCTGAAGGTCAAGACACCAGTAATACAAAGCCCCGGCTCTTTCGAGACGAGGCTTTGTTGTAGTGCGTATTGCTGTTCGGTTTTACAGCACCGGATAGTCGATGTAGCCCACTGGACCTTTAGCGTAAAACAGTTCCGGACGCGGCTCGTTCAACGGCGCATCAGCCTTCAAGCGGGCCGGCAAGTCCGGGTTGGCAATGAACGGCACGCCGAAGGCTACTGCGTCAGCCTTGCCAGCCGCCAGCCAGGCGTTGGCGCTGTCTTTGGTGAAACGTTCGTTGGCGATGTACGGGCCGCCGAATGCTTCTTTCAGTTGTGGGCCGAGGCTGTCGGCGCCTTCTTTTTCCCGGGAGCAGATGAACGCGATGCCACGTTTGCCCAGCTCTCGAGCGACGTAGGTAAAAGTCTCCGCCAGGTTGTCATCGCCCATGTCGTGGGAGTCGGCGCGAGGCGCCAGGTGCACGCCCACGCGGCCGGCGCCCCAGACTTCGATGGCGGCGTCGGTCACTTCCAGCAACAGGCGGGCGCGGTTTTCCAGGGAGCCACCGTAGTGGTCGGTGCGCTGGTTGGTGCTGCTTTGGAGGAACTGGTCAAGCAGGTAGCCGTTGGCGCCGTGGATTTCCACGCCGTCGAAACCGGCGGCCTTGGCGTTTTCGGCACCCGTGCGGTAGGCGTCGACGATGTCGGCGATTTCAGCGGTTTCCAGGGCGCGTGGGGTCGGGTAGTCGGCCAGAGGGCGCACCAGGCTGACGTGGCCTTTTGGCTGAATGGCGCTTGGTGCGACAGGCAGCTCACCGTTCAGGTACGACTCGTGAGAGACCCGGCCGACGTGCCACAGTTGCAGGAAGATCTTGCCGCCCGCGCCGTGGATGGCCTTGGTTACGTTGCTCCAGCCGCGTACCTGGTCGTTGGACCAGATACCCGGGGTATCCGGGTAGCCGACACCCATCGGCGTGACCGAGGTGGCCTCGCTGAGGATCAGGCCAGCCGAGGCCCGTTGTACGTAGTACTCGGCCATGAGCGCATTAGGCACCCGGCCTTCGTCGGCGCGGCAGCGGGTCAATGGCGCCATGATGATGCGGTTGGCGAGTTCGACGTCGCCCAGTTTGATCGGATCGAAAATAGTCGTCATGAAATACAAACCTCGTGGCAGATCAATGGGTAGCAGGGGCCAGTTCGGCATTGCCGCTCTGGCGGAAAGTAATCAGCGTCACCAGCAGGGCGAGGACTGCCAGGGCAGCGGCCGCCAATGGCACGCGGGTCAGGCCGAAGCCGTGGGCGATAACGCTGCCGCCGACCCAGGCGCCCAGTGCGTTGCCGACGTTGAATGCGCCGATGTTCAGGGTCGACACCAGGTTCGGTGCCGCCTTGCCGAAGGTCACCACGTTGATCTGCAACGCCGGGACGGCGGCGAACGATGCGGTGGCCCAGAGGAACAGGGTGATTTCGGTCGGGATCAGCGCCACGCTGGTCCAGGTCAATACGGTGGAGACCACGGCCATCGAGATGAAAACGCCAATCAGGGTCGCTGCCAGTCGCTTGTCCGCCAGCTTGCCGCCGATGATGTTGCCCACGGTCAGGCCCAGGCCAATCAACAGCAGGGTCCAGGTAACGCCTTTGGGCGAGACCCCGGTAACGTCGCCGAGCAGCGGCGCGACATAGGTGAACAAGGTGAACATCGAGGCGGCGAACAGCGCGGTCATGCTCAGGGACAACCAGATGCCGGCGCCCTTGAGTGCCCGCAATTCGGCGCGCATGTCGAGTTTCTCTTCATCCCGCTTGGCGGGCAGGAACCGAATCAGGCCGATCAGCGCAATCACGCCAATGACGGTTACTGCCCAGAAGGTCGAGCGCCAGCCGGCTTCCTGGCCGAGGGCGGTGCCCAGTGGCACGCCGAGGACGTTGGCCAAGGTCAGGCCGGTGAACATCAGGGCCACGGCGGATGCGCGCTTGTTAGCCGGAACCAGGCCTGCCGCCACCACCGAGCCGATGCCGAAGAAGGCGCCGTGGCAAAGCGCCGTCACGACACGGGCGAACATCAGCACGTTGTAGTCACTGGCCAGCGCGCAAAGCAGATTGCCGATGATGAAAATGCCCATCAACGCTACCAGGGCGGCCTTGCGCGGCAGTTTGGCGGTGGCCAGTGCCATGAACGGCGCACCGATGGCCACGCCCAGTGCGTAACCGGTCACCAACCAGCCCGCGCCAGGAATCGACACGCCGAGGTCGGCCGCCACATCGGGCAACAGGCCCATGATGACGAACTCGGTGGTACCGATGGCGAAGGCGCTCAAGGCCAGGATGAGGAGCGAGAGGGGCATGTTGGTTCCTTGTGGGCTGGCTGACTGAAAGGGTCAGAGCTCTTTACTGAAGGTGCTGAGGAATTCCTGGATGGTTTCCTCGTTGCGTTTGAAAAAGTGCCATTGACCAACTTTGCGGCTGCTGATCAGGCCGGCGCGTTGCAGGGTGGCCAGGTGCGCGGAGACTGTGGATTGCGACAGGCCACAGCGTTGATCGATTTGTCCGGCGCAGACTCCGTGCTCGTTGCTGTGGGTCTGGTCGGGGAATTCGATGGTCGGGTCTTTCAACCAGTGCAGGATTTCTCGCCGGACTGGGTGTGCCAGGGCTTTTATTATTTCGTCGAGATTAATAGGCATGGTATGGGCTCGTGATGAGTAAAACGCTATATCGCGATGAGGCGAACTTTAAATCGCTATTTCGCGATACACAAATATGATTTTGGTCTCACGACCACATAATTCGCTATATCGAGTTATAACGATACGTTGGCTGTAACGATTCGGGTGCGCAGTGCTAAGCTGGCGACATGAATTATCTCGCACATCTGCACCTTGGTGGGCAGCGCCCCGGTCAATTGCTCGGCAGCCTGTATGGTGATTTCGTCAAAGGGCGGCTGCAGGGGCAATTTGATCCGGAGGTCGAGGCGGCCATCCAGCTGCATCGCAGCATTGACGTATTTACCGACCGGCATCCGTTGGTCGATGTATCGTTGTCGCGTTTTTCCCTGACTCGCCGGCGTTACGCCGGGATCGTGCTCGATGTGTTTTTCGATCACTGCCTGGCGCGGGACTGGGGCCTGTATGCCGAGCAGCCGCTGGAACGGTTCACTTCGGATGTGTACCGGGTGCTGGCCAGTGAGCGGCAACTGCCGGAACGCCTGGCGAGGATTGCGCCGCACATGATGGCCAATGACTGGTTGGGGTCTTATCGCCAGTTCGATGTGCTGGAGCAGGTGCTGCGCGGGATTTCGCGGCGGCTGACCCGGCCGGAGGAACTGGCCGGGGCGATGCAGGAGTTGCGGGTGCTGTATGAGCCGCTGAGCGAGGATTTCCGGTTGTTCTACCCTCAGCTTCAGCTCTTTGTGCAGAACCATCCAGCAAAATAGACCTGGGGGAGACCCTGCGGGAGCGAGCCTGCTCGCGATTGCGGTCTGTCAGCCAACAGAGTTGTCGACTGATACACCGCTATCGCGAGCAGGCTCGCTCCCACAGGATATTTGTTGTTTTCGGGGAATGGTGTCAGGCAGCTATAGCAGGGCGCATCGGCCTTTGCTGCTGTTCCGGAATCGCCCCAAACAATGCCTTCTGCACCGCCTGCTGCGCATCGAACGCCAGCGCCGCGCGTTCCCGGCCTTCACAAGCGATTGGCTTGAGCAGATGAATTTCCACATCACCGCGCTCATCGCCGAACAGGCGCATCAGGTGCGACAGCAAGTCATCGTCGCCAATAAAAGGCGCCAGCGAATCCAGCTCACCCCCGCGCAGATAACGAATCGCCACCGGTTGCAGCTTCACCTGGGAATCAATCGCCGCGGATAGCAGGCGACCATGGAAGGTGCGCAGCGAGCGGCCATCGGTGGTGGTGCCTTCCGGGAACATCAACAGGGGATGGGCCTGCTGCAGATGACGGGCCATTTGCTTGCGGATCAACTGGCTGTCGCCCGAACCACGACGAATGAACAGGCTGCCGGCCTTGGCCGCCAGCCAGCCCGCCACCGGCCAGGTGCGCACCTCGGCCTTGGAAAGGAACGACAGCGGGGTGAGCATGCCCAGCAGCGGAATGTCTGTCCAGGACACGTGATTGCTGACCCAGAGCATCGGCTGCTGCGGCAGTTCGCCGTGGACGGTCACACGAAAGGGCAGGGCATTGGCCAGGCGCGCCATGAAGAAACGCGACCAGCGCTGGCGGCGCGCCATGGAGTGCGCGATGCCCAGGCGCTCGAACAACCCGAACACGCCAGCCATGCTCAACCCCAGCGTTACCACCACCAGCACTCGTGCGATTCGTGCGTACACCCTCAACCGGCTCATCACATGGCCGCCTTGAAGTGCTTGGCGTAACGCGGGCAGAGTTCATCGCGCTTGAGCAGGATAAATACGTCGGCCACCTGGAAATCTTCATCCCAGCAGGGCTCGCCGCAAATCTTCGCGCCCAGGCGCATGTACGCCTTGAGCAGCGGTGGCATTTCGGCGATGACGTTGGAGGGAATGGCCAGTGCCGGCAGCGGCTTTTTCGGCTCGGCACGCAGGTGTTCGGTGCACAGGTAGCGCTCGCGCAGGCGCTGCATGATCGCATGGGCCTGGATTCCGCCATCCTGCATCGGGATGCTGGCACAGCCCATCAGGTAGCTATAGCCGCCCTGGTTCAACACTTCGGCCAGCTCACCCCAGAGCACGGCGATGGTGCCGCCGTTGCGATAGGCGGGATCGACGCAGGTGCGCCCGATTTCCAGAATCGGGCCCTGCAAGTGGACCAGGCCATGCAGGCTGAACTCCTCTTCGCTGTAGAACCTGCCCAGGCTGCTCGCGGCCTGGTGGTCAAGCAAGCGGGTAGTCGCCACCAGGCGGCCGGTGTTCAGGTCGCGCACCCCGATGTGGGCGCAGTGAACGTCGTAGTCATCCATGTCCAGACCCCACTCCGCACCCTTCAGCTTGGCGTTGAATTCGCCGCTGAACACGTTGAAGCGCAGAGCCTGGGCTTCCTGCAGCGCGTCGGCACCTACCAGGCGTTCGGCTTGCAGGCGACGTTCATTGCCGGTGTCGCGGATGTGGGCGATCTGGGTCATGGCGAATCTCCGTGCGGGCTGGTCACCCGTCTTGGGTGGCAGTCGATCGACTTTCTTTATGCAGCCGTGTTGTGCAAAGTCAGGCTATGTAGCCCCGGTGTCATCGCCATGAAGCTTTGGTGATGCTTGTATGACAGCCCTTGAGGAGCCTTCAATGCCTTGGCAGAACCTGTTGAAACGTTGTGATCGAGTGCCGGCCAGTGCGGACCTGGCGGAAGGCTTTGCCAATCTTTTGCAGCAACTGGGGAGTGTCACGCCCTTCGAGCTGGCAGTGGCGGGCGGGCGATTGATGGCGACGCCGGGGCTGGCATTTCTGGTGGGGTATCAGGCTGCGTTACGCATGCTCTGGCCAAGCGCGCCGCTGAGCCTGGGCGCCATGTGTGCGACCGAGCAGCGCAGCCTGCGGGTGGCGGACATGCAGACTCGCCTGGGCGATTTACGCCTGAGCGGCCGCAAGGATTTCGTCACCGCGGGCAATGCTGCCGACTGGCTGCTGGTCGCCGCTCGCAGCGAGCAGCCCGGCGAAGCGCCTCGCCTGAGCCTGGCGGTGGTGTATCCGGGCGAGCCCGGGGTAAGCCTGGAGCACCTGCCGTCGATCCCGTTGATGCCGGATATCAGCCACTGTCGGCTGGTTCTGGAGAACGCCCAGTGCGAATTGCTGGCCGGGGACGGTTGGGACGCCTACGTCAAACCGTTCCGCACCCTGGAAGATATCTATGTGCTGAGCGCAATGACCGCCTGGCTTTACGGTATAGGGCAGGACAGTGACTGGCCACGGTCCCTGCAACTGCGCTTGCTGGCGTTGCTCGCCGGATGTGCGGAAGTCAGCCGTCAGGCACCGAACAATCCGGCAGGGCATGTGTTGCTGGGCGGTTTGTTCGCCCAGTTCGACGGGCTCAAGGTCGAGATCGGCCTGGCGCTGGCGGATGGGCCGCCGCACTGGGCGGCGATGTGGCAGCGCGATCAAGCGGTGATGGATCTGGCAGCGGTGGCGCGGGGCAAGCGGTTGGCCAAGGCATTGGCGTGATCTGCGCTGGATTGAATGGCCCCATCGCGGGCAAGCCTTGCTCCCACAGGGATTTGCAGTGCACACGCGATTCCTGCGCGATGGTCTGCACCCCAAAAGTGATGATTGATGTCTAACATTTTGGGGCAGACCAGTCAGCGGTGTGGCCGCTGACCTGTGGGAGCAAGGCTTGCCCGCGATGGCGTCTCCAAGGTCCACACCAAAGTTAAAACTGTCATCAACCTCAACTAGGCTCACCAGGTTCAACCTCCCGAGCCACCTCCATGTCCAAAGGTTTGTCCCTGTGTTTCCTGGTGATGCTCAGTGTCTGCGCCCGTGCCGAAACCTGGCCCGGGGAGCAGTGGTCCAGCGGCCCGAGCCTGAGCGGGCCAACGCTGCAAGCCCTGGAGGCCTATGCATTCGCGCCCCGTAATGACAGCACCCGGGCAGGTATACGTACCGATGCCTTTCTGGTGATCCGCGACGGCCAATTGCTTTACGAACGCTACTGCGCACCGACCACTGCCGACACGCCGCACCTGACCTGGTCGATCAGCAAGAGCCTCATGGCCGCGGTCCTCGGCGTGGCCTATGGCGAAGGCCTGTTCAAGCTTTCGGACCCGGTGCTGAAGTTCTATCCGGCGCTGGGAAAGCATCCGGCCATCAGCATGGCTGACCTGTTGCACTGGGCCTCCGGCCTGGACTGGCAGGAAGACTACGAGTACGCCCCGCTGAAGTCCTCAGTGGTGGCGATGCTGTATACCCGCGGTCATTCAAACATGGCTGCGTTCACTGCCTCCCATGACGCTTACGCCGAGCCCGGCCAGGTGTTTCGCTATTCCAGTGGCGACAGCAACCTGCTGTCCGCCGCGTTGAAAGCCATTGTTGGGCCGACGCGTTATGCGGATTACCCATGGAACGCCTTGTTCGAGCCGCTGGGCATCCGCGACGCGACCTGGGAGGCCGACGCCAGTGGCACTTTCGTCGCGTCCTCCTATGCCTACCTCACCGCCCGCGATCTGGCACGCATCGGTTTGCTGATGGCGCGCGACGGACGCTGGGGCGAACGGCAATTGCTGCCCAAGGACTGGGTCGCCTTCAATCGCGAGCCCTTCACGGGGTACAAGGCCCACCAGGATGCTACGGTGCCGGGCGGACATTGGTGGCTTAACCGCGTCGTCGAGGGGGCAGCGCGACCCTGGCCCGATGCTCCTGCCGATACCTTCGCGGCGCTCGGGCATTGGGGCCAGGCGCTGTACGTGATCCCCAGCGAAAACCTGGTGATCGTGCGCTACGGTGATGATCGCGATGGCAGCTATAGCCACAACACATTGCTCAGGCTCGTGCGCCAGGCAGTCGCCGGGCAGGTGCAGCGGTGACTCGCCGCAGCTTTGTACGCCGCCGTCCTCTCATCACGCTGTGGCTGATTCTGCTGCTCGCCCTGCTTGGCTGGGTCTGGCAGGAGCGGATGGCGCTGTGGGCGTTTCCTGACATCATCAGCGCCTACACCGCGAAGGAGTATTGCTCGTGCCGTTACGTGATGAACAACCCCGCCGAGTACTGCCACCGCTATGTGAAGCAGTGGCTGGCGACCAGCGGTTTCGCGGATGACTCCGCCAGCAAGACCGTCTCCGTCAGTAGCTTGGGTCGTAGCAGCAGCGCGCAGTGGCTCGGCGCGCGTCAGGGCTGTCGCCTGATGCCCTGAAACCGGTAGCAACTGGCGAAACCCTGTAGGAGTGAGCCTGCTCGCGATTGCAATCTGGCATCCACTGCCAATGCTGGATGCGAAACCGCCATCGCGGGCAGGCTCGCTCCCACAGGAATTCAACTGCGATGATTCGACGCCACAGTTTGCAATGCGCTCAGGGGCGGTTAAGGTTCGCTCAGGTTTATCTGCCCCACGAGTCTTTATGTTCAAGCGGCCCCTTTGTAAAACGCTCGCCTTTGTGCTGCTGGCCGGCGCTACTGCGTCGGCGCAGGCCAACTGGTACCTCGATGGCGAGTCTTCGCGGCTGTCGTTCGTCAGCACTAAAAACGCCAACATTTCCGAAGTGCAGCGCTTCCTCGTGCTGCACGGCAAGGTCAGCCCCAAAGGCCTGGCCGAGGTCGAAGTCGAGCTGGACTCGGTGAACAGTGGTATTCCATTGCGCGACGAACGCATGCGCAAGGAGCTGTTCGACACCAAGACCTTCGCCGAAGCCCTGATCACTACGCAAATTGACCTGGGCCCGATCAATGATCTCGCCTCCGGTGCGCAGCTCGAGTTGCGTCTGCCGGTGACCGTTAACCTGCATGGCAAGACCCACGAATACAACGCCGAGCTGTTGGCGACTCGTCTTGATGACCGGCGATTTCAGGTAGTGACGCTGGAGCCGCTGGTGATCAACGCGGCGGACTTCGACCTTGCGCCGGGGCTGGAAAGCTTGCGCAAGGTCGCCGGTCTATCGGCGATCAGCCTGTCGGTACCGGTGGGTGCGGTACTGATCTTCACGGCGCGCTGACTGCCATGGCCGGTGCGATCTTCCCCTGGCGCGAAGGCAACAGCTTTGAGCTGTTGATCGATGGTCCGCAGTTCTTCCCGCGAATGTTGGTGGCGATCGCACGCGCCGAAGAACAGGTCGAACTGGAGCTGTATCTGGTGGAGGCGGGCGCCTGCGCCGAAGCCATGGTGCAGGCGTTGACCCAGGCCGCCGAGCGCGGAGTGCGTGTGCGCTGCCTGTTCGATGACTATGGCAGCCTCGCATTTACCCAGGCCCTGCGTCAGCGCCTGATAGCCGCTGGCGTGGAGTTGCGCTTCTACAATCGCTTGAGCTGGCGGCGCTGGGTGGGCAACTTCTATCGTGACCACCGCAAACTGCTGTTGGTCGATCAGAGCCTGGCGGTGGTCGGCGGCACTGGCGTCACCGATGAGTTCTGGAACCCGGGGGAGGACGTCAGCGAGTGGCACGAGGTCATGGTGGAAATTTCCGGTCCTCTGGTGATCGACTGGCAGTTACTGTTTGACCGCCAATGGATCGCCAACCGCCATCGCCGCGCCTGGAGGCCTGCGGCGCATTTCGGTTTGCCGCGCCTGCCCAAGGTGCCTTCCGCGGGCGAGGGCATGGGGCGGGTGGCGTACGCTGATGCGCGCCAGCACCGCGATATTCTGCAGTCGCTGATCCGTGCGCTGAACAGTGGGCAGAAACGCATCTGGCTCGCCACGCCCTATTTCCTGCCGACCTGGAAGGTCCGTCGCTCGCTGCGCCGCGCTGCCTCGCGGGGGATCGATGTGCGGCTGCTGCTGACTGGGCCGCGCACCGATCATCCGTCGGTCCGCTACGCCGGGCATCGTTATTACCCCAGGTTGCTGAAGTCTGGCGTGAAAATCTTCGAGTACCAGCCCTGTTTCCTGCACTTGAAAATGGTCCTGGTCGATGACTGGGTCAGCATCGGCTCGTGCAATTTCGATCACTGGAATTTGCGTTTCAACCTGGAAGCCAACCTTGAAGCCCTGGACCCAGGGTTGACCCGAGCAGTGGTGGCCAGTTTCGAGAAGGATTTTACCCAGAGTCAGGAAGTCAGCCTGGAGGCCTGGCAGCGCAGGCCGCTGTGGCGGCGGGTGAAGCAGCGGGTGTGGGGATGGGTGGATCGGCTCGTGGTGAATTTGCTGGATCGGCGGGGGTAGTCGTAAATTATTGTGGGAGCGGGCTTGCCCGCGATGACGGCCTGACAGTCAACGTAGATGTTGAATGTTATGGCCTCATCGCGGGCAAGCCCGCTCCCACAGTGATTCGCAGTGTCCGAGGGGTTACAGCAACTCGAAACTCTGCTGAGTCACGTCCTGCGAGTCCAGGCCGATCTGCACGTTGAACTTGCCAGGCTCTGCCGCGTACTTGAGCCGGGTGTTGAAGAACTTCAGGTCATCCTCGGTAATGGTGAAGTGCACGACTTTCTGTTCGCCGGCCTTGAGCATGATTTTCTGGAAGTTCTTCAGCTCCTTCACTGGCCGGATCATCGAACCGGTGACGTCCTGGATATACAACTGCACCACGGTCTCGCCATCACGCTTGCCAGTGTTCTTCAGCATGACGCTGGCATCGAGCTTGCCGGTCTTGTTCAGTGTGGTCGATGACAACGCCATGTCGCTCAGGCTGAAATCGGTGTAGCTCAGGCCAAAACCGAATGGAAACAGCGGGCCGGTTGTGTCATCGAAGTACTGCGAGGTGTAGTTGCCCGGCTTGCCCGGCGTGAACGGCCGGCCAATGCTCAGGTGGTTGTAGTAGGTCGGAATCTGGCCTACCGAACGCGGGAAGGTCAGGGGCAGCTTGCCCGAGGGGTTATAGTCGCCGAAGAGCACGTCAGCGATGGCATTGCCCCCTTCGGTGCCGCTGAACCAGGTTTCCAGAATCGCATCTGCCTGGTCCTTTTCTTCAAGGATCGACAGTGGACGCCCGTTCATCAACACCAGGACCAATGGCTTGCCGGTGGCCTTGAGGGCCTTGATCAGTTCGCGCTGGCTGGCGGGTATGTTCAGGTCGGTGCGGCTTGAGGACTCGTGGGACATGCCACGGGATTCGCCCACCGCTGCCACCACCACATCGGCGTCCTTGGCCGCTTTCACGGCTTCGTCGATCAGCACCTGGGCCGAGCGCGGATCATCAACCACTTCCGGTGCGTCAAAGTTCAGGAAGTTAAGGTAATCCAGGACCTTCTTGTCGCTGGTGATGTTGGCGCCGCGGGCGTAGATCAAAGTTGCCTTGTCGGCCATGGCCGCGTTCATGCCGTCGAACAGGGTCACTGATTGCGCGGGTCTGCCGGCAGCGGCCCAACTGCCCATCATATCGATTGGCGCCTTGGCCAACGGACCGACCAGGGCGATCTTCGCGGTATTCTTCAACGGCAGGGTCTCGCCCTGGTTCTTCAGCAGCACCAGGCTGCGACGTGCTACGTCACGGGCCTCGGCACGGTGCAGGCGGCTTTCGGCGTAGGTGTCGGCCGGGTCATCCTCGGCCTTGCCGATGCGCAGGTACGGGTCCTTGAACAGCCCCATGTCGTACTTGGCGCCGAGCACAGCCCGCACGGCATTGTCGATGTCGCTCTGCTCGATCTCGCCAGCCTTCAGCAACCCTGGCAGTTCCTTGCCATAAAGCGTGTCGTTCATGCTCATGTGGATGCCGGCCTTGATCGCCAGCTTCGCCGCTTCACGGCCATCGCGAGCAACGCCGTGCTTGATCAGCTCGAAAATCGCCCCGTGGTCGCTGACAGCCAGGCCCTTGAAGCCCCAGTCCTTGCGCAACAGGTCATTCATCAGCCAGGTGTCGGCGGTCGCCGGTACGCCGTTGATTGAGTTCAGTGCCACCATGACTCCGCCGGCGCCAGCATCAATCGCGGCGCGGTACGGCGGCAGGTAGTCCTGGTACATCTTGACCGGGCTCATGTCGACCACGTTGTAGTCGCGACCGCCCTCTACCGCGCCATACAAGGCAAAGTGCTTGACGCTGGCCATGATGCTGTCGGCCGCATTCGCGCAGGCACCCTGGAACGCCTTGACCATGACCCCGGCGATGCGCGACACCAGGTAGGTGTCCTCGCCGAAGCCTTCGGAAGTGCGGCCCCAGCGCGGGTCGCGGGAGATGTCGACCATCGGTGCGAAGGTGATGTCGAGACTGTCGGCCGCGGCCTCTTTGGCAGCAATGCGCCCGGACAGGCCGATGGCGTCCATGTCCCAGCTCGACGCCAGCGCCAGCGGAATCGGGAAAATCGTCCGGTGGCCGTGGATCACGTCATAGGCGAAGAACATCGGGATCTTCAGCCGGCTGCGCATCGCTGCGTCCTGCATCGGACGGTTTTCCGGGCGGGTGATCGAGTTGAACGTGCCACCGATGTTGCCGGCGGCAATTTCCTTGCGGATCATCTCGCGCGGCATTTCCGGGCCTATGCTGATCAGGCGCAGCTGGCCGATTTTTTCATCGAGGGTCATCTGCTTCATCAGGTTACTGACGAAGGCATCCTTGTTTTCCAGAGGTGCGGGCGTCGCGGCGGCCAGTACGTTATGACTGGCCAGGCTGACGAACAGGCCCAGCAAACACAGCTTCTTCATGAATTGTCTTCTCGAAAGCCTAAGCGGCGATGACTTCGCGCCGGTCAGCCAAAATTGAGGGAGCGACTATTGTTGTTCAGGTAAATGCAGCAAACTTCTGAACTGTTTTAATCCTGGAGCATCTTTTAGCCCATCGGCAGGATGCAATCCAGTGGCGGCGCCGATTATGCCCCAAGAGCCGCGTTCAAAGTTCGCAGGTTGTTTTTTCAACGGAATGTGCAAGGGAGCGTCAACCAGATGAATGTACGACACCACTATCGGTCGAGCCTGCAGGTGGCCGCCCTGATGTTGCTGACCACGCTGTTGGCCGGCTGTGGCATCAACAATATTCCAACCCTGGACGAACAGGCGAAGGCCGCCTGGGGTCAGGTGCAGAACCAGTACCAACGCCGTGCCGACCTGATCCCCAACCTGGTGGAAACGGTCAAGGGCTACGCCAAACATGAAGAAGAAACCCTGACGGCGGTCATTGAAGCCCGGGCCAAGGCGACTTCGATCCAGGTGGATGCCAGCACCCTCGACAACCCGGAAAAGCTCAAGCAGTTCCAGCAGGCCCAGGATCAGCTGACCGGTGCCCTGAGTCGCCTGATGGTGGTGTCCGAGCGTTATCCGGACCTCAAGGCCAACCAGAACTTCCTGGCGCTGCAGTCGCAACTCGAAGGTACCGAGAACCGTATCGCGGTCGCACGACGGGATTTCATCCTGGCAGTGCAAAAATACAATACCGAGATCCGCACTTTCCCTGGGCGCCTCTGGCACAGTGTGATGTACAGCGATCTGCCTGTGCGTGAAACCTTCGAGGCGACCAGCCCCGATGCCGATAAAGCACCTCAAGTGAAGTTCTGATCGGGCTGCATTACCACGGATGAGGTTGCCAATGCGCGTGTTGAAAGTTGGCCTGGTGCTGCTGCTCTGGGTGTTTGCCCTGGCGGCCCAGGCCGAGTTGAAGTTTCCCCAGCTGACCGGGCGGGTGGTTGATAACGCCCAGATGATCGAGCCCGCGGTTCGCGAGCAACTGGCCCAGCAACTCCAGGCTCACGAAAAAGCCACCGGTGAACAGTTGGTGGTGGTCACTGTGGCGGATTTGCAGGGCACAGACATTGCCGACTTCGGCTATCAACTGGGGCGGTACTGGGGCATTGGCCAGAAGGACAAGAACAACGGCGCACTGCTGATTGTGGCCCGGGATGATCGACGGTTGCGTATCGAGGTCGGTTACGGGCTGGAAGATCGCCTGACCGATGCGCAGAGTTCGGTGATCATCAATCAGGTGATCACTCCATCGTTCAAGACCGGTAATTTCAGCAAGGGCATCAGCGACGGCGTTGCGGCCATGCTGGTCGTGCTGGGCGGCAATCCGCTGGACGAACCTTCCACGGTCTACGAACCCCGCGGGGATCAGGATAGCGATTTCCTGTCACGGCATCCCGGGGTATTGGTGTTCCTCGTCATGCTGTTCATCCTCACCGTATTTGTCTGCCAGATGCTCGGCATCCTGCCCAGTGGTGGCGGTGGGCGGGGCGGTTCGGGCGGTTTTGGCGGTGGTGGATTCGGTGGCGGCGGTGGCGGTGGCTTCAGTGGTGGCGGGGGCAGTTTCGGGGGCGGTGGTTCGTCGGGCGGCTGGTGATGACAATAAGTGAGCGAGCGTTTCTGATATGGCATTACTGAATGAACACGAACAGCGCAAGGTCGCGGAAGCGATCGCGCGGGTGGAGCGCGAGACCGACGCCGAACTGGTCACCGTGCTCGCCGCTCGTGCGGACGACTATGCCTACATTCCACTGCTGTGGGCCAGCCTGCTGGCCCTGGTGGTGCCGGGTGTCGTGCATTACCTGACCGGCTGGCTGACCCTGCACAGCCTGCTGCTGGTGCAATGGGGGAGCTTTATCGTGTTGTGCCTGCTGTTCCGCATCCCGCGCATCACTACCCACCTCATCCCTCGGTCGGTGCGGCATTGGCGTGCATCGAACCTGGCGCGCCGACAGTTCCTGGAACAGAACCTGCACCATACGGTGGGCAGCACCGGGATGCTGATTTTTGTCTGCGAAGCCGAGCGTTATGTGGAAATCGTGGTGGATGAAGGGATCTCCAGTCGCCTGGATAACAAGACCTGGGACGCGATTGTCTCGACCTTTACCCACCAGGTGAAACAGGGTCAGACCTTGCAGGGGTTCGTGACCTGCGTCGAGGCCTGTGGAGAGTTGCTGAAGGTGCATGTGCCGGTTACCCATGCCAGGAACGAGTTGCCCAACCGTCTGGTGGTATTGGGTTAGGTTTCAGGACCTGTGGCAAATAACCCCGTGCCCAAAGCGGCCATCCCCCTTAAAATAGCGGCATTCCCTGTTTGCTCCGCCTGAGGCTGTTTCTGCCATGTCCATTGTTGCCACCCCCGCCAGCCTCGCGCCGGATCACCACGCGCAGTTCATCGACTTGCTGCGTTCAAGCCTGGAGCAGCATGCGTTTATCAAGTTGGTACTGGCCAAGTACGTCGGTGACGAGCCGGATTTGCAGCGCGTGATCATCAAGCAGCTGACGGTAAAGGATCAGCCGTGCCTGTCTTTTGTCTACCGTTACAAGACCCGCGATATCACCAGGAACCTGGCGCTGGGCGAGGGCGTGGCCAGCATTGGCGCTTTGCTGCCAGCCTCATTCAAGAATGCCCACTTGCTGTCGGTGACTGACGAAGCCCAGCTCGAATACAGTAAAAAGGGCAAGAGTTCGCTGTTCAAAAGTAAACCCCAGCAACTGCGCGAAGTGCCGTCCGCCGAGCACAACCGCGAGAAGAATCGTTTTCTGGACCTCAGCCGGCCGTTCCTTGCCGACCTCGGCGTGACCAACGGGAAACACGAACTCATCCCGGCGATGTCGCGTAAGTGGAAGCAGATCAACAAGTTCATCGAGGTGTTCAGCCACGCCCTCACCACCTCGCCACTTGCGCTGGACAAGCCGGTTCGGGTCGCCGATTTTGGCTCAGGCAAGGGCTACCTGACGTTCGCGATTCACGATTACCTGCGCAACACGCTGCACGCCGAGGGCGAAGTGACTGGAGTCGAGCTGCGCGAAGACATGGTGACCCTGTGCAATGCCGCTGCTGCCAAGCTCGAGCATCCGGGGCTGGTGTTCAAATGCGGTGACGTGCGCAGCGTGGCGCCGAGCGAACTGGAGGTGATGATCGCCTTGCATGCGTGTGACATTGCCACTGACTACGCGATCCATACCGGCATTCGGTCGGGCGCCTCGATCATCATGTGTTCGCCGTGCTGCCACAAACAGATCCGCCTGCAGATTCAGAGCCCGGCTTTACTCAAGCCGATGTTGCAATACGGCCTGCATCTGGGGCAGCAGGCGGAAATGGTCACCGACAGCCTGCGTGCGCTGTTCCTGGAAGCCTGCGGTTATGAAACCAAGGTGTTCGAGTTCATCTCGCTGGACCACACCAACAAAAACAAGATGATCCTGGCAGTCAAGCGCGCCGAGCCCGTGGACCCGGCGCAGTTGCTGGTAAAGATCCAGGAGCTGAAGGACTTCTACCGTATCAGCGAGCACTGCCTGGAAACCTTGCTGCGGGCTGATGGTTACCTCTGAAGGGTGACCATGCCTGTAGGAGCAAAGCTTGCTCGCGATAGCGATGGCGATCTCGATATCGTGAGCAAGCGTTGCGCCTGCTCCGGGCGGCGAGGCCTCATGAGGTCGCGATGCGGGCAGGTTTGACCGCAGTCTTGCGTCCCAGCATGACCGTCACAATCACCCCGCCAGCAAACACCCAGGTGATCGGCTCAACGTGTTCGCCGAAGAACAACGCAGAAAAGGCAATGGTGAAAAAGATCTGCAGCAACTGGATCTGACTGACCCGGGCGATTCCGCCCATGGCCAGCCCGGCGTACCAGGCGAAAAAACCGATGAACTGCGAAAAAAGTGAAACGTAGCCGAAAGCCCACCAGGTCCTGGCGGAGATCTCGCCCTGATGTTGCAGCGCCAGGTAAAGTACTGGTCCGATCAACAGCGGCGTCGACAGCACCAGCGCCCAGCAGATCACTTGCCAGCCGCCCATTTCCTTGGCCAGCCGGCCTCCCTCCGCATACCCCAGGCCGCCCACGGCAATCGCACCCAACATCAGCAAGTCACCGGCCTGGATGCTACCCGCGCCGCTGATCAATGCATAACCGAGCACCAGCGCGCTGCCCAGCGCCGCGCAGGCCCAGAAGGCTTTTGACGGCCGCTCGTGGGACAACCAGGCGGCGTACAGCGCCACGCACAAGGGTTGCAGCCCGTTCACCAGCGCCCCGTGGGATGCCGGCAACGTTTGCATCGCCCAGGCCGAAAGCACCGGAAATCCCAGAATCACCCCGGCGATTACCAGCGTCAGGCCTTTGATCTGTTTCCAGGTGGGCCATTTCTCTCGCTGCCACAGCAGAAGCAGCGCCGCCGGTACTGCCGCAAACAGGGCTCGCCCCAGGCCGTTGAGCAAGGGATGGATTTCCTGCACGACGATCCGTGTGAAGGGCAGGGTGAGGCTGAAGATCACTACGCCTAGCAGGCCGAGGGCCATGCCGGTGTTTTCGCGCGAGGACATGATGGGGACCAGGATCAGGGATGATGGAGCGTGGCTTCATCTAGCCACAATCCACCGCGCCTGGACGGTTACAGATAGGCACAGAGTTGGGTGTACAGTTCGGGTAATCCCCAAACGTAGGAGTTGCCGAAGGCTGCGATCTCTTGATCTCGATCTTGATCTTGCGTCCCCTCCGACACCGCCAAAAGATCGCAGGCTACGCCAGCTCCTACGCCGTCCGCATACAACCGCAGCCGCAGCTACAGCCCGAACCAACCCATCCCAACGCCATGCCGTAGTAGCAGGTTATTACCCACCCCTACAGATAAAGACTACCTTCAATACTCCCCTGTACCCCCAAGGAGTGCCCCTCATGGCTGCCAAGAAAATTCTGCTGCTGGTCGGCGATTACGTCGAAGACTACGAAGTGATGGTGCCGTTCCAGGCATTACTCATGGTCGGTCACACGGTGCATGCGGTGTGCCCGGACAAGAGCGCCGGCCAGACCGTGCGCACTGCGATTCATGACTTCGAAGGCGACCAGACCTACAGTGAAAAACCCGGCCACCTGTTCGCCCTGAACTTCGACTTCGCCCAGGTCAAGGCACAGGACTACGACGCGCTGGTCATTCCCGGCGGCCGCGCTCCGGAATACCTGCGCCTCAATGAACAGGTCCTGGATCTGGTGAGAGCGTTTGACCAGGCCGGCAAGCCGATCGCTGCCGTGTGCCACGGTGCGCAACTGCTGGCCGCCGCCGGGGTGCTTGAAGGCCGCGAGTGCAGCGCCTACCCGGCCTGTGCTCCGGAGGTGCGCCTTGCCGGAGGTACGTTCATCGATATCCCGGTGACGCAGGGCCACGTTCAAGGCAATCTGGCCACTGCGCCCGCCTGGCCGGCGCACCCGAGCTGGCTCGCGGGTTTTCTCGGATTGCTGGGCACCCAAATCACGCTGTAACGAGGGACATTGCGATGTGCGAGCTCTACGTCAAAGCCGATCCGATCCTCTACGAATCGCGCTCCCGCTCGCTACGCATTTGCGGGGTGGTGACCACGCTGCGCCTGGAAAACCAGTTTTGGGACATCCTGGGCGAAATCGCCGAAGTCGACGGCATGACCACCAACCAGTTGATCGCCAAGCTGTATGAAGAGGTGATGGACTACCGCGGCGAGGTGGTGAATTTTGCTTCGTTTCTAAGGGTGAGTTGCACGCGGTATCTGAGTCAGCGGCGGGGGCAGGCGCCGGAGTTATCGGTGGTGCGTGCGGCGGTAAAGTAGCGTTAACCGCGTCGCCGCCATCGCGGACAGGCGACAAAAAACCTCGGCTGGTCTTTACTCTGAAGCGCGAAACCTCTCAATTGCCCAGGAGCACCAGCATGTCCGGATGGTACGAAGTGAGCAAAAGCAGCAGTGGCCAGTACAGATTTGTCCTGAAGGCCGCGAATGCCGAAACCATTCTGACCAGCGAGTTGTACACCACCCGCGCCGCTGCCGACAAAGGCATTGCGGCAGTGCAGAGCAACAGCCCGCTGGAAGAACGCTACGAAAGGAAGACCACCAAAGACGGCCATCCTTACTTCAATCTAAAGGCCGGCAATCACGAGGTCATCGGCAGCAGCGAATCCTACGCCAACGCTTCGGCACTGGAAAAAGGCATCACCAGCGTCAAGGCCAATGGCCCGAGCACGGTGATCAAGGACAAGACTCTGCCGGTGCTCTGATCACCCTCCCTCAAGCCTGACACACATCCCCCGGTGGGAGTGAGCCTACTCGCGATGGCGTCGGCCGCCCCAGCGCTATACCTCCACCGGTACGGTGAGCTTGGGGCTGCCCAACGCATGCGTCTTGGCATCAAAAAACCGCAACGCTGACCCCGTCCCCTCGAACACCTTCGCGTAATGCCGCTTCTGGTGCTGGATAAACGCCTTGCTGCGCGGATAAATCGAAATCGCCACCACCTTGGGTTGCGCCTGGCGCAGCGCCTGGATGATGTGGTTGTCCTGCTCGCCCAACGCATGCCCGAAAATGCACAAACCCTCGCCATGCCCCAGTAGCTGGTCATAGCAGAACGACAGGTAGTCCGAGCTGCGGATGGTCCTGAGCTTGTCCTGGGACTGTCCCTCATTCACGAACAGTGGCACGTCGTCCAGGGTCTTGATCGTGTTGTTGATGGCAAAGCTGCCCAGCAACGTGGCCTCTGTCGTCATCAGTTTGCGCGCCGTGCCGTCCTGGTTGCGCACCAGGTGCAGGCCGCCGTGCAGGTACAGCAAGCGGGTTTTGCCCGTGGCCGCGGCACTCAGGTCAAAGCGTGGCTCGGTGCCCTGGAACAGGTCGCTGATCGCATCTGGCTGGTGCTGGATCGCCCAGTGGTTGAGCAGATCATAGTTGGTGGTGAACACCGTCCGGTATCGGCCCAGCTCCTGACTGATGGCAGCCAGTGTGGCAGGCACGATCAGGCGCCAGGGAATATGCACCGCATGCACAGTGTTGATCAGCGCTTCCTTGATCGCATAGTAGCGATTGCGCGGGGCGGCGGAGCTCACCGCCAGGGCCTTGTTTACCCGGCTGGTGGTTTTCAGCGCGCTGAGGACCTGTTCGAAACTGCGTGTCTGCAACGCGTCAAATACGCTCAGCTCGGATTGGCTCAAGGGTTTTTCTTCAACCGTGCGGGCGTTTTCAAACAGCGAGTCATAGCCAAAATCATCCCACACGGCGCGACTGGCGCCATTGCCCACCAGCAGGCCATCAAGCGAGGCGGTGGCGCGCAAGGCATTCCAGTCTTCAAGTTGGGCATCAACATCCTGGAAATCGGTCATTGCGGTGAGAGTCTCGAAGCAAAAGGTCTGATGGGCGGTGACTTTATCACGACCCGACGTTGAGCCAGATCAAGTTAGCGCATCGCCGATGGGTCGATCCTGTGGGTACCCGCTGGGTCGGTATCACCGGTTCGGCTCCTGTCAGGAGATTCGCTCATGAGCAGCACATTTTTTATCCCCGCCGTGAACATCATGGGCATCGGCTGCCTTGACGAAGCCATGGTTGCCATTGGCAAGTACGGGTTTCGCAAGGCCCTGATCGTCACCGATACCGGGCTGGCCAAGGCCGGCGTCGCCGGCATGATCGCCGGGAAGCTGGCGCTGCTGGACATCGAATCGGTGATCTTTGACGGCGCCAGGCCGAACCCGAGCATCGCCAACGTCGAACTGGGCCTTGGTCTGCTCAAGGAAAGCCGGTGTGATTTCGTGGTGTCGCTGGGCGGCGGTTCGCCCCATGACTGCGCCAAGGGCATCGCCCTGTGCGCCACCAACGGCGGGCAGATCCGCGACTATGAAGGCGTTGATCAATCCAGCCAGCCGCAACTGCCGCTGATCGCCATCAACACCACTGCCGGCACCGCCAGCGAGATGACCCGCTTCTGCATCATCACCGACGAATCCCGTCACGTGAAAATGGCCATCGTCGACCGCAACGTTACACCGCTGCTGTCGGTCAACGACCCGGCGCTGATGGTCGCGATGCCCAAGAGCCTCACGGCAGCCACCGGCATGGACGCATTGACCCACGCCATCGAAGCCTACGTGTCGACCGCTGCCAACCCGATCACCGATGCCTGCGCGCTCAAAGCCGTCACCCTGATCAGCAACAACCTGCGTCTGGCCGTACGCGACGGCAGCGACCTGGCGGCCCGGGAAAACATGGCGTACGCGCAGTTCCTCGCGGGCATGGCGTTCAACAATGCGTCCTTGGGATTCGTCCACGCCATGGCCCACCAGTTGGGCGGTTTTTACGACCTGCCCCATGGCGTCTGCAATGCCGTACTGCTGCCTCACGTGCAGAGCTTCAACGCGCTGGTCTGCGCCGACCGCCTGACCGATGTGGCCCACGCCATGGGCGCCGATATCCGCGGCTTCAGTCCGGAGGAGGGCGCCCAGGCCGCCATCGCCGCGATCCGCACCCTGGCGCGTGACGTCGAGATCCCCGCCGGCCTGCGCGACCTGGGTGCCAAACTCAGCGACATCCCGATCCTGGCTACCAACGCCCTCAAAGACGCCTGCGGCCTGACCAACCCGCGCCCAGCGGATCAGCGCCAGATCGAGGAGATTTTCCGCAGCGCGTTTTAAGTTGTTTTTCGGGCGGGTGCAGGGGCTCGCAGAGCCCCTGCACGTTTTGGGGGGCAGAGCTTGCTCGCGATGACGGGCTGGTGCTCAAAACTTTGATCGGCTGATTGACCACTATCGCGAGCAAGCTTGACTCCCACAGGAGAGCGTATCGACGAAGAATACATTGGCTGCCCCAAGACCTGAGATAGACTGGCGTGCAGTCACCCCGTCGTTCAAAGGATTTACCGATGACCCCATCGTTGCTCATGGCCGTTCTCGCCTCGGGTTTTATCTACGGCATTACACCGGGGCCCGGTGTGTTGGCGGTGTTTGGCATCGGTGCAGCGCGAGGGCGGCGGGCCGGGGCAGGTTTTTTGTGTGGGCATTTGCTCGGGGATGTGGTCTGGTGCAGTACAGCACTGATCGCCATAGTGGGTGCGCGGGAGATCGGCAGCACCGCGTTCGACGTGCTGGGCGTGCTCAGCGGGCTGTATCTGTTCTGGCTCGGATGGCGCGCAGTGCGGGCCAGGCGTGGCAGTGGCGAGGCGCCGCAGGGCGCGGCGCGGCAGCCGTTCTGGCACGGCATCATGTTCGGGCTGACCAATCCCAAGGCGTATCCGGTGGCGGTTGCAACATTCACCGCGCTGTTGTCCAGCCGGGCAGAGTTGCTCAACTGGTCGATGCTGCCCTGGTTGATCGTGCTGAGTTTTCTCGGCGGCCTGGTAGCCTACGCTATCCTCATTGGCATCGTCGGTACCCGTCAGGTGCGGACCTTGTACCAACGCCATGAGTTATTGATCACCCGGTTGTGTGGCGTGATGTTTATCGGTTTCGCCATCAATGCCCTGGCGCATGCATTGCCCGGGCTGGTGACTGACAGGACTTGAGGCGAATCGCCGGAGCATCATGGCAAGCAGAAATTCCGCGCCCCTGGCGAGTTACATCGATTTGCTGCTGGACGCGGTTTGCGCCGTCGACAAGCAAGGCACCTTCGTGTTCATCAGTGCGGCCTGCGAACAGGTATTTGGCTATACCGCCGACGAGCTGATCGGTCAGCGGATGATCGACCTGGTACATCCCGCCGATCGGCAGCGCACGCTCGACGCCGCCCGGGAAATCATGGGCGGCGAGCCCAAACTCAACTTCGAAAATCGCTACGTGCGCAAGGATGGCCGCGTCGTGCACCTTCTCTGGTCGGCGCGCTGGTCTGAAGTCGATCAGCTGCGCATCGCCGTGGCCCGAGACATCACCGGGCGCAAGCAGGCCGAGTCCCGACAAGCCGCGCTGTACGCGATTTCCGAGGCCGCCCACGCGGCTGAAGATTTGCTGGCATTGTTCAAGCGCATCCACTCGATCATTGGTGAATGGCTGCCGGCGCTGAATTTCACCGTGGCCCTGTGCGACGAGCATGGCGCACCGTTGCAGTTTCCTTATCACGTCGACGAAGCAGGGTGTTCGCCCGATCTGCCGGGAGCGGTGACCGAGCGTCTGTGCACTGAGGTCATTCGAAGCGGCCAGCCGCTGTTGCTGACACCCGGGCAACACACTGCGGCGGCAGGCTTTGAAGCGCTGGTGTCGAGCCAGGATTCGCCGTGCTGGCTGGGTGTGCCGCTGAGCTCGCAGAACGGCACCATCGGCGCCGTACTGGTCAAAAGCGGCCCGGACGGCCTGCGTTATACCGAACAGGACCAGGAACTGCTGCATTTCGTCTGCGCCCAGGTCGCAACAGCAATTGAACGCAAGCAACTGCACGCGCGTTTGCATCACATGGCTCGGCATGACGCCCTGACCCAGTTGCCCAACCGCACCCTGTTACGCGAGCGCCTGAAAACCGCGCTGACAGCGGCGCATCTCAATGACGGCCGAATGGCCTTGCTGTATGTCGATCTGGATCGCTTCAAGGAAGTCAACGATACCCACGGTCACGCCATTGGTGATCTGCTGTTACAGGCGGTCGCCCATCGACTCAAGAGTTGCGTAACCGGTTCGGACACAGTGGCCCGTATGGGCGGAGACGAGTTTGTCGTGCTGCTGCACCGTATCGATGCCGGGCAAGACCCCGAGCGGGTGGCGGCTAATATACGCCAGGTGCTCGCTCAGCCCCTTCGCCTTGACGGACATGGTATGAGCATCCAGACCAGCATCGGCATCGCGCGTTACCCCGAGCATGGCAGCGAAGAGTCGCAGCTGCTGCGCCATGCTGACGAAGCGATGTACGGCGCCAAGCGTAGAGATCGCCGTCGCCTGGATGTCTGAGCCTGATCGCTCTGTATTGGCCACCGTTCGTCGCACTGGCGTCAGCTTTACTAAACCTTTCAAGCTCTTGAACTTCCTATGTGATGCGGGCTGCTGTCTGCCGCAGTCATCACCCAGAGGCGGGAGCGAAAGCTCGCGCTTGAATTCTTCAAGAGGAGGGCGCGACCATGAGCCGGATGGCCACCCGTTTACGCACTATCAGTTTTGCCACGTTACTGGGGTTGTTTGCCACCCATGCCTTCGCCCAGTCACCCGCCGAATTCATCAACGATGCGTCGGCCAAAGGCATGGCCGACATCGAAGCCAGCCGCCTGGCGCACCAGAAAACCGAATCCAAGGAGGTCAAGGACTACACCATCGTGGTGATCAACGACCGCACCACCGCTAACCAGCATCTGGCCAAGATAGCCAAGCAGCTGGACTTGCCGGTGGCGCCACGGGAAGTCGTGGTGGATAAAGCCAAGGCCCTGATGCCCGAGGTGCAGGACGGCGCTTCGTTCGACCAGGCCTATGCGGCCAGTCAGGTGAAAACCACTGAAGAAGCCATCCAGCAACTGCAGCAACAGGCGCAGTCCACGCAGGTGCCGGAAATCAAGGCGTTTGCCGAAGAGACTCTGCCCAAGTTGCAGAATCACTTACAGATGGCCAGGGCCCTGCAAGCCAGTCGATAACTTCCAGTAACGCAAAACGGCGCCCCTCACAGGCGCCGTTTTTTTTGCTCAGCATTCGTTCAGGTCTTGTTTGCGCTTGCTCGCCGCAGCCAGCCCTTCGAGGGCATGGACGTCTTTTTCGCCCATGGCCCGATAGTGTTTGCGCAAGGCTTCCAGTTGTTTCAGGTCGAGTAATTCGAGGCCCAACATGGCGTTTTGCGCTTCCTTGTTGACCCGCAGCAACTCGTCGATTTTCAGGTGGAGAATGTCGGTGTCGCGGTTTTGCGTGTTCTGGATCAGGAACACCATGAGGAAGGTGATAATCGTGGTGGACGTATTGATGACCAGCTGCCAGGTATCGTTGTAGCCAAATATCGGACCGCTCAAGCCCCAGAGGAATATCAGGATCAAGGCCGCCATGAACGTCTTGGGGCTGCCGGCCCACAGAGCGAGCTTCTGCGAGATCTTTGCGAATTTCATTGCCGGATTCCTTATTGGGGTGCACTTGGATTTGTGACAGCACCGGCACGTGGAAAATTCTGCTTACATTTTACTCGAGTCGAAAAAAGCCACGCTCGACGTTGATCGCGGTGACAGTCGCAACCTTTGCCCGCTCTGGAGAGTCACTAGTTAAACCCCATTAGAGTTGGAGCCCCCCATGAACATCCTGCGCACTCTTTGCCTTTCCTGCTGCCTGTTCGCCCTGCAAGGCTGCTTCGATAATTCCGATAACGAAACCCGGGACAATACTGATGGCACCAAGTCTTCGGTGCAGATGCAGGACAAGGAGGCAGCGGACAAATAGGTCCGTGCTATTTTTGTGGGTGCGAATTTGCCGTGAAGCTTGTGCCTGGCCCTTTCGCACCTACAGGAGAACGCAATGAGTTGGTCTGCCAGACAATACGTCGCTTTTGAAAATGAGCGCACGCGTCCCGCCCGCGACCTGCTGGCCGCGCTACCGCCAGGGGATGTGCATTCGGCCATCGATATCGGCTGCGGTCCGGGCAACTCCACGGAGCTGTTGGTGGAGCGCTATCCCCACGCCACATTGCGCGGGCTGGACAGTTCCAGCGACATGATCGAAGCCGCACGCAAGCGCTTGCCTCAAGTGCGGTTCGATGTTTCCGACATCGATCAGTGGAGCGAGACGGGTCCGTTCGATGTGATTTTCGCCAATGCAGTGTTGCAGTGGTTGCCTGATCACGCCTCATTGTTGCCCGCGTTGGTGGACAAACTGGCGCCGGGCGGCAGCCTGGCGGTGCAGATGCCCGACACGCTCAACCAGCCATCGCACCGCTTGATGCGAGAGGTGGCTGCGACGGGGCCGTGGGCAAAAAAACTGGCCGGGGCTGCCGCGCAACGCACCGAGGTCGCCAGCGCCAGCGATTATTACGCCGTGCTGCGCCCGCACTGTTCACGGGTCGACGTCTGGCTCACCACCTATCATCACCCATTGGCTGCGGGGCCTTCGGGGGTCGTCGAATGGTTCAAGGGCAGTGGTTTGCGTCCGTTTCTCGAGCCTCTGAATGAGAAAGAGCGCGATGCTTTTCTCCAGGAGTATCTGGCGGGCGTTGAGCAGGCTTATCCGGCGCTGGAAGATGGATCAGTACTGCTGCCGTTTCCGCGGTTGTTTATTGTCGCGACCCGGTAGTGCGCCAGGTTCTCCGGACCTGAATCCACTGGGACCAAATCTGGATCTGAATCTTGTTGCAGCAAATCTGGAGCTGAATCTTGTGGGAGCAAAGCTTGCTCGCGATTGCGTAGTGTCAGTCGACATCAATGGTGGCTGTCAGTGCGCAATCGCGAGCAAGCTTTGCTCCTACAGGGGGAGTCGTGATTCGGCGCGCTCGTCAGCGCTCCACCGCCACCAGCATCATCATCGGTCTCTCTCGTTCTTCCGCGAGCGCCGGCAGCGCCACCACATCGGCGTCGCTCGGGCCCCATTCATTGACGTGGCTGATGCTGAATCCCGCTGCGATCAGCGTGTTCAGCAACGTGCCGACGGTTCGATGCTGCTTGATCACGCCATCGGCCAGCCAGTTAGTGACCCGTTCGCCTTCGCGTTGATAACTGTCCACCGGCCAGCGCTTGTGGCCCTCGCTGTCCGTCAGCCAGCCGGGGTTGCGCGGCGCCATGAAGATCGGGTGTTCAATCGAGAAGACGAAACGCGAGCCGGGTTTCAGCGCTGCGTGAATCGTGGCGAATAGCGCTGGCAGATCCTTGATGTAGTGCAGCGCCAGCGAGCTGTAGGCCAGGTCGAATTGCGCGGCTGGCAGGTCGAGGTGTTCCAGGTCGGCGCGGGCGTATTGCACGGTGGCGCCGCTGGTGGTCTGACGGGCCCGTTCGAGCATTTTTTCCGAGACGTCGAGCCCCAGCACACGGGCTGCGCCTTGTTCACTGGCCCAGCGGCAGAACCAACCATAACCGCACCCCAGGTCCACCACCTTCAGGTCTTTTAGGGGGGGCAGCAGTGCTTTGAGGGCAGGCCACTCCGGCGCGGCATCCAGGCCACCGACCGAGCGGCCCAACTGGCTGTAGGCCTGGAAAAATTCGAGATCGTCGTAAATGTTTTGAGTCATGTTCGAGCTGCTCTGTCGCGTTAGTGAGCACGGGCGGCTGGTGCATCCGTCGGCGAGATGGCAATATGCTACATCTGCTGGCGCAGACCCTTTCAATCAGGGTTTTACGCCTGTATTTCTGACAAGGATCAGTTGGATGTCTGCCGTGCCCGTGGTTTGCAATGCCTTCCGTTTACTCCGCCACCCTACGTTAAACGCTCTGTTTCCGAACAGCGCGGCGCAGTCATTTCGCCTGAAAAAAATTCCGTCCCCCCAGTGAACCTGAAAGAAAGGGAGCTTCACCGTGCGTAAAAAGTTTGTCGTCGCCGTCCTCGCAGTGTCCATCGCCGCCGCCTCCGGTTGTGCGCAATTGGGCATTAACAAGCAGCAGGCTGGTACTGCAGTTGGCATGGTAGCCGGCGCAGTCGTTGGCTCCTTTATCGGCAACGGCAATGGCAAGGTTGTCGCTGTCCTGCTGACCAGCGCCATCGGCGGTTTCATCGGCAACAAGATCGGTTCGATGCTCGACGACCAGGACAAGCAGGCCCTGGCATTGCGTACCCAGGAAGCCTTGAGCCTGCCGGCCAATGATTCGGCTAAAGCGGTGTCCTGGACTTCCGGCCATTCCGGCGCGACCGCGCAGATCGTGCAGGGCAAGGAGTACACCGAGACCAAGACGGTTGAAGTAAAGCGCGCGCCAAAGATCGCCGCAGTTCCGTCGATGAAACTCATCAACGAGCAATACCTGACCAAGAGCAGTTCCAACGTGCGGGCCGCGCCCAACAAGACGGCAGAGAAGGTCGGCGGGCTCAAGGCGGGTACCGAGTTCACTGCAGTGGGTTCTACCGGTGACTGGATTCTGGTCGGGCGCAAGGGCGTGACCGTGGGCTACATCAGCAAAGATCTGGTCTCGCCCAAATCTGCAGCCGTGGTACGCAGCGTGAAACCGGCGGCCAATCTCGACGAGATGGACGTGGCCGCCGACACCGAGACCAAGGCCTTCGATCTTGACGCTATTGCTGCCCTGCCGACCCAGCAGGTCGCCGCAGAAACTGCCTGCCGGCCGGTCACCGTCAGCCTCAAGGCGGCAGACGGCAAGAGCGAGCAGGAACAGAACACGTTCTGCAAACAAGCCAACGGCACCTGGGAACTCATTTAAGGATCTCCATGAAAAACCGCGCACTCGCACTCGCTGTGATGAGTGCTTGCGGCCTCGCGCCGCAGGCATTTGCACACGAGATTGCCTTCTCGAAAACCGAGCAGATCCACGTTGTCGTCAACGGCGAAGCCACCACCTGGTGCCAGCCGGAAATCGCCATCACCATGCAGCGTCCCACTTGGGATGATCAGAAGCCATTGAATGGGCTATTGAGCAAGTTGCCTTTCATTCTCGGCCAGGAGTGTCCCCAGGCTAAAGTCAGCTGGAAAGCGGTCGATGCCAAGGGCGTGGTTTACGCCTCTGGCGCGGGCAATGCGAGCAATCTGGGCATAGCGACGCTGGCGGTTGCGCCTGCTCCGGTGGTTGCGGCTGTTGCTGCACCGGCGGCTCCTGCTGCTGCCGCTCCCGCTGCCGTTCCCGCTCCTGCCGCAGTGCCTGCACCAGCGCCGGTCACACCCGCGCCTGCTGTGGTTTCACCGGTCGTTGAAGCGCCAGTGGTGGCTGCACCACCAGCGCCAGCCGTAGCACCAGTGGCGGCTACACCACCAGCGCCAGCCGTAGCGCCAGTGGCGGCTACACCACCAGCGCCAGCCGCAGCACCGGTTGCGCCAGCACCTGTTGCCCCGGCTGCAGTGGTTGTTGCACCAGCCCCTGTTCCTGTTGCTACTCCTATTGCTGCTCCAGCCCCAGCCCCGGCTGAACCTGTCGCTGTTGCACCGGTTCCCGCACCGGCCCCAGCCTCACAAGCAGCCCCGCCAACACCCGCAGCCCCCGTCGCACCGCCTGCAGCAGTCGCTGCCGTGCAGTCCGCAGACCTTGGCCGTGCGCTGGTCCTGGCCAACAAGAATCTCGTCGGCATCACAGATGCCAGCGGCTGCAAATGGTTGATCAGCAAAAGCGCTATCGACGAAAACGACTCCAGCTTTGCCTTCGCCTCCACTCCAGCGATGCCCTGTGGCATCTCCGGTTATGCCGAAGGTGCTTTCGACAAGTTGCGCTGGTCGATCCCCAACACCTATCGCGGGGACACCTGGTCGCGCACCTACGTGCACCCGAGCGGGTTGATGTTCAATCAGTCCATCAGTGCCGCCGTCAAAGGCAATTCGCTGTCATTCCTCAGCAACAACGCCGACCAGGCGCTGTTCCAGCTCGGCGAAATCCCGGCGCGTGGCATGAAGGTGTACCTGGCTTACCAGCGCTCCACCTATCGCATCCTGTCGCCGTTCAGCAGCGACCCGTACTACGTGGCGATCACGGCGGACGAAAGCTTCGCCCTCGATCCGGCGGAGTACAAGCGTGCGGTGCTGGAGGTGTATCAACTGGTGAAAGCAACCTCGCCCACCACGGTCGACCTGTCGAACCTGTTCATCGCCAAGAACCTGGAAACCCTCTACCCGGCGTCCGGCTACTCCAACGACGACAAGGACAAGATCGTGCGCAATCGCATGGGTGAGAACCGTGGCGAGTTCTACTTCGATGCGCGTGAAGGCACCAACTACGCCCAGCGTCGTGAGGAGACTCGTCTGCGTGAAGCCCGTCGCCAGCAGCAGCAGATGGCTGAACTGCACAACCGCGTACTCGCCCGTTACGAGCAGCTCAAGGACGGCATGACCGCGTTCAAGGGCCGCGAGACCGAAGCGCTGGCGCAGATGGCCGGGATCAAGGTGACGTTCGCCGCACCCATGACCCTGCTCGATCCGTCGTCCTCGACCTCGGCGGTGCCGATGATGATTCACGTCACCGGCAAACGCGGCGACTTCTATGAAATCGACTTCCCGCGCAAGGGCCGGGTCCAGGCCGATGTAGAGCTGGAGGATCAGTGGTACGTGATCCATGCCGCGAACATGACGCCTTACCTGCCCCTGGAAGACGGCCGTGCGATTCCAACGTTCCGCGTATACGCCGTTGGCGATCCAGAGGCTTGCAAGCAGGATCACTGCGCCGACCGCGTGTCGTTTGGTGCCGTGCTGGCCAAGGAATTTCCAAACGCCGGCATCGACTTCAGCTGGACGCCTGAAGTCTCCGAGCGCTACGTGACAGCTTGGCAGCAAGCTTCCGCCCAAATTCAGTAAGGCACCGCCAATATGAAATCGATGAACAAGAAACAAATCATCATCGCCGCCGCGGTCGCCGGCGTGGTGATCCTCGGCATTGTCGGCTCGATGCTGTCCAGTGCCGGAAAAAAGGAAACCCTGGGTTATTACGACGAACTCAAGGAACAGTTTTTCCTTGAGAACGTGCTGAACGAAGGGGACGTATCCTATTCGTTCTGGTCCGGCAACCTCACTGTGGAGGCCCCGGAGATCCGCCTGGTCGCCGCCAATACCAATGGCGCTGACAAATTTCTCAAGAGCATGATGGGCATGCTCGCCGGTCTCAACGCCAATACGGCGGAAAGCGGCCTGGCCGCCTGGTCCCGCTACCTGATCACCTCCACCACCGGTGGCGGCAAAGCGGGTGGCGTGTACCTCAAGGCCGATGCCCTGAAGGTCAGTCGCTCCGGCGACAGCAAGGACGGCGAGATCCACGTCCAGTTGCTGGGCCTGGACCTGAGCAATCCTTACCTCTCGCAGAAAGGTGGTGACGTAGTACTGGTGTCGGAGGTGGCAGACGAAATCCAGCCGCGGGCCGAGGTCGATCAGTACGGTCGCGTCGTCAGCTCAAACTTCTCGTGGGGCAGCAACATGGTCGCCCGCCTGCCGTTTACCGGTGCGTTCATCAGCGCTGCTACCGGCGATATCGGCACCAAGGTCGACCTGGATTTCACCCTCAAGCGCTCCGATGACGGTGAAGGCTCGATGAAATTCGTGGTAGTACACCGCAACGACGGCAGTGAAGTCGGGCGCATCGTACGCGAGGCTTCATTCGCCTCGATACCGCCGCTGGACGACGTCCAGGAACAGCTCAAGGCGGCGTTCAGCGGCTTCATCGTCGGCGCCTACAGCACCTCCACCGGGCAAACCGTCATCGCCGAAGCCGTGGGCAACTTCGCGCGCAAAGCCAAGGTGGCCAGCTACTCGCTGACCTACAAGGGCTTTGATGAACTCAAGGATGGCTTCGACGAATACCAGGCCGCGACCAAGCAGAAGGAGTTCGCCGGTTACTGCGCAGCGGCCGGCCTGTCAACGTTCCAGAACGACTTCGGCGCCAAGGCCAAGCAGCACAGCGACTCGGAATGCGCGATTGCGCAAAAGCTGGTTGCCGATGGCAAGTTCAAGGAGGCGTACAGCTTCAAGGAAGACAAGTCGTTGTTCGCGGGGTTGTTTGTGAGCAAGAGCTATACGCTTGAGACGGACTGATTGAGCTGGGTGCTGCGCTTGGGCGCCTGGTTATCCAGGTGTCCGGGTGTGGTGCCGGGGAATCTGTGGAAATAAAAAAACCGGCCATCAAGGCCGGTTTTTTTCTTTACGTGCATCTCCCGTCAAAACAACAACGCGAGTGCGAAATCCGAGTGGAGCGGGTGAAGGGAATCGAACCCTCGTTATCAGCTTGGGAAGCTGGAGTAATGCCATTATACGACACCCGCTCAGAGCGGCTGACTTTGTACCAGATGTGCGCGCGGAAATGAAGTTTTTCTTTAAGTGCAAGGCTTTAGTACAGGTGAAGCCGTTCAAAAAAACCATACGGCGGTCAATCGCGGGCAAGCCTTGCTCCTGCACAGCGGGAGGGGCTTGCTCGCGATGACTCTGTTTCAGATTGCCAGTGCATGGTGATCCTGGACGTAGTGGTAACGGGTTCGGCTTTCATGTTGCGCGGGTTTGAGGAAGCCGAGCAGGGCGTTGCGGCTGTCGCGGCAGGCAGCCTTGTGTTCCATGTCGAGGAAGTGGCCGGTCGCCTCCAGCGTGGTAAAGGTGCTGTGCTGCACGTGGTTGGCGAACAGTTGCGCGCCGTCGGCGGCGGTGTATTCGTCCCATTCGCCATTCATGAACAGCACCGGCACCTTGATCTTCTCTGACGCCTTGAGGAAGCACTGGCGGTCGCTGTTGAGCAGGTCGCTGATGTGGAAGTGCATTTGCCCGTACTCGTGCTCGGCCAGGCTGCTGACGTGGCGGTAGTTGAAGCGCTTGAACAGCGTTGGCAGGTGCTTGCCGATGGTGCTGTTGACCAGGTTGCCGACACGGTCGCCGTCGCGGCTGCCGAGGTAGTCGATGCCGCGCTCGAGGTAGTCGAGCATGTGCGCATTGATCTCCGGGGAGAACGAGCTGATCACGGCTTTTTCGATGCGCCGTGGCTGCTGCGCGAGCGCCACCAGGGTGGCGGCGCCGCCCCAGGAGAACGACAGCACGTGTTCGGCGGCGAAGTGATCGATCAGCTCCAGCAGGATCTGCCCTTCGACTTCCTTGGTCAGCAATTTCTCGTGCAGGTTGTGGGCCTTCGACTTGCCCGCGTAGGGCTGGTCGTAGCAGACCACGTTGAACTGCGGATGCAGGTTTTTCACGGTTTGTGCAAACGACGCAGTCGTGGCCATCGAGCCGTTGACCAAGATGATGGTCTTCTCTGCGGCGTCTGCGCGATAGAACTCCGTGTAAACCCGATACTGACCTTGTATATCCAGCACAGCGATTTCTGGCCTCATGTCATAAGACTCCTGGCAAGCGGGTATGCGCGCAAATGAGATTGCACGAGCTTTGTGACAGGTAGGCATATGCCTGGAATTTTGCGAGGCCCATGTCGATCCGGTAAGGCAGGTCGACGGGTATTATTATTGGCGGGCAGTTTGCTGGTCTGAGGCGGAACCTGAGGGTTCACTAACCGGCAAAAAGTTTCTTAGAAGTATGTTGTGACTCATCAGTCACATTTCGGCTGACGACCTGATTCAAGCAGGGGCGAAGGCATCGCGCAAGTACCTATGGCAAATTGTTCGACAACTTCTGCTCAGCGGTAGCCTGCTTAGATCATTTCGATCTCTTGGGCATTCAGCGGGCGGTATTCCCCCGGGTTCAACGCGCTGTCGAGCACCAGCGGCCCCATGCGCTCGCGGTGCAGGCGCAGCACTTTGTTGTCGAAGTGGCCGAACATGCGCTTCACCTGGTGATATCGACCTTCGACAATGCTCAGGCGTGCCGACCTGGGGCCAAGCACCTCCAGGTTGGCGGGCAGGGTGGTCAGGTCTTCGAACGCGAAGTACAGGCCCTCGGTAAACTTGCGCGCATATTCGGGGCCGATCAGTTGCTCGGTCTCGACGTAATAGACCTTGGGCAGTTTGGTCTGGGGCTGGGTCAGGCGCCGCGACCAGCTGCCGTCGTTGGTGATGAGCATCAGGCCGGTGGTGTTGAAGTCCAGGCGACCGGCGATGTGCAAGTCCTCCTTGTCCGGCTCGTGGATCAGGTCGAGGACGGTCGGGTGCTCCGGGTCGCGGGTAGCGCTGACGCAGCCAGGGGGTTTGTGCAGCATGTAGTGACGCACGGGCTTGCCAGGCTGTAACACCGCGCCATCGACTTCGACCCGGCTGAACTCGCGGACTTCGGCGTGCGGGTCGCTGACGATACTGCCATCGATGCGCACGCGTTTTTCCACCAGCAACAGGCGCACCTGCTTGCGGTTGAAGCACGGCAGATTGCTGAGAAAACGGTCTACACGCATGACGGGGCGTCGGCAGGAAAAGGCCGCGTATCTTACGTGATCGGCCGGGCGCCTGCTTGCAGTTGCGCCTCGACGCCGGCGCAGCGGGGGCACAGGCAGGTGGCGTTGCGCAGTTCGGCGGGCAAGGCTTCAAGCACTGCCGGGTCGATGCTGACGCCGTAGCACCAGCAGGCCCGTGCGGCGGTGCGCGGGTCGGCCAGGGTGCAATCGTTGGGCGCACCGCAGGCCGGGCAGGTATCTGGTTTATTCATGAACGGTGTGTGGACTGCTTGAGTGGGACAGCATGCAGGTGCGGTTGCGGCCGGTTTGCTTGGCCCGATACATCGCATGATCCGCCCGGGACAGCAATGTGTGCAAGGTGTCGTCAGGTTGCAGGGTGGTGAGGCCGATGCTCACGGTCAGCTTCAGCGAATGACCGTTATAGGCATAGTCCTGCTGCTCGACGTGCCGGCGGATTTTCTCGGCGATCATCTGGCCAGTCTCGCCATCGGTGTCTTTGAGCAACACAATGAACTCTTCGCCGCCCCAGCGGCAGACGATGTCGGAATGGCGCAGGCAGCTTTCCAGGTCCCGGGCAAAGCCGATCAGTACCTGGTCGCCGGCGAGGTGGCCATAGGTGTCGTTCAACGCCTTGAAGTGGTCCAGGTCGAGCAGCAACGCGGTCAGCGGTTTCGGCTCGCGCTGCGCTTCATGCATGGCTTGCGCGGCCAGCAGATCGAAGCCGCGGCGGTTGGGCAGGTCGGTCAGGCTGTCGAGGGTGGCCTGGGCGTGGATGCGGCGCTGGTAGCGCTTGATCACACGGTTCAGCAGGGCCAGCACGATCAGGGTGACGAGCAGGCAGATCAGCAAATTGAGGTACAGCGAATGACGAATTTCGCTCAGTGCGCCGTCTTCGCGCTTTTCGACGAACAGGTACCAGTTGAGCTCCGGAATAAACCGCACGTTGAGGAAATGGCCCTCGCCCTGGACCGAGTACTCGTAGCTGCCGCTGTTGGGTTTGGGCAGTTGGCTGACGAGGCTCTTCATGCTGTCGAGTTCGCTCAGGGTCTGCCCGATGTGCGCGCCTTGAGGCCCGCCTTCTGCGCCGGTCAGCACCAGGCGGCCGAAGGTGTCGACGAAGTACACGCTGCGTTGATAGCGCTGCTGGTAGCGGTCGATCAGCTTGATCACTGCATCGACGGTCAGGCCGACGCCTGCTGCGCCGATGAATCGGTTGTTGTAGTCATAGACCTTGTAGTTGATGAAGAAGGTCAGGTTGTCCTTGTTGGCCAGGTCCGGATCGACGTTGATCTCGTAGGGCTCGGCCATGTCGCGCACGCGAAAGTACCAGGCATCGCGGGGCTCGGTGACCTTGATCTGCTTGAGCACGCCTTTGGCGTGGTAGTAGGTGAGGCTGGCGTTGGAGACGAAAAACGCGGTGTAGGCACCGTAGTGCGTCATCACTTCATTGAGGTAGCGGGTCATCTGCTCGGGGTTCTGCTCGCCGTCCACCACCCAGTCTCGCATGAAGGTGTCGCGGGACATCATCGAGGAAATCAGGATCGGCCGGACCAGGTCTTTCTGGATTTCCGAATAGACGGTGTCCGATGTCAGCGGCAGCTCGGTGTTGACGATGCTGTCGCGGATCGACGCGCGCGAGGCGTAATAGCTGAGCAAGGACGTGGCCAGGAAGCCGGCGCCGAGCAAGGCAATCAGGGTGAAAACCAATGAACGTTGCGAATACAGCGGCGAGCGAAGCGGCATGGCAATTCCGTTGGCAATGATCCGGTGCAAAACATTCTAAAGGCACTGCGGGGAAATAACTTTGGGATTTGCAGGGTGAATTGCTAAGGATCAGGACGGGTGGTGGCAGGGAGGGTGTCATCGCGGGCAAGCCTTGCTCCTGCAAGAGCGGGCTTGCTCGCGAAGCGTGAGGTCACTGCCGATCGGTCAGATACGCACGCCATCCGCCACAATGGCTGATGTCGAATGCGCCTTCCAGGCCATAACTTTCACAGATAAATCCGCTCTCCCAACGGCCATCTGCCAACTGCACTTTACCCAGGCCCAAAGGCGCCGGGATGCCGGTGAGGAACTAGCCCAGTTCGCTGCTCGGCAACTCCCAGACCTCTACCGCAATGGCTGAGCGCCGCCCACCACCAGCCTGGCGCGATCATTGCGGGCGACCGGGGTTGGTGCAGGTGCATCGTCGAAATGCTGGAAGGCCTGGGCCATAGATGACGAACCTTTCATCGGCGAGATGTTTCAACGTATTGCAAGGCCGCACCAGATTCCGGAATCGATGTCTGATCTATCGACAGTCACCGAATAATTGACTGTCGCCTGCCAGCGTCGCTGGTGTGGCTCACTCGCGGTCCAGGAGGCCGCCATGCTCTCTCGAATAAAACTGCGAATTCTTCTGATTGCTGCGTTGGGATTGTCAGTGGGCGCCTGCGTGCCCTATTCCGATGGAGGAGGCAGCTACTACAGTTCCGAGGTCTACACCTCGCCCGCGCCTGCCTACTATTCCGGCGGCACTTACTACTCGGGAGGCGGCGGTTATTACACCCAGCCGCGCCGCTACTACGCACCGCCTGCGCGGTATTACCAGCCGACTCCGCGGCATTATTACCAGCCACGGGTCTACCAGCCGGCACCGCGTTATTACCACTCGTCACCACGGGCCGATTATCGGGCTCAACAGCGGCACGGCTGGGATGGACCTAATCGTGGCGGCGGCAACAATGACTATCGCGGCGGCGGACGCCACGGTGGGCGTGGCGACCATAATGGTCGCGGTGATCACGATGGCCGCGGTGGCCGCAACCGCTGAAACCCCGAAGGAGCGGATTGCCGGCAACGGATTGCCGGCAATCTACGATGTATCTGATACACCGCCCCCGAATTACATGCGTCTGATATACCGCCATCTTAATTGCTGCGCATCGGATCCAACACACTCCTACGGGTTAAACGGGCATACCAGCGTTCGGGTTAAACGGGCATACCAGCGTTGCTGGCACCGCCAGAAAATCGGCTCCTGCAATTGTTTTCAGTATTCCGAGAGATCCGCCAGCGGATGGCGCCCTTCCCAAACCTTCTTGAAATGCGCATCGACTACCGCCTCCGGCACATTATTGATATCAGGCCAGTGCCAATGCGGCTTCTGGTCCTTTTCGATCAATCGCGCCCGCACCCCCTCACTGAATTCCGGATGACGGCAGCAGTTCAGGCTCAGGGTGTATTCCATCTGGAATACCTGCGCCAGCGACATGTGCCGCGCGCGGGCAATCTGTTCCCACACCAGGTGCGCAGTCAGCGGCGAGCCTTCGCTCATGGTCTTGGCAGCCCGGCTGAGCAGCGGGTCGCTGTGGTCGCTCTGCTGGCTGATGGCTTTCCAGGCACAGCGCACGTCACTGACATCCAGCAGCTCATCGATCTGCTGACGGCGAGGTAACCATTGCGCCTCGGGCATCTGCGCCAGGGCTTGCTGTTGCAAGGCCTTGAGCAGGCTGTTGAGCTGCATGGCGGTCTGTTCCTGCCAGTTGATCTGCAACAGCCCTTCCAGTAACGCTTCCTGTTGCTCATCGAGCAGGAAGCGGTCAGCGAGGTCGAGGTCGATCGCATCGCGAGCATTCATGTGCGCGCCTGTCAGCCCTAGAAACAGGCCGAGCTTGCCCGGCAGGCGCGACAGGAACCAGCTGGCGCCAACGTCCGGATACAGGCCGATGCTGATTTCCGGCATTGCCAGGCGGCTGCTCGGCGTAACAATGCGCAGGCTTGCGCCTTGCAACAGGCCCATGCCACCACCGAGTACGTAACCATGGCCCCAGCAGATCAGTGGCTTGGGATAAGTATGCAGGTTGAAATCGAGGCGATATTCCGCCGCGAAAAAATGCGCGGCCAGGGGCGGTACTTCGCCCGGTTGCGCGCGGCAGGCTTCCACCAGGCTGCGCACCTCGCCACCGGCACAGAACGCCTTCGCACCGTTTCCGCGCAACAGGACGCAGACGATTTGCGGCTCCTTGGCCCAGGCGTCCAGTTGCTGACTCAATGCGTTGATCATCGGCAGGGACAGGGCATTCAGGGATTTTTCGGCATCCAGGGTGGCCACGCCGATGCGTGCGCCGTCGGTACCGGTGAGTTCTTCGAAGTGCAGATTCATCGTGACCTCGATCAGGAATTTGAGCGTTCAGTATGATCGCTGTGCAGGAAAGTGCCGGATCTGCGTCAGATCAATTGACAAGTGTGAGCGGCCTTCTTAGGGTTCCCCCCATTGTTTTTGCCGGGTGTAACCATGACTGCTGACGACCGTATCAAACTCGAACCGAGCTGGAAGGAGGCACTGCGTGCTGAGTTCGACCAGCCTTACATGGCAGAGTTGCGCAATTTCCTGCAGCAGGAGCGGGCGGCGGGCAAGGAGATCTATCCGCCTGGCCCGATGATTTTCAATGCGCTCAATTCGACGCCCCTGGATAAAGTCAAAGTCGTGATTCTCGGGCAGGATCCGTACCACGGCCCGGGTCAGGCCCACGGCCTGTGCTTCTCGGTGCAACCGGGCGTGCCGGCGCCACCATCGCTGGTCAACATCTACAAAGAGCTCAAGCGCGACCTGAACATTGATATCCCCAACCACGGCTATTTGCAGAGCTGGGCCGATCAAGGCGTGCTGATGCTCAACACCACCATGACGGTTGAGCGCGCCAATGCCAATGCGCACAAGGACAAGGGCTGGCAGTTTTTCACCGACCGGATCATTGAACTGGTCAGCCTCCATCAGCCGCATCTGGTGTTCATGCTCTGGGGCGCCCATGCCCAGAGCAAGCAGAAGCTGATCGATGCGACCAAGCACCTGGTGCTGACATCGGTGCATCCGTCGCCTTTGTCGGCCTATCGCGGGTTTCTCGGTTGCGGGCACTTCAGCCGTACCAACAAGTTTCTGGAACAGAACGGCGAAGCGCCCATCGAGTGGCGGTTGCCGCCGGTCTAATCAGGATTGCGATTCCAGTACTTGAACAACGGCTCCGCCAGAAACAGCACAAACAACAACCGCATCACCTGCATCGCCGTCACCAGTGGCACCGACAGCTGCAGGGTCTCGGCAGTCAGGCTCATCTCGGCAATCCCGCCGGGCATCATCCCCAGGGTCAGCGAACGCAAGTCCAGATGGGTCAAGGCACTGAGCCCCAGTGCCGCCAGTGTCGCGATCAGCATGGTCAGCACGGTGGCTATCAAGGTGCGGCCCATGAACGAGGGTGCCCGGCGGAAAAATTGCCGGTTGAAGTGGCAGCCCAGTCCGCTGCCGATCAGCCATTGGCCGATCTGACTGCCACCATCGGGTAAACCGATGTGCAGGTCCCAGCCAATGCTCACTGCCGAAGTGACCAGCAACGGGCCGAAAAGCCAAGGGTTGGGTTGCCGCAGAAAATCCCAGACCCAGGCGGCCATGGCGCCTGCCGGAAAGAGCAGGGCCAGCCACCACCAGCTGACAGCCGCCGGATGGAAAACCGGTGCGCCGTCACCCAGCAGATACTTGAATGCCGCTGGTACGCACAGCACCACTACCAGCACTCGCAGACTCTGCCCTGCAGCGACACGGCTCAACACTGCGCCATTGCGCGCACCGAGGTTGACCATTTCGCCGGAGCCGCCGGGCATGCTGGAGAAGAACGCGGTGGCGCGATCTTCGCCCGTCCGGCGCATCAGCCAGACGCCGACCACGGCGGACAGACTGGTGACCAGTGCGCCAAAAAATATCAGGCCGAAGTGGCTCAGCACCTGCTCCATCACCAGCGGGGTGAAGTGCAGGCCGATACCAATGCCGATGATCCACTGGCCGCATTTACGCCCGCCAGGGATCTCTGCCAACTGCCACGGCGTCAGGCAGCGCACCAGGATGATCGCCAGCAGCGAGCCGACCATCCACGGCAGCGGCCAGCCCACTAGACTGGCGAGGTAACCGCCCAGCGCGCCAACCAGCGGCGTACCCCACCAGGCGTTGAGGGGTGCTCGATCAGGCATCGGCGACTGCGCGACGAGCGACCGAACGTTTGCGCCAGATCCGCAGCAACGGCATCAACAGCATCAGCGCCGTCAGTATCCACACCCCGAAGGTGATCGGGCTGGACCAGAGGATTTCCAGCGCTCCGTTGGAGATCGACAGGGCGCGACGCAGGTTCTGCTCCATCAAACCGCCGAGGATGAACCCCAGCAGTACCGGCGACAGCGGGAAGTCCAGCTTGCGCAGGATGTAGCCGAAGATGCCGATGGCGATCATCAGGAACAGGTCGAAGGTGGTGGCGTGCACCGCGTAGACGCCGATCCCGGTAATGATGGCGATCACCGGCACCAGTGCCCAGTTCGGCACGGCAAGGATGCGGGTGAATATGCGGATCATCGGGATGTTGAGGATCACCAGCATGATGTTGGCGACGAACAGTGACGCGATCAGCCCCCAGACGATGTCTGGCTGTTGCTGGAACAGCAGCGGGCCTGGGGTGATGTTGTACAGCGACAGGGCGCCGATCATCACGGCCGTGGTGCCTGAGCCGGGAACACCCAGGGTCAGCATCGGCACCAGCGCGCCGCAGGCCGAAGCACCGATGGCCGTTTCCGGTGCCGCCAGGCCGCGCATGTCGCCCTGGCCGAACGTACCCTTGGCCCCGGCAATGCGTTTTTCGGTCATGTAGGCCACGGCGCTGGCGAGGGTGGCCCCGGCACCTGGCAGCACGCCCATGATGAAGCCAAGCAGGCCGCACCGGATGTTCACCGCGAACACCGCCGACGCTTCCTTGAAGTTGAACATCATGCGCCCGGTGGCTTTTACCGCTTCCTGGCCGCGGTGGGTTTTTTCCAGCAGCAGCAGGATTTCGCTGATGGAGAACAGGCCCAGCACCAGCACCACGAACTGAATGCCATCGGTCAGGTGGATGTTATCCCCGGTGAACCGGTACACACCGCTGTTGGCGTCGATGCCGACGGTCGACAGGAACAGGCCGATCAGTGCCGCAATAAACGTCTTCAACGGTCGGTCGCCAGCCATGCCGCCGAGGCAGACAATCGCGAACACCATCAGGACGAAGTATTCCGCCGGGCCGAAGGCAATTGCCCATTTCGCCAGCAGCGGCGCGAACAACACCATGCCGCAGGTGGCGATGAACGCGCCGATGAAAGAACTCCACGCCGAGAGCGACAGTGCAACGCCGGCCAGGCCCTTGCGCGCCATCGGGTAACCGTCGAGGGTGGTCATCACGGTGGAGGCCTCACCCGGGATGTTCAGCAGGATCGAGCTGATCCGGCCGCCGTATTCGCAACCCAGGTACACCGCCGCGAGCAGGATCAGCGCCGACTCCGGCGGCAGGCCGAGGGCGAACGCGATCGGGATCAGCAAGGCCACGCCGTTGATCGGGCCCAGGCCCGGCAACAGGCCGACGACGGTGCCTATCAGGGTGCCACACAGTGCAGTCACCAGGTTATACGGGCTCAGCGCGACGCCGAACCCCTGGCCCAAATAGCCAAAAGTATCCATATCAGTTCTCCAGAACGTCGAGCAGGCCCAGTGGCAACGGCACGTCCATCAACTTGTCGAACAGCAGGTAGAGACCAACGCTCATCAGCGTCGTCACCACGATGCTCGGCCACCAGCGACCGCCGTACAGGCGAGCCATCGGAATACCGATCAGGATGCTGCTAAGGATGAAGCCCAGCGGTTCGAACAGGCCGGCGAAGATCAGCAGCAGCACGATGCAGATGCCGATCTTGTTCAGGGTTTCGCGATCGAGCTTAGGGTCATCGTCGCTGTGTACGATCGGCGTCGGACGGAACAGCATGTACAGCAGGCCCAAGCCCATCAGCCCGAGCATCAGCAGGGGAAAGGCCCGTGGGCCGACCGGCTCGTAGGAAAAAGCGGCCTGATATGGCCATGCCATCAGTGCCAGGCCGACGCAGGCCAGCAACAGCACCGCAGCAAAAATGCGTTGTAAGAGCATGGGAAACTCCTTGGCTGCGACCCCGGGGCGGGGTCGCAACCGCTAGACAAGGACGATCACTGGATCAGGCCGAACTCTTTGGCCAGCACTTTGTAGTCCGCGACCTGCTTCTTCACGTAGGTGTCCAGCTCGGGGCCGGTCATGGCGAAGGGGAAGAGTTCACGCTGATCGCGCAGCTTGGCGAACTCATCGGACGCCAGCAGTTTGTCGAAGGCGTCTTTCCACCAGGCGTAATCCTCGTCACTGACCTTCGGCCCGAGGTAGAAGCCGCGAACCACTGGCCAGACGATGTCGTAGCCTTGCTCCTTGGCGGTCGGAATGTCTTTCATTTCCGGCTCGTCCAGGCGCTTCTCGGAGAACACCGCCAACAGGCGCATGTCGCCGCTCTGGATGTGCGGCATGGAGTCGGAGATGTCGGTGCTGCCGACCTGGATATGCCCGCCCAGCAACGCCGTGGCGATTTCACCGCCACCTTCGAGGGCCACGTAACGCAGGTCGCGCGGGTTGATCCCGGCGGCCTTGGCGATCAGCGCGGTCTGCATCCAGTCCTGGCTGCCCACGGTGCCGCCGGAGCCGATCACTACCTTGCTCGGGTCTTTTTTCAGCGCCTGGACCAGATCGTCGAGGGTCTTGTAGGGCGAATCGCTTTTCACTGCGATCGCGCCATAGCTGGTACCGACCGCCGCCAGCCAGCGCACCGCGCTCTCGTCGAAACGACCAAACTTGCCCTGGGCCAGGTTCAGCAGGGAACCACTTGACCACGCCACCAGCGTGCCGGCATCGGCCGGGCGCTGGGCAACCACCGCGTTGTACGCCACTGCGCCGACTCCGCCGGGCATGTAGGTCACGCGCATCGGCTTGCTCAGCAGTTTCTGGTTCACCAGGGCGCTCTGTACCAGCTTGCACGTCAGGTCAAAACCGCCGCCGGGCGAGGCGGGGGCGATGCATTCCGGGCGCTTGGGCTCGGCCATGATTTGTCCAGCAAAGAGCATGCAGCTGGCGGCGAGGGCGAAACGGCGCAGTGATCGATTCATGGTGTCTCCAGGGGAGTTATTGTTTTTGGAATGATTCAGGCGAAGCAATTTCGCACCATGCAAATGGCGTCGATAAGCGTTGGGGAGCGAAGGATGGGACGAGACAGGTCAGCCTGGCGGCGTGTAGACGGCATGGTGCAGTACCTCGTTTATTGTTCTTATTGGCGAAAACGCTTCAAGGCGTTTTTCGGGAGCTACATTTCAAAGCAAGGGGGATGGTTTGCAGTCGAAACCATCCGTCGGCCGACTGTAACGGGCCAACCTTTCGCCAACCTTTCAGCGTGCTTTCACGGTTTTGCTGCTTCACAGCGCCGGATCGGGCTGTAAACTTCGCGCCAAAGAATGGCGTCGACCATCCCTGAATGAGGTAAAGATCCATGCGTGTTCTGCTCGTCGAAGACCACTTGCAGCTTGCCGAAAGTGTCGCCCAGGCGCTGAAAAGCACGGGGCTGACCGTGGACGTACTACACGATGGCGTGGCCGCAGACCTGGCACTGAGCAGCGAGGACTACGCCATGGCGATCCTTGACGTCGGGTTGCCACGCATGGATGGCTTCGAGGTGTTGGCGCGCCTGCGCTCCCGGGGCAAGAACCTGCCGGTGCTGATGTTGACGGCCCGTAGTGACGTCAAGGATCGGGTGCATGGCCTCAACCTGGGCGCCGACGATTATCTGGCCAAGCCCTTTGAGCTGACCGAGCTTGAGGCACGGGTCAAGGCCCTGCTGCGCCGCAGCGTGCTGGGTGGCGAGCGCCAGCAGACTTGCGGTGTGCTCTCCTATGACCTGGACACTCGACGCTTCACCCTCGCCGAGGAATTACTCACCCTGACCTCCCGTGAACAGGCGGTGCTCGAGGCGCTGATTGCCCGGCCGGGGCGGGTGATGAGCAAGGAGCAACTGGCCTCCCAGGTATTCGGCCTGGACGAGGAAGCCAGCCCCGACGCGATCGAAATCTACGTGCACCGCCTGCGCAAGAAACTCGACGGCCAGTCGGTCGCCATCGTGACCTTCCGCGGCCTCGGGTACTTGCTGGAAAGCCGCGATGCATAAGCCCAGCAGCCTGCGCTGGCGGTTGTTGTGGAACCTGGCGCTGTTGCTGGTGGTGTTGATGCTGGCCAGTGGATTGAGCGCTTACTGGAATGGTCGCGAGGCCGCCGATACGGCCTATGACCGCACCTTGCTGGCCTCGGCGCGAACCATCGCTGCGGGGGTCTCCCAGGTCGACGGCACCCTCAGCGCCGACGTGCCCTATGTGGCGCTCGATACCTTCGCCTACGACAGCGCCGGGCGAATTTTCTACCTGGTCAACGACATCAACCAGAAACTGATCTCCGGCTATGAAAACCTTCCTCCACCGCCCCCGGGTACCCCGCGCACCGACGATTACCCGGCGCTTGCGCGGTTCTACAACGCCAAGTATCAGGGCCAGAATGTTCGCGTAGTCAGCCTGCTCAAGCCGGTCAGCGAGCCGAACATGAACGGCATGGCGGAGATTCGGGTCGCGGAAACCGATGAAGCCAGGGTCGACATGGCCCGCAGCCTCGCGGCGGACACCCTGCTGCGCCTGGGCATGCTGGCAATCGGAGCGCTGTTGATGGTGTGGTTTGCCGTCAGCGCTGCGCTGCGGCCCCTGGAACGCTTGCGCACTGCCGTGGAAGAGCGTCAGCCGGACGATTTGCGGCCACTGCCACTGGTGGAGGTGCAGCACGAATTATGGCCGCTGGTGCGCGCGCTCAACCATTTCACCGAACGCCTGCGCGGGCAGTTCGAGCGCCAGGCGCAATTTATCGCCGATGCCGCGCACGAATTGCGCACTCCGCTGGCGGCGCTCAAGGCACGTCTGGAACTGGGCTTGCGGGCAACCGAACCGCAAACCTGGCGCAGCACCCTGGAAACCGCAGCCCAGGGCACCGACCGCCTGACCCATCTGGCGAACCAGCTGCTGTCACTGGCCAGGGTGGAGAACGGCGCCCGGGCGATCGCCGAGGGCGGTGCGCAGTTGCTCGATCTCAGCCAGCTGGCCCGGGAGCTGGGCATGGCCATGGCGCCTCTGGCCCATGCTCGCGGGGTGGCGCTGGCCCTGGAAGCAGACGAACCGGTGTGGTTGCGCGGCGAACCCACGCTGTTGAACGAGCTGCTGAGTAATCTGGTAGACAACGCGCTGGCCCACACGCCATCGGGCGGCAATGTGATTCTGCGGGTCACTGCGCCGGCGGTGCTGGAGGTCGAGGACGATGGACCGGGAATTCCCCTTGAAGAGCGTGAGCGGGTATTCGAACGATTTTACCGACGCAATCAGCAAGTCGCCGGGTCGGGACTGGGCCTGGCGATTGTCGGTGAGATCTGCCGTGCGCACCTGGCACAAATCAGTCTGCACGATGGCGAGCACGCGGGCTTGAAGGTTCGGGTGAGTTTCGTCGCGGGATAAAGGTTGCGCAGTGGCCCCAGGGTTACTGAGCACAAGGCTCAGTAAAACATCGACCGCGACTCTTCCAGATCCCTGCACAGCGTCTCGTTCTGCGGGTCAATCCCCATTTTCCGGAACGCCGGCACTTCAAGGGCATCGACTCGCGAGAGCGGGTGATTGCTGTTCTTGTGGCAGTACAAGCTGGCGACCTGCACCAGGTCGACATAGTCCAGGCGTTCGGAGTCGCGCTGCAGATCCAAGTATAGCCGGGGAATCTGCACCAGCTTCTCGGGAAAATCCCAGACCTTGAGCAACTTTTCGCCGATCAGCGGATGGATCTGGTCGATGACGTGATTGAGGCTCACCGCGTCGGCCAGCAACTCATTGTGATCTTCGGCATACGTCAGGATCGGCAGCACGCCGATCTGGTGCACCAGCCCGCCAAGAGCGGCCTGGTCTGGCTTGAGTTGGGTATAGCGACGGCACAGTGCATAGCTGACGCCGGCGATTTCCAGGCTCTTGTGCCAGACTTCGCGCATTTTCTGCTCGACCACCTCGGAACGGGCGTTGAAGATCTGCTCCATGACCAGGCCAATCGCGAGGTTGCTGCTGTAGTTGACGCCCAGGCGGGTGATCGCCGTGTGCAGGTCAGTGACTTCCTGAGTGGCGCGCAGCAACGGGCTGTTGACCACCTTGATCAGGCGCGCCGACAACGCCGTATCGCGGCCAATCACCTTGCCGAGGGCACTGACACTGATTTCCGGGTCTTCGGCAGCCTTGCGAATCTGAAAGGCCACTTCGGGCAACGTAGGCAGAACCAGGTCATCGTTGTCGATGGCCGCAACCAAATCCTGTTGGACCTTTTCCGCCAGCTTGCTCATTTCGTCTATCCAGGAGGGTATTGCGAGAGGTGCTGCCTTTAGCGCTGGATTTCGCGGTCGCGATCCAGCTCGTAAGGCAGGTCAAGCAAGGTCAGGGCAGGCCCTTCGAGGCTGCCCAGGTGAACATCACCACCTTCCGCTGCTTCGGCCTGCAATACGGCCAGTAGTTCAATGTCTTGGCCTGCCTGTGCCGCGATCACCACTTCGCCTATGGCGCTGGCGTGGCTGGGGGAAAACAGCGGCGCGCCGGGCTCCGGCAATGCATCGCCACTCAGTTGCAGGCGATACAGGCGGCGCTTTAGCTTGCCCAGGTACTGCATGCGCGCGACGATTTCCTGGCCGGTGTAGCAACCTTTCTTGAAACTCACCCCACCGATGGCTTGCAGGTTCAGCATCTGCGGGATAAACAGCTCGCGGGTGCCCGCCATGACCTGGCCAATCCCGGCGCGAATCTGGCCCAGCAGCCATTGATTGAGTTCGCCTTCAGCCAGTACGGCAGCCAGCTGTTGCTTCACGGCAGCGGCCTGATTGGCAGCCACCCAGAGTTCGGCGCGGTCAGGCGAAACCCTGATGGCGACGAGACCGCCGTGGCGCGCGACACTGTCGGTGACTGCCGGCAGGTCTAGACCCAGCGCGTTCAGTGCAGCGTCGCCATGCTCCAGGCCAAAGCGGACCCAGGCGGCGCTTTCGTCGGTCAATTTGGATTTGGAAAACACGGCGTATTTTTTAAGGTCCGCCAACTGCGGCTCCAGCAGTTCGCTCGCCATGGCCATGAGCACGCCGTCACCTTCCAGCAGGATGCGGAAACTCGATTGCATCCGGCCTTTTTGCGTGCAGCGCGCGCCCAGGCTGGCCTGGGTATCACTCAGGTAGTTGAGGTTGCAGGTCAACTGGCCTTGCAGGAATTTACTGGCGTCCGCGCCTCGGACCGCGAGTACGCCTTCGTGAGACAGGGTGCAGAAAAAAGCAGAATCGGCCATGAGTCATCGCAGGGTAAAGAGTCTGGAGGACATCATAAGGGTGTGCCCTCGAAATGGGTAGTTTACAAAAGCCTGATCGCGCCCGACCAAAGCCGAGTGTCCCGCCGGGCATGGGGCTGTATACTTGCGGCCTATTTGAGGAGCGCTCCATGGTCGAAAATGTTGAACTCAATCGCCTCTACTGGCACAGCCGCCGCGGCATGCTTGAACTTGACGTGTTGCTGGTGCCCTTCGTCAAAGAGGTTTATCCGCATCTGAACCAAGTCGACCGCGACTGCTACGTCCGGTTGCTCGAGTGTGAAGACCAGGACATGTTCGGCTGGTTCATGGAACGCGCTGAATCGGAAGACCCGGAGCTGCAGCGCATGGTCCGGATGATCCTGGATCGTGTCCAGCCCAAGTAACCTGTTTGAATGCCGCTGGCACGCCTCACGGCAGCTGCTGGCGGCCTATCTGCTGGCGCAGCTGCTCGCGCTGGTTTCGTTGTTCCTGCTCTCCATTCCACTCTGGGCCACTGCGCTTGGGGTGCTGCTGTGCGTGGCCCACGGTGCGTGGGTCTTGCCTAGGCAGATTCTGTTGAGTCATCCCCAGGCGTTTCGCGGGCTGCGTCGAGATGCCGATGGCTGGCAGTTGTGGAATGAGGCCAGGGGCTGGCAGCCGGTGCAGTTGCGCCCGGACAGCCTGGCGCTGCCACTGATCGTGGTGTTGCGCTTTCGCCTGCGAGGCGAGAGAAGGGTCCGATCAGTGTGCGTACCCCGGGATTCGCAGGCGGTAGATGTGCACCGCCGCCTGCGGGTGCGGTTGAGGTTCAGTCGACGTAGGTGGGCGGCACCAGAATAGTGTCCAGCGCCACCGGCAACAGGTTCGGGTAATCGAGCGTGTAGTGCAGGCCGCGGCTTTCCTTGCGTTCCATGGCCGAGCGGATCATCAGCTCGGCCACCTGGGCCAGGTTGCGCAACTCGATCAGGTCCCGGCTGACTTTATAGTTGCTGTAGAACTCGTCGATTTCATCAAGCAGCAAACGTACCCGGTGCTGGGCGCGCTGCAGACGCTTGTTGGTGCGCACGATGCCGACGTAGTCCCACATGAAACGGCGCAGTTCATCCCAGTTGTGCGCAATGATCACGTCCTCGTCCGAATCGGTGACCTGGCTGGCATCCCAGACCGGCAGGTCGATCGGGATCGATACTGCAGGCAACTGTTCGATAATGTCCGCCGCCGCTGACCGTGCGTACACAAAGCATTCCAGCAGCGAGTTGCTGGCCATGCGGTTAGCGCCGTGCAGCCCGGTGAAGCTGGTTTCGCCGATGGCATACAGGCCCGGGACATCGGTGCGACCGTGCTGGTCGACCATCACCCCGCCGCACGTGTAGTGCGCAGCCGGTACCACGGGGATCGGCTGTTTGGTGATGTCGATGGAGAATTCGAGGCAGCGTTCGTAGACTGTCGGGAAGTGGCTCTTGATGAACGCTTCCGGCTTGTGGCTGATGTCCAGGTAGACGCAGTCCACCCCCAGGCGCTTCATTTCATGATCGATGGCCCGTGCCACGATGTCCCGGGGCGCGAGTTCGGCACGCGGGTCGAAACGCTGCATGAAACGTTCGCCGTTGGGCAGTTTCAGGTGCGCACCTTCGCCGCGCAGGGCTTCGGTCACCAGAAAGCTCTTGGCTTGCGGGTGATACAGGCAAGTCGGATGGAACTGGTTGAACTCCAGGTTGGCCACCCTGCAGCCCGAGCGCCACGCCATTGCAATCCCGTCACCGCAGGCGCCATCGGGATTGCTGGTGTAGAGATAGACCTTGGCGGCACCGCCAGACGCGAGGATCACAAACCGCGCACCGTAGGTGTCGACTTCCCCGGTGCCGCGGTTGAGCACGTAGGCACCCAGGCAGCGATCGCCGGCCAGGCCCAGGCGTTTTTCGGTGATCAGGTCGACCGCCACCCGCTGTTCCAGCAGTTCAATGTTCGGTCTTTGCCGGGCCTGGGCGAGCAGGGTGCGGAAAATTGCAGCGCCGGTTGCATCGGCGGCGTGGATGATGCGCCGATGGCTGTGACCGCCTTCGCGGGTCAAATGGAATTCAAATCCGCCATCTTCAGTGCCCGACTGCTCGTCACGGGTAAAGGGCACGCCCTGGTCGATCAGCCATTGAATGGCTTCCTTGCTGTGCTCGACGGTAAAACGCACGGCATCTTCATGGCACAACCCGCCGCCGGCGTTGAGGGTGTCATCAACGTGGGATTCGACAGTATCGGTATCGTCCAGCACTGCAGCGACCCCGCCCTGGGCCCAGAATGTCGAGCCGTTGGCGAGGTCGCCCTTGCTCAAAACGGCGATGCGCAAATCACCAGGCAAGGTCAGCGCCAGGCTCAAGCCTGCAGCGCCGCTGCCTATTACCAGAACATCGTGTTGAAACTGTTGGCTCATTTCAGAATTCCGCACAAAGCGACCCGAGTCGGGGTTGGCGCAAGACTCCGCAACGGCAAGTCAAGGCAGCCACACAGCCCACTAGTATATAGAGGGGGGGAGCGGCACAATAGCCGAGGCGGCATGGCATTGTGAAACTACGATGACAGGAAAAGTCGGACGCTTCGTCGGATGGTTTTTTCACCGGTTCGGCGACAGCATGACTGTATCGTGGATTTAACAGTCGTTTTCTGCTCGAATTCGCCCATTGCTGTTGGTGCAAGGCTATAAATAATTGGAACTTTTGCCAAAGTGCCAAGATCAATAGACCGTTGCCCGATTCAAGGGACAGTGTCGGCTTCAGTGCAGGATCTGTGTTCAGAGGCCTGCCACGTGAATCCGGCGACAAGATTATTCGCGCAGCCGGGTTGACCCGCGCTGCGCTTTTCGTGCGTGCCAAATCAGAGCCCGCAGGAAACTTGCTTGGAGGGGGAGAACTTTTGCGAAAAGCCCGAGTCTATGTTTGCAAGTCTGGTCGTTTAGTTATGCAAGCCTCCTTCGAGCTTATCGAGGAGTGTTCATGCTAACCCAGGAAGAGGATCAGCAGCTGGTCGAGCGCGTTCAGCGTGGCGACAAGCGAGCTTTCGATCTGCTGGTGCTGAAGTATCAGCACAAAATTCTCGGGTTGATCGTGCGTTTCGTGCACGACACCCATGAAGCCCAGGATGTGGCACAGGAAGCCTTTATCAAGGCGTACCGTGCACTTGGTAATTTTCGCGGAGACAGCGCGTTTTACACGTGGCTTTACCGCATCGCCATTAACACGGCGAAGAACTATCTGGTTTCACGCGGCCGCCGGCCGCCGGATAGCGATGTCAGTTCCGAAGATGCAGAGTTCTACGATGGCGATCATGGCCTGAAGGATCTCGAGTCCCCAGAACGCGCATTGCTGCGGGATGAGATCGAAGGCACCGTCCATCGGACCATCCAGCAACTGCCAGAAGATTTGCGTACGGCCTTAACTTTACGTGAATTCGATGGTCTGAGTTACGAGGACATTGCAGCAGTCATGCAATGTCCGGTGGGTACCGTGCGCTCCCGGATTTTTCGCGCTCGGGAAGCCATCGATAAAGCCCTGCAGCCGTTGTTGCAGGAAAACTAAAGACAGCGGCGACAGCCAAGAGAGGAACGCCATGAGTCGTGAAGCCCTGCAGGAATCGCTGTCCGCAGTGATGGATAACGAAGCGGACGAACTGGAATTGCGTCGGGTGTTGAATGCCTTCGACGATGTTGAAACCCGTGAAACCTGGGCTCGTTATCAAATCGCTCGGGCAGTCATGCACAAGGATCTGCTGCTTCCACGCCTGGATATTGCGGCGGCCGTCTCGGCAGCCTTGGCTGACGAAACCGTACCGGCAAAAGCCACCCGTGGTCCATGGCGTAGCCTGGGTCGCCTGGCAGTAGCTGCCTCCGTGACCGTGGCCGTTCTGGCCGGTGTTCGCCTGTACAACCAGGACGAGATCGCCGGTGTGGAATTGGCACAGCAGTCCAACCAGCCTGGCTTGGCCGTTCCTCAGGTCAAAGGCCCAGCGGTATTGGCAGGCTATAGTGAAAGTTCTGAAGCGAATGGCCCTATGGCCAATGGCGTGCTGCAAGGTCAGCCAGGCTGGCACGACCAGCGTCTGCCGACCTACCTGCGCCAACACGCTCAGGAAGCTGCGTTAAAAGGTACTGAAAGCGCACTGCCATACGCTCGTGCAGCAAGCCTGGAAAACCGTTAAGGAGGATCATGCGCGCCATACCTCTACTTTCGCTTCTGCTCAGTGGCTGGTTCATTGTTCCAGCCCACGCGGATGAAGCCCAGGACTGGTTGACCCGGCTGGGCCATGCCGAGCAGATGCAAAGCTTTAACGGTACTTTTGTCTACGAGCGTAACGGTAGTTTTTCTACCCACAACATCTGGCATCGTGTCCAGGATGGCAAGGTCCGCGAGCGTCTACTCCAGCTCGACGGCTCGGCTCAGGAAGTCGTACGTGTTGATGGGCGTACTCAATGCGTCAGCGGCACCCTGATTGCAGGGCTTGGGGAATCCTCCAAGTCTGCTGCTCGTGCACTTGATCCACAAAAGCTCAAGAACTGGTATGAAATTGCCGTGATCGGCAAATCGCGTGTGGCCGGGCGTCCAGCAGTGATTGTTGCGCTGACGCCGCGGGATCAGCATCGCTACGGTTTCGAGCTGCATCTTGATAAGGAAACCGGCCTGCCACTCAAATCATTGTTGTTGAATGATAAGGGGCAGTTGCTGGAACGCTTCCAGTTCACCCAGCTCAATACTTCCGACGTACCTTCCGACAGTGATTTGCAAGCGGGCGCCGACTGCAAGATGATTGTCGCCGATGGCGACAAGACTTCTGCAGCGAACGTTGCGCAAGCCTGGCGTTCGGATTGGTTGCCGCCTGGGTTTGAACTGGTCAGCAGCTCTGCACACAAGGATCTCCAGACGAAGACTCAGGTCAGCAGCCTGATGTATGACGACGGCCTGTCTCGATTTTCGGTATTCCTGGAACCTCTGAACGGTGCAACCGTGACTGACACACGCACGCAGTTGGGGCCTACTGTGGCGGTTTCGCGGCGCTTGACCACGCCTGAGGGCGAAATCATGGTAACGGTCGTCGGTGAGATTCCGATTGGCACCGCTGAGCGAATCGCGCTGTCCATGCGCACTGATGCCACTGCAGCCAAGTAGTGAGTCGATAGCGAAATGTTTCGTGAGCATTTCAGTTTGCAAAACACTCCAGAATTTTTTATAGGTCACAGCCTCTCGGCTCTGGCCTTGTTTGTTGTTCCCGGAACAAAAATACCGGCGTATCTTTCCCGGTGTTCCTTGCTCCATATCGCTTAATCATGCTCGTTGTAACGGGAGCCGTATGTCGATACCACGCTTGAAGTCTTACCTTTCCATTGTCGCCACTGTGCTGGTGCTCGGGCAGGCCGTCGCCGTACAGGCGGTCGAGTTGCCTGACTTTACCCAACTGGTCGAGCAAGCCTCGCCCGCTGTGGTCAACATCAGTACCACGCAAAAATTGCCGGACCGCAAAGTATCTGCCGAGGACATGCCCGACCTCGAAGGCCTGCCGCCCATGCTGCGCGAGTTTTTTGAACGCGGCATGCCGCAGCCACGCTCGCCGCGCTCGCCAAGGGGCGATCGCCAGCAGGCGCAATCCCTGGGCTCGGGGTTCATCATCTCGTCTGACGGCTACATCCTCACCAATAACCACGTGATCGCCGATGCCGACGAGATTCTCGTGCGTCTTGCCGATCGTAGCGAATTGAAAGCCAAGCTGGTCGGCACCGATCCACGTTCCGACGTGGCCCTGCTGAAGATCGAAGGCAAGGACCTGCCGGTTCTGAAACTGGGCAAGTCGCAGGACCTGAAGGCTGGCCAGTGGGTGGTTGCCATCGGTTCGCCGTTCGGCTTTGACCACACCGTGACCCAAGGCATCGTCAGCGCCATTGGTCGCAGCCTGCCGAACGAAAACTATGTGCCATTCATCCAGACCGACGTGCCGATCAACCCGGGTAACTCCGGTGGTCCGCTGTTCAACCTTAACGGTGAAGTGGTGGGGATCAACTCGCAGATCTACACCCGCTCCGGTGGCTTCATGGGCGTTTCGTTCGCCATCCCGATCGATGTGGCCATGGATGTGTCCAACCAGCTGAAAAGCGGTGGCAAGGTCAGCCGCGGCTGGCTGGGCGTTGTCATTCAGGAAGTGAACAAGGATCTTGCCGAGTCGTTTGGCCTGGATAAGCCGGCCGGAGCACTGGTTGCGCAGATCCAGGATGACGGCCCTGCTGCCAAGGGTGACCTGCGGGTCGGCGACGTGATCCTCACCATGAACGGTCAACCGATCGTCATGTCTGCGGACCTGCCGCACCTGGTGGGCGCGCTGAAGGCCGGTTCCAAGGCCAACCTCGAAGTGATCCGTGACGGCAAACGCCAGAATGTGGAACTGATCGTTGGCGCGATCCCGGAAGAAGGCAAAGAGCTGGAGACCCTGGCTAAATCCGGCGTCGAGCGCAGCAGCAATCGCCTGGGTGTCTCGGTAGCCGAGCTGACTGCCGAGCAGAAGAAAACCTACGACCTCAAGGGTGGCGTGATCATCAAGGAAGTCCAGGACGGTCCTGCTTCGCTGATCGGCTTGCAGCCCAATGATGTGATCACTCACTTGAACAACCAGGCGATCGGTTCCACCAAGGAGTTCACCGAGATCGCCAAGGCGCTGCCGAAGAACCGTTCGGTGTCGATGCGAGTCCTGCGTCAGGGTCGTGCCAGCTTCATCACCTTCAAGCTGGCGGAATAACACCGGTTGTTGGCTGAATGAAAAACCGCCTCGAGAGAGGCGGTTTTTTTATGTGCGCAGATTGATGCTCGGGCCGCTTAGCCCATCATGTCCTTGACCATTCGTTCCTGTTCCATCAGCTCACGCTGACGCGCATCAATGCGCGACGACAGCGGGAAGTTGCTGCCTGCCTTGCGCTTGGCGAAATCCAGTTGCTGGATGGCCTGGCGATAGTCGCCCACCAGTGCAAAGTACTCGGCACGCGCCTGATGCAGGCCGATGATGTTGCCCGACAGGCCGCGGGTTTCTGCCACCTGGTACCACACGTCCGGATCATCAGGGCGGGACTTGAGCAGGCCTTCCAGCGCCTTCTCGGCGTCGGCTGCGCGGTTCTGTTTGAGCAGCAGGTCAACGCGCACCTGGTTCAGCGGGTAGTTGCCGGGGTACTGGGTAAGCATCCGGTCCACCCGCGCCTGGGCATCTGCCAGGCGATTGTTGGTGATGTCCAGGTCCACTTGCGCCAGGTTGTAGATGATCTCGTTGGGCGACTTGGCCAGCAGCAGCTTGAGATTCTCCCGCGCTTCGTTCAGCTGGCCGCCCTTGATCTGGGCGATTGCCAGGCCATAACGGGCAACGTCGCTTTTCGGATTCTCTTCCAGCTGAGCACGAAAACGCTTGGCACCCAGGCCCGGGGTTTCTTCGTAAACCAGTTGCACGCGGGCACGAATCAGCTGGTAGCGCAGCGTATCTTCGATGCCGCCGGCTTTAGCCTGCTCGGCCCGGTTACGGGTATCGGCGATGCGCGATTCGGTGACCGGGTGAGTCAGGAGGAATTCCGGGGGCTTGGCGTCGAAGCGGTACTGGCGCCCCAGGCGCTCGAACATGCTGGGCATCGAGCGCGGGTCGTAACCGGCTTTTTCCAGATTGAGAATGCCGATGCGGTCGGCTTCCTGTTCGTTCTGGCGGGAAAAGCGGCGCTGTTCCTGGATCGCCGCCGCCTGGCTGCCAGCAATTGCGGCGATCCCGGCATCGCCGGCACCGGCTGCAGCGATCACGATCCCGGCCAGCAGCGCGGCCATCATGGGCACCTGCATGCGCTGTTGCGCTTCAACGCCACGGGCGAAATGGCGCTGCGACAAGTGAGCCAATTCGTGCGCGAGGACCGAGGCGTATTCGCCTTCGGTCTGGGCATTGAGGAACAGGCCACCGTTGACCCCGATAATCCCGCCGGGCGCCGCAAAGGCGTTGAGCTGCGGACTGTTGATCAGGATGAACTCCAGGCGCCGGTCATTCACCTGGCTGGTTTCCACCAGGCGATAAACGCTGGATTCGACGTAATCCTTGAGCTGCGGGTCGTTGAGTTGCGAGACCTGGCTGCGCAATAGGGCGAGCCAGGCGCGGCCCAGCTGGTATTCCTGTTGCGGCGAGACGATGGCAGAACTGGCGTCGCCGAGTGACGGCAGGTCGTCGGCGAAGCCCGGTGAGGCGAGCAGGCAAGCGAGCGTCAGCAGGGTAGGGCGCAGAAAGGTCATGCACAAAGCCTTAGTCGACAAAGACCTTACTGTAGCCGGACACTTGCCTTCGGACCAGATATTCTAAGCCGTTCAACCGCCAGACCCGGAGTGATGCAATGACTGAAGCTGTAGCCCATGATGCCGAGCTGGACGCCAGCGGCCTGAGTTGCCCGTTGCCGCTGCTCAAGGCCAAGCTCGAACTTAATCGCCTGGCCAGCGGCGCAGTACTCAAGGTCATCGCCACGGATGCGGGGTCGCAGCGCGACTTTCGCACCTTTGCCCGATTGGCCGGTCATACGCTGCTTCGCGAAGAAGATGAAGCAGGCGTGTACCGCTACTGGTTGAAAAAAGCCTGAATTGCGTTGGGTTCGTTTCTTAAGGATTTTTGATGTTCAAAGTGTTACGCGACTGGATTCAGCGCTATTTCTCCGACGAAGAAGCCGTGGTGCTGGCGGTGCTGCTGTTCCTGGCATTTACCGCAGTCCTGACCCTGGGCGGGATGCTCGCGCCTGTGCTTGCAGGCATGGTGCTGGCTTATTTGATGCAGGGCCTGGTGGTAACGCTTGAACGCCTGCGCGTACCCGGCGCCGCTGCGGTGGGCCTGGTGTTCGCGCTGTTCATGGGTGTGTTACTGGTGTTTATCGTCGTCGTGGTGCCGTTGCTCTGGCACCAGCTGATCACCCTGTTCAACGAGCTGCCCGGCATGCTCGCCAAATGGCAGTCGTTGCTGTTGCTGCTGCCGGAACGCTACCCGCATCTGGTATCGGACGAGCAGGTGTTACGGGCGATTGAAGTGGCACGGGGCGAGATCGGCAATTTCGGCCAGTGGGCGCTGACGTTCTCGCTGTCGAGCCTGCCGCTGCTGGTGAACATCATGATCTACCTGGTCCTGGTGCCGATCCTGGTGTTCTTTTTCCTCAAGGACCGGGAAATGATCGGCGAATGGGTCCGCGGCTATCTCCCTCGGGAGCGGGCGCTGATCACCCGCGTGGCCCATGAAATGAACCGGCAGATTGCCAATTACATCCGCGGCAAGGTCATCGAGATTTTCATTTGCGGCGGTGCGACCTACATCGGCTTCGTGGTGCTGGGCCTCAACTACGCAGCGCTACTGGCGTTGCTGGTCGGCGTCTCGGTGGTTGTGCCCTACGTCGGCGCCGTGGTGGTGACGGTGCCGGTCTTGCTGATTGCGCTGTTCCAGTGGGGCTGGAGCGATCAGTTCATCTACCTGATGGCAGTCTACGGCATCATCCAGGTGCTGGACGGCAACGTGCTGGTGCCGCTGCTGTTCTCGGAAGCGGTGAACCTGCATCCGGTAGCGATCATCTGCGCAGTGTTGTTGTTTGGCGGGTTGTGGGGCTTCTGGGGGGTGTTCTTTGCGATCCCCCTGGCGACGCTGTTCAAGGCCGTGTTGGATGCGTGGCCGCGCAAGGAGCCGGTGGTGGCGCCGCTGCTTTAAACTGTAAAAGATCGCAGCCTTCGGCAGCTCCTACAGGAGCTCGCAAATTTCTCTGTAGGAGCTGCCGAAGGCTGCGATCTTTTCAAGGGTCACGCTTTATTCAAGGCCTGAGCCGCCGCCAACACCGCATCCACATGCCCCGGCACCTTCACACCACGCCACTCCTGGCGCAGCACACCGTCCTTATCAATCAGGAAAGTGCTGCGATCCACCCCCATGTACTCCTTGCCATACAGCTTCTTCAGCTTGATCACATCAAACAGCTGGCACAGCGCTTCTTCCTTGTCGCTGATCAGCTCGAAGTTGAAAGCCTGCTTGGCCTTGAAGTTCTCATGGGACTTGAGGCTGTCGCGAGACACACCGAACACTTCGGTATTGGCCGCCTTGAACGCCTCGAGCTGATCACGGAAGCCCTGGCCCTGGGTCGTGCAGCCAGGCGTGCTGTCCTTGGGGTAGAAGTAGATCACCACCTGCTTGCCCTTGAGACTGGCGAGGTTGACGGTTTGCCCGCTGGTGGCGGGTGCTTCGAAGTCGGCAACCGGTTGGTCGATGGCAACGGCCATGAAAAGCTTCCTTACATTGGGTTCTGTGGGCGCCACGGTTCGATCAGTGCGTCCAGGTTCAGCGCATCGGCGAAATCCAGGAACTGATCGCGCAACCAGCTGATCTGCACGCCGGCAGGCAGGGTCACGGTAAATGTGGCGTTGAGCATGGTGCCGCCGGTCTGAGGCGCCTGATAAGTGTCGCAGGTCAGGTTTTCCAGCTCGACGTTATGGTCCATGAAGAACTGGCACAGCTCGTTGATGATGTCCGAGCGATAGGCGGAGCTGACGTAGGCGACGTACGGCAGTGCCTGAGGACGATTCTCCAGGGCTGCGCTGCGCACTACGTTGACGGTGAAGGCGTGCTTCTTGGCCAGGCCCGACAGGCTGCCTTCGAGGCGAGCCAGGGCGTCCCAGCTGCCGGAGATCTCGAGGACCAACGCACTGCACTCGCCATGACGGGTCAGGCGGGAGGTGACCACGGCGCAGCGATTTTCATGGCTGGCGCGGCACAGGACGTTAGTCAGCTCCATAGGGTTGGCGCCGAGGGCACTGATGACAAGGAATTGTTCGCGAACTGTGGGGGTGGACATGCAGCATTCCTAAAGCGATGAGCGGTCGATACCTCAACGGGCTTTTTTACCGTGCACGAGCCTGCGGATGCGAATTCAGAAAACCCGATGGCAGGTTGCAACGTGCTCTATTGAGGCAAGAGCGAAGGGTGGCAACGCTGGATCGGGGCTTATGATGCCGAAAACGGAGGCTGGAACCCGGCGTACGAGCTTATCAGTACCGATCAAAGTCTGAAGGGTAGCGAAAAGCGGCGCCAAGGGGAATGGCAGCAGCGCAGTACTTCGCTTGTACAAGCATCTTGGCGCCAGTACCATTACCGCTCTCTTTTTCCGGCAGGAGCGGTTGCATGATTGCGGGCAGTATGGTGGCACTGGTCACACCCATGGATGCGCAGGGTCGTCTCGACTGGGACAGCCTGAGCAAACTGGTGGACTTTCACCTGCAAAACGGCACCCACGCCATCGTGGCGGTCGGCACTACAGGTGAATCGGCCACCCTTGACGTGAACGAGCACATCGAAGTGATTCGTTTCGTGGTGAAGCAGGTTGCGGGGCGCATTCCGGTGATCGCCGGTACGGGCGCCAACTCGACGCGCGAAGCCATCGAGCTGACCACCAACGCGAAGACCGCGGGTGCCGACGCCTGCCTGCTGGTGACGCCGTATTACAACAAGCCGACCCAGGAAGGCCTTTACCAGCACTTCAAGGCCATCGCCGAAGCTGTCGACATTCCGCAGATCCTCTACAACGTGCCTGGCCGCACCGCGTGCGACATGCAGGCCGACACGGTGATTCGTCTGTCGACCGTGAAGAACATCATTGGCATCAAGGAAGCCACCGGCGACCTGTCTCGTGCCAAGGCCATCCTCGATGGCGTGAGCGAAGACTTCCTGGTGATCTCGGGTGATGATCCGACCGCCGTCGAACTGATCCTGATGGGCGGCAAGGGCAACATTTCGGTGACCGCCAACGTGGCCCCGCGCGCCATGGCCGACCTGTGCAATGCCGCTCTGAAAGGCGACGCCGTCACGGCCCGCGCCATTCACGAAAAGCTGATGCCACTCAATAAAACCCTGTTCATCGAATCCAACCCTATTCCCGTGAAATGGGCGCTGCATGAAATGGGCTTGATGCCGGACGGTATCCGTCTGCCGCTCACCTGGCTCAGCACTGCCTGTCACGAACCGCTGCGGCAGGCCATGCGCCAGTCCGGCGTCCTGGTTTAATTGAGGAAGTACTACGCATGAAGCGATTGGCCGGACTTTCCGCACTAGCCGTGATCATCTCCAGCACCAGTGGCTGTGGATGGGTCTGGGGCCCGGAAGGTTATTTCCGTGACCGTGGTAGCGATTACCTGGAAGCGCAACAGACTGCACCGATGCAACTGCCACCGGATGTCACCACCGCCAAGCGCCTGGACCCGTTGCTGCCGATCCCGCGCAACGTGGCCGATGACTCCGTCAAGGGCGAGTACGTCGTGCCTCGTCCGCAACCGCTGACCGCAGCGGCTGACGCCAGTGCCTACTCGTTGCAGAAGAGTGGTGATACCCGCTGGATCGTCGCGCAGAACCCACCGGCAGAAGCCTGGCCAGTGGCCGTGCAGTTCTTCCAGGACAACGGCTTCCGCCTGGACGAACAGCGCCCGCAAACCGGCGAATTCACCACCACCTGGCAGCATTCCGACGAACTGTCCGCCGCCATGGCCAAGCGCCTGAGCGCTGCCGGTGTCGGTAGCGACAGCGAAACCCGCGTGCGGGTGCGCATCGAGCCGGGCGTGCAGCGCAATACCAGTGAAATCTACGTGGTCAGCGCCGAACGTCCTGCGGGCAGCACTGCCGATGTCGAGTTCACCAACCGTTCGGTCAACACCGGCCTGGACGCGGCACTGGTCGACGACATGCTCGCGAGCATGAGCCGTATCTCCGAGAAGGGCGGTTCGGTCTCCATGCTGGCTTCGCGTGATTTCGATACGCCAAGCCGCGTCAGCCTGAGCGAAGACGGCAGCGGCAACCCGGTCCTGAACATCGGCAACGACCTGGACCGCGCCTGGTCGAGTGTCGGTCGTGCGCTGGAACAGGGCGAATGGCGAGTGGAAGACATCAACCGCAGCCTGGGCCTGTACTACATCAACCTGGCTGAAAAGGCCGAGAAGAAAGACGACAAGCCTGGTTTCTTCAGCAGCCTGTTCGGCAGCGCGCCGAACAAGGAAGAAGTTGAAGCCCGCGCCGAGCGTTATCAGGTTCGCCTGAGCAAGGTGGGTGAAAACGTCCAGGTCACCGTCGAGAAGAACATCAACACCGTGGCGCCAGCAGATGTGGCGCGCAAAGTGTTGAGCGTGATTCAGGACAACCTGGGCTGATCTCATGCGTTTTGCCGTTCTCGGCAGCGGTAGCCAAGGGAACGGCACGCTGATAGCCAGCGCTGATACGTATGTGCTGGTGGATTGTGGTTTCTCCCTGCGGGAAACCGAAAAACGCCTGTTGCGCCTGGGTGTGAACCCGGCGCAGCTGAGCGCGATACTCGTGACCCACGAACATGCCGACCACGTGCATGGCGTGGGTTTGCTGTCTCGGCGCTACAATCTGCCGGTCTACCTCAGTCGCGGTACCCTGCGCGGGATGCGCAAACCCATTGAACCTGCTGGCCTGCTGGCCGGCGGCGAGCAACTGCAGATCGGCGCACTGAGCATCGGCGTCATTGCCGTGGCCCATGATGCACAGGAACCGACGCAGTACGTGTTCAGCGATGGTGAGCGGCGCTTCGGCCTGCTGACCGACCTGGGGTCGTACTGCAACAGGGTGCTGGATGGCTACAAGGACCTCGATGCATTGATGATCGAGTCCAACCATTGCCGTGACATGCTGGCTCGCGGTCACTACCCGTACTTTCTCAAGCAGCGGGTGGGCGGCGAACTGGGACATTTGAATAACCACCAGGCGGCATTCCTGGTGTCCGAGTTGGGCTGGCAAGGCCTGCAACACCTGGTCCTGGCCCATCTGAGCAGCAAGAACAACCTGCCGCAGCTGGCCCGGCAATGTTTTGTCGACACCCTCGGGTGCGACCCGGACTGGCTGCAACTGGCCGATCAAGATTCAGGGCTCGACTGGCGACACATCGCCTAGCCCACCTACTTAGCAAGCGGAGCCCATCATGGAAAAACGTGAAGAACTCTACCGCGGCAAAGCCAAATCGGTTTTCAAGACCGACGACGCTGACCGCTTGATCCTGCTGTTTCGTAACGACACTTCGGCGTTCGACGGCAAGCGCATCGAACAGCTCGACCGCAAGGGCATGGTGAACAACAAGTTCAACGCCTTCATCATGCAAAAACTCGAAGCCGCCGGCGTGCCGACCCAGTTCGACAAGCTGCTGGGCGACAACGAGTGCCTGGTGAAAAAACTCGACATGATCCCGGTCGAGTGCGTCGTGCGTAACTACGCCGCCGGCAGCCTGGTCAAGCGCCTGGGCGTTGAAGAGGGCATGAAGCTCAACCCTTACACCTTCGAACTGTTCCTGAAGGACGACGCCAAGGGCGACCCGTTCATCAACGAATCCCACGTGGTGGCTTTCGGTTGGGGCACCGCCGAGCAACTGGTTCGCATGAAAGAACTGTCGCTCAAGGTCAACGAAGTGCTGAGCAAACTGTTCGACGACGCCGGCCTGCTGCTGGTCGACTTCAAACTGGAATTCGGCGTGTTCAGCGACGGCTCCATCGTCCTGGGCGACGAGTTCAGCCCGGACGGCTGCCGCCTGTGGGACAAGGCCACCGGCAAGAAAATGGACAAGGACCGCTTCCGCCAGGGCCTCGGTGACGTCATCGAAGCCTACGAAGAAGTCGCCAACCGTCTGGGCGTACCGCTTTAATCGACGCAAGCATCTGATACCACAGAAATATTTCGCTTAGGGGCTTCGCATCCGGCGAAAGTGTTGTTATGATGCGCGCCGTTGGAGAGATGCCAGAGTGGCCGAATGGGACGGATTCGAAATCCGTTGTACCTTCACCGGTACCTAGGGTTCGAATCCCTATCTCTCCGCCATATCCAGAAAACCCCTGAAATTCAATGAGTTACGGGGGTTTTTCTTTTTCAGTTGTGTTACTCAGTTGTACTACTAAGCGCAGCAGTTTTTGCCGGATTTCCCCCAAGGTACAGGCGATTGAGCAGTACACCGCATGCCCGTAGCGAATTCTGAAGCTCCACGGTTCCCTCCAGCGCCTCCCGAACCCAGCACGCCGGGTAGTCCTTCTCCTTGTGCCTAAAGCCTTCGACCTTACCTCCCCTGTTGTCATCGATGAATGAAATGGACGCATTGTGAACGATCAGTTGATGATGTTTGACCCTGTTCATGAAGGCGTGTGTGTACCCAAACCACTCTGATGTGAGAGCGTCACTCAGGCGATTTTTAAGCTCTCCAGCCGGAAGGGCGGCTTCTACATCTTGGATGTAGAAATTGCGTTTCAGCGGCACGGGCACCACAAGGCCATTCAGTAATTGCCCAAAGCTGTCGTACGAATTGCGAGTGATTGCAATGCAGGCGATCAGGTTAGCTTCACTGATTAAGCCAGCTTCATGAACGACGCCGTCGTCGTCACCACCTCCAAGAATTCGATGGGCAAAACTCATTCCATGGGGGTCGTTTTCGGCGTTGAATGCGGTGAAGGCATCGCGGGCGAGGCACTTGTGGTACTCGAAGATATCCCGTGATCGACCAAGCGAATTGATGATCTGAACAAGCCTTTTGCTTGTGTCAGGCTGGAGAATCTTGACCTGTGCCCTCAGCGCCTCCAGGTTCCATGCGTCACTCATGTTCACTTCCTTTTGCGTGGTAGTGATCCAGTTTAGCCTGAAGGGACTCGGCACGGTTGACGGGGCACATCTCGCACACGCCAATGCGGCAATGAACGAAGATAATGTGGTGGCATCTACTCGGATATGAGGGGGCGAAGGAATCGGGTAACGTCATGACCGCAAACGAAGATTTAATCACTTGGAGCACGCGCTGGCGACTTGCTGGTGGTGTTGTGTCCTGCAAGACATGCCAGTCCCAGCAGACTGAGACTGACCGGATAAAGGCTTTTGAGCACCTTCCGGGTTTTGGGCATGCTGGGCAGCACTGCACGCCGTGGGATGACTTAGACGTGATCTGCCAGAGTTTCAAGCACGACAAATGACCGGCACACCGGCTAGCGATGGAGATGCGGAATGAGTGCAAGGTCTATCACACAATTCTTCTCTGCCCTGAAGGCTCCACTGCGCATGATGAGGCAGTCTTGGGGAGCTGTGAGGGATGATGGGGCTGTGTTTCTACGAGTGTGGCAGGATCGGTGCGAGACGCACGATGGTGTTCGGTATGTCCAGTTAACGCATCTGGAGAAGTATGGCGGCGACAGCAGCAACTTCGGATACACCGAGCGAAAAACCCACGTTGAAATGATCCGCATGGGCGCTCCCTGCTATCTGGTGATGTGTGTGGCAAAGGACACAGAAGCCAAGCCGCGTGACATCAAGTCGTTCAACAAGGACACAATCTTCGTGGGTGGGATGTTGAAGCAATTCGAGCAGGATTGGTGGATTGAGTTGGCGGGCAAAGTTGAATCTCATAAACTGATGTCAGGGTCACTGTGACAACCTCTCAACATCCCGCACAAACGTGTATCTAAATCAAGCGTCGGTCAAAGCAGAGAACACAGCTAATGGACAAGAAGTTTATTATAGGGATTTTTGCAGCAGTCGCTGTAAGTGTGGCAATTGTCATAGTACCGTGGGCATACACTTTCTATAACTCCACATTCAGCAAAGACCCGGCTTCTTGGGGGGGCTTTGGAGATTACTTTGGAGGTGTGTTATCTACGATTGTTTCAATCTTTGGCTTTGTAGCAGTGATTGTAACTATCAAAAAACAGGGCGACGGCATCAAAGCTCAGCTTGCAAGTATCGAACTGGACAAAGAGACGCGAGATGACGAGGTCTACAATAGACAGGCTCTACAGTGCCTAGAAGAAGCACTAGTAATATTGAACGATTCTGAAACTGGTCGGATTCGGAGCGATAGAGTGGCATGGCTTGAATCGGCCAGACTTATACTCACTGCAAAACAACTCTCGGCCCGTATTACAAGTGAAAGTATGCGCACCGTACATGCTGCCTCGGAGAAAGTGATTCGGTCAAAGTTTATGGCAAAGCTCGACCAGAAGAACTGTCCCGAAACCATTCAGCCCGGCTTTTTCACTGGCCCCAGTGGTGCCGAGCACCATAGAAAGGTCAGCAATAAACTCGAAAAGCGTTCTGTTTATGTCGTCTACAAATTTGCAAGCTGGCCCCGTACAGAAAATGATCTTATTGATGACGTGGAAAATGACTTCAGCGTAGACCCAGTTAACCAAGGCTACTTCGGAGCCAGCGAATACCTGAAGGATAAAAGGCAATGAAAACCCTATCCCGCGCCAAAATTTTCAGCCTCATGTTTATGAAGCTTGGTTTCTCAGCCTGAAAAGTAATACAGAGCGATTGACATTCAGAAAGCGGGTTTTGTAAGTGAGGTGCTTAACGATGTGCGACCTGCCTAACCAGAAAGCTGACTAAATTTAGAATAACCCTGTGCCTCCTGTGAGCCTCTAGAGGCTTAGAAGGTCACGTTGAGAGCGATCATTTCACGGTGTACTGCTGTTGGTGTGAACTCACCAGTGAGTGCTGTACGCACAGTGAATGAAGGGTAAAACTGATGCAGCAGATAAGATTCGAACCAAAATTGCTAAGATGGTAGAAAAGGCTACAGTTGAACAATAATAAAGGCTGGGGGCGAGTAATGGCACATTTAGGGAAAAGCTGGGCAGGCAGGGCATTTGGTACGAACACTGGAAACCTTGCTATCTCCTTTTCTAAGGATGAGGAAGAGCTTGAGGGGGTAGTTCGATTTCAAGATGAGCAGTATGGCATCGTCGTGTACAACGTGACAGGCACGTTCAAAGACGGCATTCATATAACAGGGGAGACGGCGACTGTAATTGAGGGCGTGGTTTTTGGTGATTTAACGGTTGACGCAATACTTACTCCAGAGGGCAGTCTAAAAGGCGAATGGACCACTACAGTAGGTTCAGGTGGGCCATTTATTGCACATCCTCATGGTGGGTCTAAAACCCTCAATGCTTCGACCTCAGACGTAGAAATCGAACAGTTTTACACACGCACCCATACTCTAGGTGCTTTGAATTTAGATAGAGAGGCTGTGCTGTCACTGATCGAAATAGTGAAGAAAGATTTCAATTCAGGTGGACGGCTGATTATCACATACCGCAACGGTGGATCAGAGGTCACTAAGTATGGTGCTGATTTCGAAGCTGCAATTGATGGCCTTGATGAACTGAATTATCTGAAATTGTTCATACAGGAGCCGGATGAGTTTGGTGTGAACAAGATGGTCATCATTGAACTGGTTGAGCATGGTGTAAGTAAGATTGTTGTTCAAGGTGTGCGTGAGATTTGGGTTGAGGGAAAAGCTAGGGTTTTGCTGGATGAACTTAATAAGAGAAGGAGGAATCTGGTAACAAATTTCAAAAAGCATGGCGTTAGCCTGACTCAGCTAGCATTCTTCGCCATGCTGGTTGTGATTGTAGATATCCAGTCATTCTGGAAAAGGGCAGGCTTCGTGGTGGTATTTGTAATTACTATAAGGATTATAGAATGGTTGCACATGTCGTACATCCCGAACGCCACTATCAGAATGAGCAAAGGCAAACAGTCTCTCCATTCTAAGTACGGTGTGTCAGTAGTATCATGGCTGGCAACTATTATAGGTGCTTTGGTAAATAGCTATCTTGCCTATCTACTGATTCCTAAATGATAAAGGGTTGGACGTTTTTCTAATGCTTCCACATCCGCTGCATAAAGGCGTAGATTATGAGCAAGCCAGCAAAGATCTTCTTCCTTGGTTTGGTTTTTAGCTTGATCGTACTGGCGGTGGGTTACGCTCTAGATGAACAGGAGCAATCCGCACTGGATGCTCTAGTTGTGAAGTGCGAAACAGAAATGATTGAAGCGTCGCCTAAAGGGCCATGGCTCAAGTATCAAGATGATCCTTTAGTGTGTGAACCTACTGAGCTAATAGGCTCTACGAAGTTGTTAGGCATACAGCAGGAAATTGTGCAGAGCTATTGGAAGCATGGAGATTACTTCTTCTGGAGTCAGCTACTTGCTGTACTGCTTCTGGGAGTGTTCACACTTCCGTATGCTTGGTGCTTTTTATTGCGACGAGTTAGAGAATTAGTCAAGGCGATAACCGGAAAATGAGAAGACTTTTTCTGCACGAAAACCCATCCCGTCGAGCAGTTGCAAGTGCTCTGAGATTCAATCGTAGGAAATAATAAAAGGGGTGCTGTGTTATGGAAGCTGGATGGGCTTTGTAAAGCCCGTATGTGATTAGATATAAGTAGGAGAGTTCATGTGATTGATAGTGAAGTCAAGGCCGGATACACTGTGTCGATCACGAATAAGCACTAGAGATCACTATGAAAACCTACAGTTTTAAACTACACCAATTTCACTACGACGACCTGTCGCAAGATGAGCTAGACATGAAAATAAAAGCATGTGCTGAGGACGCTAGAAATGTGTTTGAAACAGCTGACGTAAATCTGATTGACGACATTCTGAGTATCTCGGTGAGCGACCCAGACGAGCTATCAGCTACAGTTTGCCGGGAAAGGTTTAAAACGATACTCCAGCAAGAGAGTATATCTTTGGGCGCTGAAATTCTCTAAGGTAGTTTCTACACCAAAACCCATCCCCCGCGCCGCGAGGAGCACGCACCTTGGGCTTGTTCCTGATTTCAGGCTGGGAAAAGTAATACAGGCGGGGGCGTTTGGAGACTGCGGTTTAAGCGTGAGGTGTTAAGCGGTGTGCGAGCGTCCCAGTGGGAAATGTCTGATTTTCAGAAATAACCCTGAGCCCCTCCAAGACTCTACAGCCTCAGTAGGACACGTTGAGAGCCGATCATCAGGCGACGTCTGCTGTTGATGTTAGTGTGCCTCTCTTGCCTTCTGAGACTGGCTTGCAAGCGGTAGTTGCAGGCGTTCCATCAGGCGCTTCACTGTCATGGGCTGGGATGCACTTCCCCGTTCGGTGGTGATGCCTTTAGCGTTTAAGCATTTGGCAATAGCGGCGAATGTTGGTTGACCATCGTACAAACAGGCTTTCAGTTCTGCTTCCAATGACTTTGCACGGTTGTTGGCGTTAACTGCCTTAGCGTGTACAGCAGCACCATTACCAACAGCCCAAGCAGCCTCACGGCCAGCATCCCGGCGTGCAATCTTGGCTTGAGCTACAGCGTCACCATTGGCAGCGTCCTTCTTCAGTTCTGCTAATCCATCTTTTGTACGTTGGCGAATCTTAATCAACTCTTCTTCAGCCAACAGAGATTTGATGTTCCGCACCAGACCACTACATTGGAATGCCGTAAGGAGGGGAGTGGTACAGCGAATTGTTCTACTCATTTCTACTACTTATCGAGATAAGTTCCCCGCAATACGGCGTTTGTTGGTCGAAAATATTCTTTATGGTGAGTCCCTATCTCTCCGCCTTTACATAGAAAAAGCCCCGTAGCTGAGAAGTTACGGGGCTTTTTCGTTTCTCCAGGTTTTCCTCGGACGTTAGTAGGCCGTCTACTAGCGAGGGTTAACCATCGGTATTCACCGGTGGCCACCTCCGCAACACCTTATGTACATCATCCACTACTGCTTTGCTCATGGTGGTCAGGTGGTGAGCTGCCCAAGCGTTTCTATCTGTCTCCTTGTCATTAGCAGCGTTGGCAGTCAACAGCTTGGCCAGGTACAACAGATCAGAAGCTTGGGCCAGAGCATTACCAATAGGAACGCCGGGGTTTACGCGAAACAGCGGCTGGTTGTCGCAATAGTGGAACGGAGTGAGGCCAATGGTCGTCAGTTCGGGTTTGTCGCTCATCTGCCACCCCCTTCAGTAAGAGAGGCGGGATCGAGCCGAGAGGTCTGATAGGATTTGGAACTACGTTGAGGGGGAAGACTTCGTTTGTGCGGATTTATAGTTTCCATGTCTAGCTCCGTGACTTGGGGAGCTGCCATTTTCGTTACCAAGCGAATGGGTGGCAGCTGTGCGCAGGTTGGTAAACCGGGAGTCACGGAGACCGGCACGCTCGAAAGCGTCCCGCGCACAACCGCCATAACACAGATATTCAGGCGTCAAGACGCCAGGAAAATGTGAAGGGGGCGCTGTTGCGCAACTCGTCGGGTTACCAAGCCCGATCGCTGGATTTCCAGCGATCTCATGAGGGTATACCGACGCAACCCACGCCATCAAGGCGCTAGCCTGCTGAAACACGCAGCAAAGCAGATTCGTACGCAACTCTCGGATTTTGCCTACAACTACGCCGAGAGTCACCCCGATATTCTTAGCTCAGTACGCTCAGAGTGGTCTTCTCAAGACCTACGCCCAACACTCTGGAGTGGGCCCGGGTCGAATCCTTGCTGGTCGCAGCTGGCGCCAGGATCGTTGAGGGAAGCGGGTCGCGGGTACGCTTTGAACTCAGCGGTGTGGTCGCGACTTTTCATCGGCCGCATCCGGGCAACGAAGCAAAGCCCTACCAGGTGCGGGGTGTTCGGGCTTTTCTTGAACAAGCAGGAGTTAACCCGTGAACGTTATGAATTATCAGGGCTACGCTGCCCGGATCGAATACAGCGATGAAGACGGCCTTTTTGTAGGTCACATTGCTGGCATCAGGGATGTCGTTGGGTTTCACGGCGAATCGGTCAGCGAACTTCGCTCAGCATTTGAAGAGGCAATCACAGACTATCTGGAAACGTGCGCGAAGCTCGGCCGCGCACCGCAGAAATCCTATTCGGGAAACCTGAGTTTGCGTCTCGCTCCAGCGCTGCACGCGACAGTCGCTGTAAAAGCACAGCTTGCTAACAAGAGTATCAATCAGTGGGTAGCTGATGTTCTTGATCGTGAAGCACGTGTCTGACGAGTCTTCTTCCCTCTGGTGAGCCGCAACGCTCGCTCAAATTTATCATCGGCCAATACAGAATCTCGTTGATCCAGAATGATCTCCTCGGCTTGTTTGAAAGCCCCACGGCCTCCATTCGATAAAAAGGTTTCTGTTGTTTTTTTCTCCTGTCCGTCCCCCCGCTATGTTTTTCGCTCCCGCATTTTTATGCCTGCAAGAATGCGAATGAGCGACCGCTGATCGTTATATGGCTGATTGTTCCCACTGAGTGGGAAACCTGTTTCAGTTAATGAGAAACATCGTGCCACCATGCAGGCAATAGCATGGGGCCAACAATGAACTACAACACGCCAACCGATCGCTTGCTGCAAATCCTCGTAACCCTGGGGCAATCCGGCGAGGCGATCTCCGCCAAAGAGCTGTCCGAGCAGCTGGCCCAGCCGCTCAGCAGCATCTATCGCCATCTAAAAACCCTCCTGCGCTGGGGCTTGGCCGAAGAAAACGGCCACGGCCGCTACTTGCCGGGGCCTGCCTGTTTGCAACTGGCCAAAAAGTTCGACCGCGAAGCGGTGTTGGTGACGTTGGCCAAGCCCGAGCTCAAGCGCCTGGCCGAGCAAACCCAGGAAAGCGTTGCGTTAATGGTGCCCAGTAACGGTCAGGCCATTTGCATTGAGCTGATCGACAGCCCGCAACCGCTGCGCTGCTGCTACCAAAAGGGGTTGGCGCAACCATTGCTGGTGGGCGCTTCGGCGCGGGTGTTGCTGGCGCACATGGATGAGGCGCAAAGCCTGTCGGCGCTGCTGGCCCAAGGCGTCGACAGCGGCGAAGTTGCGACCTATCAGCGCAGTTTTGCCGAGATCCGGGCTGCCGGTTACGCCGTGAGTCAAAGTGAAATCGACGACGGCATTTGGGGGGGCAGTGCGCCTTTGATCGACAGCCGCGACCGCCTGCAAGGCGCTATCAGCCTCATGGCCCCTGCCTTCCGGGCTCAACAGCGCACTGAACGCCTGATCCGCTGGACCCGGGATGTGGCGCTGCGTCTGAGCGCCCGGCTCGACTGAATTTGACTGGAGTTTCAAACATGACCGTTGTTCCTGACATGCCATTGTGGACGGGTCGCATTGACGACGCCGAAGGGCAAGGCGCGCTGCGCTGGCACCAATGGGTCAAACCCTTTGCGCAAAACCAGCCTGCGGGTGTCGCACTGGTTGGTTTGGCCTGTGATGAAGGGGTCAAACGCAACCAGGGCCGCACCGGTGCACGCCAAGGCCCGACAGAACTGCGCAAGGCTTTAGCCAACCTGGCGTGGCACGGCCACGCGCCGCTGTATGACGCCGGCGATGTGAGTTGTACCGACAGCAACCTCGAAGGCGCACAGCAGAGCTACGCCCACCACGTCAGCGAGTTGCTCGACCAGGGACATTTACCGCTGGGGCTGGGTGGTGGCCATGAAATCGCTTTTGCAAGTTTTAGCGGTCTGGCCGATCACTTGCGCAAACGCACGGCGAAGGCCCGTATCGGTGTACTTAATTTCGACGCGCATTTTGACTTGCGCCTTGCCGAACAAAGCAGTTCAGGCACTCCTTTTCGCCAGATCGCCGAGTATTGCCAGCGCGCTGAAATGCCCTTCACTTACGGCTGCCTGGGTGTTAGTCAGCTCAACAATACTCAGGCACTGTTCGAGCAGGCGCAGCGGCTGAATGTGCGTTTTCGCCTCGACCGTGAGATGAACAGCTGGGACGTTACCGCCTGCGAAAGATTCATCGATGATTTTTTGCAAGACGTCGATTACCTCTACATGACCATCTGCCTCGATGTTCTGCCCGCTAGCCAGGCGCCCGGCGTCAGTGCGCCGTCTGCCCATGGCGTGGACATGCAAATCGTCGAGCATCTGGCGCGCTATGCCAAAGCCAGCGGTAAATTGCGCATGGCCGACATCGCCGAACTCAACCCCAGACTTGATATCGAAAACCGAACCGCCCGCATTGGCGCGCGTCTGCTCGCAAGCCTGATTGATTAAGTTTTCGAAAATCCTTGAAACCACTTGTTAAATCATAAGAAAAAGAGAAATTCGCCATGCTGACATTCGAACTGGATGCGCTGAGTACCCTTGCTCTCGCGTTGCTTCTCCTGGGCTTGGGTGCACAACTGAAAAAACGCAGTTACTGGCTGCGCCAACTGTGTGTTCCCGCACCGGTGATTGGCGGCTTTGGTTTTGCCTTGCTGATTTGGCTGCTACGCAGCCAACAGTGGCTGAACCTGACCCTCGACACCAGCTTGCAAACCCCCTTGATGGTGGCTTTCTTTACCACTGTCGGCCTGGGCGGCAGCCTGGGCTTGCTGCGTAAAGGCGGCAAGTTACTGTTTATCTACCTGGGGGCGTGCTGGGGCTTGGCGCTGGTGCAGAACGTAGTCGGCGTAAGCGTTGCCAAACTGTTGGGTATTGATCCGTTACTGGGGATCATGGCCGGTGCGGTGTCCCTCGAAGGCGGTTTTGGTGCGGCGGCGGCTTTCGGCCCGATTGCTGAAAACCTCGGTGCCGTCGGTGCGACTACTGCGGCGCTGGCGGCCGCGACCTTTGGTATGGTGGCGGGCGGTTTGTTGGGTAGCCCGCTGGCGCGCTGGTTGATTGAGCGCAACAAACTCACGGTTAAAGCGGAAGCGGTGGGCAGCCTCAAGGCGTTCGAAGACGTGGTCCATAACCCGCCTGCCGCGCTGGATGCACCGACCCTGTTGCGCTTGTTGACCTGCATCGTGGTGATCATGGTTCTGGGTTTCTGGCTGGGCGCCAGCTTGCAGCAGCACTTGGGCATTGTGTTGTCCAGCTATGTGGGCGCGATGTTTGTGGCGATTATTTTGCGCAACCTCAATGACCGCAGCCAGGCGATCGACATGCCGGACCATGCTGTCAGCACCATTGGCGACGTGTGTTTGGGCATGTTTCTGACCATGGCCATGATGAGCCTTAAGTTCTGGGAACTGGAAAAGCTGGGATTGCCGCTGCTGGTGATCCTGGTGGTACAAGTGGTGATCATGATTTTGCTGTGCGTATTCGTTTTGTTCCGCCTGTTTGGCCGTAACTACGACGCTGCCGTCCTTTGCGCAGGCTTCATGGGGCACGGGCTGGGCGCTACACCCAACGCCGTGGCCAACATGGGGGCCATCTGTGACCACTACAAAGTGTTCTCGTATAAAGCCTTCATCATCGTGCCGTTGTGCGGCGCCGTGCTGATCGACATTGTGGCCATCCCGATGATCACCTGGTTTATCAACGCCTTCAGCTAGAGGGCGGTCTCATTTGGACTGAGCGGGTGAAGTGCGTAACCTCCAGTCGATTTGGAGCAGCGGATGAGCCTCCATCGGCTGTTTAATGATGATTAATGGGAGCGGATGATCGAGGTGTTACTGCCGGTGATAACCGTCAGTTTGTCGCGACGCGGTAAATCCGATACCGCGTACGTCACCTCAGCCTGAATATCAACTCCATCTCGGCTCAAACCTAATGAGCGCAGAGAAAATTCACGACCTGATTCGGCACATAGATCACCTTGGTTACTGCACGCCTTTCAAGGGCCTCGATGACTTTGCTCCGAGCCATATCGACGTCGACCAACTCCTCACCGGTCCCCTCCGGAAGATCATCCACATACTTGCCGTTAATGTAGATTCGTGTCGCCTTGACCGGGCGCACTCGAGCTTGGGGCCATGGTGCAGAGTCAATAGTATCGTAGCCCAACTGCTCCCAGATCTCAGAGCAGACGTGCGGAGCAAAGGGGAACAGGGCCTTCACAAAGTCAGCGCCAATTCGTTCGAAAAAATAGTCCTTATGCTTCTCAGCCTGATTCATGAATTCCATAAACGCGGCAATCGCCGTATTGAAATTCAAGGTCACAAAGGATGCATCGACCTTGGCCAGGGTTTTTCCCCACAGCGTCTCCAGCGGATGCTGATCCGAAGCCGTAGATTCGTTACGCGGAGCGCCGCACTGAAGGCCATCGGCAAAAACACTCAGCACCCTGTTGATGAAACGCTCACAGCCCTTGATCCCTTTGAGGTCCCATTTCTTGTTCTGTCCGAGCGGCCCGATAAACATCATGTAAATCCGGAAAGTGTCGACGCCGTACTCACGAATGATGTCGTCTGGAACAACCACGTTCAAAAGGGATTTCGACATTTTGGTATTGAAGACTTGCAACTCGTGGTCGCTATTCTTTAACCAATACTTGCCTGCCCGATACTCTGCTTCATCCACGGCCACGATTCGACCGGTTCCATCCTTGAAGGCATCAGCCGTCACCAATCCCTGGTTATAGAGCGTCTTGAAGGGCTCATCAAAATTCACTAGCCCCACATCGAACAGCACCTTGTGCCAGAATCTGGCGTAGAGCAGATGCATGGTCGCATGGGCCGCACCGCCCACATAAAGATCGACCTGTTGCCAATACTCCATACTTTGCGCTGAGAACGGTTCAGCTTCGTTATGCGGGTCCATGAACCGCAGGAAGTACCAACACGACCCGGCCCAACCAGGCATGGTGTCCGTGACCCGATAGAGCGGATTTCCTGTCGAATCATTGCAGTTCACCCAATCTTGAGCCCGTTGCAGTGGGCTCGCTCCGTCAGCACCTGGACAGAAGTTCTCAACTACCGGCAACTCGACTGGCAGTTCGCTAGCGCTGGCTGCGATTACGTTACCGCTGTCGTCCCGAAACAGCGGAAAGGGTTCGCCCCAGTACCTTTGCCGAGAGAACAGCCAATCACGCATCCGGTAACGAACCCTGCGCACAGCCCAATGATTGTTTGTGAGCTCAGCTTCAATCCGCCCACGCGCCTCGCTTCTGGACAGGCCGCTAAAGCTCTCGGAGTTTTTGAGGGAGGGCTGTGTATCGGTCTCATCGAGCACGGACAAGTGAGGTAAGCCGAAACGCTGGCACAAAGCTGCTGCTTTGGGATCAGTTTCGGGAACAGAGAATACCGCTTGCTCTCTTCCATCGAACGCCAGGTAGTTGACGACATAAAGAGGAAGCGATGCGCCCGTCAGTGGATGACATACGTGGCGACGTAGATACAAGGCGTCCACTGCAATCTTCGGGTCCTGCAAGGTGGCAATTCTGGCGCAGAGGTCGCTGTCATGGCACAGTTCTTTTACATAAGGGTGTTCAGTACACAGCAAGACGGCGTTACTGCCATACAGAGTTTCGGCTTCAGAGGTAAACACAGTTAAGGGGATGGCCGCGTCTTCTCGTATCAGGAGATCAATATCGATACCCTCTGCGCGTCCGATCCATTCACGCTGCATTTTTTTGACCGATTCGGGCCAATCGAGTCGATCCAAGTCGGCCAACAAGCGTTCAGCATAGTCGGTGATCTTTACAACCCACTGCGTTAGCGGCTTTTTAGCGCAGGGGTAATCACCGCGTTCAGAGCGGCCGTCGATGACTTCTTCATTCGCGAGAACGGTTTGAAGTGACTCGCACCACCAGACATTTTCCTCTTTCTCATACACCAATCCGCGTTCGTACAATTTCAGGAAAAGAAATTGTGTCCATTTATAGTATTTAGTGTCAGAGGTGTCGATTTCCCGGCCCCAGTCGTAACTTAAGCCCATCAGCATCAGTTGTCGCTTGAAGTTCTGGCAGTTGATCTTGGTAACGTCGGCGGGGTGAACGCCTGTTTTTATGGCGAATTGTTCTGCCGGTAGCCCGAACGCATCCCAGCCCATGGGATGCAATACGTTGAATCCATCCATTCTTTTTTTGCGGGCAATTATGTCAGTTCCGATATAGCCAACGGCGTGTCCAACATGTAAACCGTTACCCGAGGGGTACGGGAACATGTCCAGCACATAATAAGGAGGTTTTTTGCTCATATTGTCAGCGGCAAATAAATTCTCTTCTGCCCATCGCTGCTGCCACTTATTTCTAAACTGATCGTTATCCATGATCGACTCACGCTCATCCAAAAGCTCTATGGATTCATCCTGTACATAAAATAACAATAACAAGTGCAATCGCTATCTCGTACAGATAGACGTCTCTGTGTTATGTGGAGGAGCTTCTACGAACTCCACATACCCACTAAGCATTTAGCTCATCTCGCCTCTATCTGGTAGATGCGGCTTTTAGCTGCTACAACGACAGCTACATTAATAACCTGCTCGCTGGATCGGCGCATGCCTAAATATGTAACGCAGTGTAATCTTTCGGCAGACTCGACTTTCTGACGCCTCATTAAGATCTCGTAGGGCTCTCGCAGATCTTAGGCGTTAAATTTCCGTCCGCCAGTAGCTCGAAAAAATCAGGAATTGACTGTAGGAAAAACTCCCCGGCCTCCATTCAAAAAAAGAGCCCCAAAGCTAATCAAACTTCGAGGCCTCTTTATCTCAAACATCCCATCAAAACGTTGGCGGCGTAATCACCCAAATCACCACCGCATCCACCTCTCCAGGATTGCCATACCGATGCGGCTCCTGACTCGAGAAGCTGAAACTGTCTCCCTCGCTCAGCAGAAAATGCCGTTGCCCAACCCACAACTCAAAACGCCCCGACAGCAGGTACCCGGCTTCTTCCCCCTCGTGGCTGTAACTCTGCTGGCTATAAGTGCCAGGCGGAAACCGTGAGTGCAGCATCTCCAGTTGCCGATTCGGCTGCGGGGTCAGCAGTTGGTCGACGATTCCATCCTCGTAATGCACGCTCATCCGCGTGTTCTTGCGCACCACCACGCCGTGGTCTTCGGGGGCGGTGGCGGCTTCGCTGGCGAAGAACCACTGGATGGTCACGCCCAGGCTGCGGGCGATGTTGAAGAGGGCGGGGATGGAGGGGTAGGCGAGGTTGCGTTCGAGTTGGCTGATGTAGCCCGCGGTCAGCTCGCTCATGTTCGCCAGCTCGGCCAGGGTCATGCCCCGGCGTTTGCGCAGGCCGCGGATGCGGGTGCCGAGAAAACTGGGCTCTGGTGCGGCGCTGTCTTTACTGACGTTGCTCATGCGTACTCCAGGCCGGGGTTTGGGGGAAAACCCCGGAGTATAAACAGGCTCAAAGCGCCCAGGCGACTTTCAAACCTTCGTAGATGGCCTCTTCGGCAGTGCGCGGCGCCAGGCAGTCACCGATCCGGCGAAACTCCACCAGGCCTTGCAGTTCTGCGCCCAGGGTGTCGACCGGTTGATGACCCTGGCAGAGCACCAGGGTGTCGATATTTTCCAGCAACATCGGCTCGCTGCTCGCGGTGTGTTGCAGGTAGACGGTGCTGTCATCGCAGCCGTAGAGGCGGGCGTAGGGGGTGATGGGGATACCCAGTTTGTGCAGTTCGCCGGCCAGTTGGTCGCGCACGTACAGCGGCAGGTTTTCCCCGCAATGGGTGCCGTTGACTGCCAGGTGCACCTGATGCCCGGCGCGCACCAGGCGCTCGGCGATGCCGGGGCCGATCCAGTCGCAGCGCCAGTCCACCACGACCACCGAACGACCTATCTGTACTTCATCACGCAGCACTTGCCAGGCGTCCACCACCTGCAGTTCGCCGCCACGCTCGAAGGTTGGCCAATAGGGCTCGGCGCCGGTGGCGATGATCACCAGGTCGGGGCGCTCGCGCTCCACCAGGGCGCGGTCGACCCGGGTGTTGCGCACCACCCGTACACCCGCCAGTTCCATCTCCCGCTGCAGGTTGGTGCTGGCCCCACCGAACTCGCTGCGTCGCGGTAACAGCTGCGCCAGCAGCACCTGGCCGCCGAGTTGCGCGGCCGCTTCATAGAGGGTGACCTCGTGCCCGCGCTGGGCCGCTTCCGCAGCGGCTTTCATGCCGGCCGGCCCTCCGCCGGCAATCATGATGCGCTTGCGTTGGCCGGTAGGTTGCCGGTTGCCGAAGATCAACTCGCGCCCGGTCTCCGGGTGCTGGATGCAGGAGATCGGCAAGCCTTTGTGGAAGTGGCCGATGCACGCCTGGTTGCAAGCGATGCAGGCGCGCACGTCTTCTACACGGCCGCTGTCGGTTTTGTTGGGCATTTGCGGGTCGCAGATCAGCGCGCGGGTCATGCCGCAGACGTCGGCCTGACCCCGGGCCAGGATCAGCTCCGCTTCCTGGGGCTGGTTGATGCGCCCGGTGACGAACAGCGGGATGGACAGACCGGCCTTGAAGGTTCCGGCTTCCCTGGCCAGATAGGCCGCTTCGATCGCCATGGGCGGCACGATGTGCACCGCACCGCCCAGTGATGCAGAAGTACCGGCGACGATGTGCACGTAATCCAGGCTGGTTTGCAATGCCTGCACGGCGAGCAGCGATTCGTCCTCGGTGAGTCCCTCCGGGTCGCGCTCGTCTGCGGAAATGCGCAGGCCGATGATGAAGTTTTCATCGGTACTGGCCCGCACAGCAGCGATGATTTCCCGCAGCAAGCGCAGGCGCTGTTCCAGCTCGCCGTTGTAGCCATCGGTGCGGCGATTGACTCGCGGGTTGATGAACTGCGCGGGCAGATAACCGTGACTGGCGACCACCTCCACGCCGTCGATCCCGGCTTGAAACAGGCGCCGCGCCGCTGCCGCGTACCCGGCGACAATCTCGTCGATCATGGCTTGATCCAGTGCCCGTGGCATCACCCGAAACCGCTCGTTGGGCACCGCCGAAGCTGAATAGGCCACCGCCAGCAGGCCGTCGCTGGACTCCATGATTTCCCGCCCAGGGTGGAAGATCTGCGACAGCACCACCGTCCCGTGCGCATGGCAGGTTTGCGCCAGTTTGCGGTAGCCCTCAATGCAGGCGTCATCGGTGGCCATCAACACGTGCGAGGTGTAACGCGCGCTGTCGTGCACACCCGCCACCTGCAGCACGATCAGCCCGGCACCCCCTGCCGCGCGCGCCTGGTGGTAAGCGATCAGTTGATCATTGACCAGGTTGTCGGTGGGCATCGACGTGTCATGTCCGCTGGACATGATGCGGTTTTTCAGGCGTTTGCCGCGTAGCAGCAGGGGTTCGAACAGGTGCGCGAAAGCGGGGGACGAGGTGCTCATGGTGGGGCTACTCCAGGCGGCCTGAAGCCGAAAGGGCCGGTTTTCGGCGTTATTATTTTTCTATAAGAATTTACCTTCAGTAAAAAATCAATAGTTTTGTTTACTGGGTGTCGACTGGAAGCAGATGTAATGCCGACGTTACAAATGCGTTACTTCGATTGCGCAAGGCGAGCAATTCTCAACATATAAATTCTATTAATGGCAATGACAGGGTGCCTACCATTGGCAGGTACAGGCATTTGCACAAAACAATAATAATCAAGCTCTGAGGCCTACAATGAAGCTGCGTTCACTATTGGGTGTGGTTGTTCTATCGGCATCTGGAAGTTATTTGAAAGTGCAGGCAGAAGACGTGGGCGAAGGATTGGTCGAGGGTGGCTCGGCAACTATTACCGCTCGCAATATGTATTTTAATCGGAACTCGCTCTCGCATTATCCCGATGCCCGTGGTTGGGGGCAGGGTTTTCAGATGGATTACCAGTCCGGATTTACTCAAGGTGAAGTCGGCCTTGGGCTGGATGCAAGTGCCTATACTGCCTACAAGCTGGATGGCGGTCTCGGTACGGTTGGCACGGGAATGTTTCCCGCTGATGGAGATCGCGAAAGAACCGAGTCTTCGACACTCAACGCTTCGGTAAAGATGAAGTGGTCAAACACTGTCATAAAGTATGGCGATCTGCGCCCATACAATCCGGTATTGGCGACTCCCGATTTACGCCTGATGCCGATGACCACCCGTGGCATACAACTGTTGAGTGATGATATCGACAAAGTCAGCATCGATATCGGGCATTTCCATTCCACCAGAGGTTATACCAGTACAGGTCACGACGGTGGCTTCATGGCAGGTTACGCCGGGGTGGACAGCGGCGATGTCGATTATGCAGGCTTCACCTACACGCCAGTAGAGCAGGGCGGCGTCGGCTTCTACGTGTCCCAGGCGCAGGACTTGTGGCGCCAGTACTATGTCAATGGCAACTACAGCTTTGTCCTGACTGCGGAACAGACTCTCGGCGTTGACTTCAACCTCTATCGATCACTGGATCAGGGCCAGGCCAATGCCGGCGATATCAATGTCAGCGCCTGGTCGTTGGCGACGGCCTATGCCAATGGCCCGCATACGCTGACGCTGTCTTATCAAAAGATCCATGGAGGTCAGCCATTTGATTATCTGATGGCTTCCGATGGGACTTACATGGACTCGATCTATCTGGCCAACTCTTCGCAATACGGGGACTTCAATGGCCCTGGCGAACAGTCGGTCGGCCTGGCCTATGAATATGATTTTGGTTCTACGGGTGTTGTACATAGCACGCTGGGCTTCAAGTATATCTATGGATTTGATGTCGATAATGAGCAAGTTGATCCGGACGGGTTGTACGCTTACTTCGCTCATGCGGATAAGCAGATAGAGCGAGACGTCGATATTAAAACCGTTGTTGAAGCGGGCCCGTTGAAAGATTTGTCGGTTCGGGTGCGTTACGCCGAACATGCCTTTACCGGTGACAGTGTTAAACAACTGCGGATCATCACTCAATACCCGATCAATATTTTTTGATGTGCGTTCATCCGTCCAATAACAATAAAAGAGGTATCCCATGAAGCTCTCGAGTATCGCGTTGGCCGTAACCCTCTCGTCGCTGTCGTTGTCCGCACTGGCCGACACGGTCTACATCCATGCCGGTCGCCTGGTGGACGTGGAGCGCGGCAAGGTGCTGACGGACCAGCGCATCAAGGTCGATGGCGAGCGCATCGTGGCCGTTGAGCCCTGGAGTGCACCGCCGGCTGACAGCACCGTTATCGACTGGTCGGGCAAGACTGTGCTGCCGGGCCTGATCGACATGCACACGCATATCGCCGACTGGGACATGACCAACAACGTTGCCGAACCCCTCCTGCATTCTGCCCAGGACTACGCGCTGCTGGGCGCCAAGCATGCCTATCAGACCTTGCGCGCAGGGTTCACCACGGTCCACGACGTGGGGACCTACCGCGCGTTTACCGACGTCTCGCTACGTGATGCGATCAACGCCAATCAGGTGCTGGGGCCGCGGATGAATGTAGTCGGTGCATATCTCTCGGTAGCGGGTGGCGGCGGTGAGGTGACGGGCCTGGCCCCGGGCATCACGGTGCCGGACGATATGCGGGTGGGCGTCTATCGCGATACCAATGACGCAAAACTCAAGACCCGGTACCTGTTCCAGCACGGCGTCGACACCATCAAGATGGTCGGCACGGGCGCCGTATTGGCCGAAGGCACCGAGCCTGGCCAGATGGAAATGACCGAGGACGAAATGCGCGCGGTAGTGCAGGAGGCCAAGGTGCACAAGAGCTATGCGACCGTGCACGCCCATGGCGCCGACGGCATCAAGGCGGCTATCCGCGCCGGCGCAAAATCCGTGGAGCATGCCTCGCTGCTGGACGATGAAGGCATCAAGCTGGCCAAGGACAACGGCACTTATCTGGTCATGGATATCTACAACGGAGACTTCATCGACAAGATCGGGCGCGAGGAAAAGTGGCCGGAAAGTTACCTGCGCAAAAATACCGAAACCACCGAAGTACAGCGTGAAGGTTTCCGCAAGGCGGTCAAGGCCGGTGTAAAAATCGCCTATGGCACCGATGCCGGGATTTACCCGCACGGCAAAAACGCCCGGCAGTTCGCCTACATGGTCAAGTACGGAATGACCCCAATGCAGGCGATTCAGTCCGCCACCGTGGTCGCCGCAGACCTGCTCAATTGGCAGCAGGACGTAGGCGCTGTCAGTGTCGGTCGCTTTGCCGACATGATCGCGGTCGAGGGTGATCCGCTGGCTGACATTGCGATCCTGGAGAAAACCCCGGTGGTCATGAAGGGCGGCGCGATTGTTCCGCCTGACGTGCTGCCGGGTCTGTAAAGCAGCGCGACGTCTGGAGTCGGCGAGGGCAGTTGCTGTACAGTCGTTCAGCTCTTGAATGGCTCGTACAGGGCTCAACCCTCGCCTCCAGGAAGGTCGTGCAATGACTCAGGAAGTCCGATTCTCCAGAATGGCGCCGGAACTGCGCAAAACCAATCTCATCGAGGCCACGCTCGTGTGCCTGCAGCGCCATGGCTTCCAGGGCGCGTCGATCCGCAAGATTTCCGCCGAGGCCGGTGTATCGGTCGGGCTGATCAGTCATCACTATTCCGGCAAGGACGAGCTGGTCGCCGAAGCCTATCTGGCGGTGACCGGCCGCGTCATGGCACTGCTTCGCGCGGCCATGGAACAGGCCGCGCCCAATGCCCGTGAACGTTTATCGGCGTTTTTTCGCGGCTCGTTTTCCGCCGAACTGCTCGACCCGCAACTGCTTGATGCCTGGCTGGCGTTCTGGGGCGCGGTCAAGACGGCAGAAGCGATCAACCTCGCCCACGAACAGTCCTATGGCGAGTACCGGGCCATCCTGCGCAAGGTGCTCAACGAACTGGCGGAGGAGGAGGGCTGGCAACGATTCGATTCCGACCTGGCTGCCATCAGCCTCAGCGCCTTGCTCGACGGCTTGTGGCTGGAATCGGGTCTCAACCCCGGCACCTTCACGCCGGAGCAGGGCATGCAGATCTGCGAAGCCTGGGTCGACGGTTTGCAGGCCGGTGGTCGGCAGCGATTCACTTTGCAGACGACGGGCTGTTGATCGATCGTTCAGTAGTGGCTACTCTCTGCCTCCAGTGGTAACCAAAACTCTAATAAGAAACACGCCTTCGGGCATACGCGGGACACCTAGCGATGACTCCTCGGGTATTGATCGTCGACGACGATCCGTTGATTCGCGAACTGCTGCAGGCCTACCTGTCCCAGGAAGGTTATGAAGTGCATTGCGCCGCCACTGCAGAGTTGGCCGAGACCTTCCTGGCGAGCCAGAGCGTCGACCTGGTGATGCTCGATATCCGCCTGCCGGGCAAGGATGGCCTGACCCTGACCCGGGAGCTGCGGGTGCGTTCGGAGGTCGGGATCATCCTGATCACCGGGCGCAACGATGAAATCGATCGCATCGTCGGCCTCGAGTGCGGCGCCGATGACTATGTGATCAAGCCGCTTAATCCGCGGGAACTGGTGTCCCGGGCGAAGAACCTGATTCGCCGGGTGCGCCACGCCCACACGCCACATCCTGTTGCTGCGGTTGCCCGCCCGGTCAAGCAATTCGCCGCCTGGGCGCTGGACACTGATCGCCGGCGGTTGATCGACCACAGCGGCAGTGAAACCCTGCTGACCCATGGCGAGTACCAGTTGCTCAGCGTGTTCCTGCGCAACAGCGGGCACACCTTGAGCCGGGATCAGTTGATGGACCAGATCCGCAACCGCGAATGGGTGCCCAACGATCGCTCCATCGATGTGCTGGTGGGACGCTTGCGGCGCAAGTTGCATGACGACCCGGCCGAGCCTGAACTGATCATCACCATCCACGGTGCCGGCTATCTGTTTACCGCCAGCGTCGCGGCCTGAGCGGCATGTGGCGCGGGATCTGGTTGTTGTTGATGCTGGCATCCACCGGGGTGACGGCTGCGCAAAAAATTCGCTATTGCGATTACCCGGTCTACCCGCCGATCTCCTGGAGCGACGGCAAACAGATACGCGGGCTCGCTCCCGGCGTGGTTAAAAAACTGTTCGGGCAATTGGGCTACGAGGTCGAGCTCGTCGAGCTGGATAACTGGAATCGCTGCGTGCTGGATGCCGTTGAAGGTCGGGTGGATGTGGTGCTGGCCTATCGCACTGCAGAGCGTGAGCAGGCCCTGGCTTTTTCGACGGTGCCGGTACTGCGCGAGGAAGTCGCGGTGTTCATCAATCGCCGGCACCCGGTAACAATAGATCGGCTGGAGGACCTGGCGCACTACCGTGGTGGTTTCCTGTTCGGAGAAAGTTATGGCGAGACGTTCGACCGCTTTGTCGACCAGCACCAGAACATCGAACGGGTCTCTGATAGCCAGCAGAACTTTGGCAAGTTGATCCGCGGCCGCATCGACTTCGTCGTCTCCGAGCGGCGCACCGGGCAGATGCGCGTCGATACCCTGCCGGGCACCCAGGACATCGTGGCCCTGGCCGATTCCTTTGGTGTGGATTACCTGCGAGTGGCCGTGTCGCGGCGTTCGCCCCTGGCCAGTCGCATGGTCGATATCGATGCGCAGTTGCAGCACATGGTCGATTCGGGCGAGATCGACCGCTTGCTTCACGAGAGTGAGGTCATCTACCGCGACACGCTCCAGCAACCGGCGGATCGACCATGATTCGGGCCCGGCCCGGCGGCCTGTTGCGGCGCCTGCTGCTGTTTATCCTGTTCTTCAGCCTATGTTTTACGGTGCTGGCGAGCAGCGTGCAGCTGTACTTTGAGTATCGACGCGAGATGCGCGAAATCGACTCGCGCATGGAGCTGATTCGTGCCGGCTACCTGGCCAGCCTGGAGCGCAGTCTGTGGGACCTGAACCAGGATCAGCTCAACGTGCAGTTGCGCGGCCTGGTGGACTTTTCCGACGTGGCGCGCGTGCGCCTGATCAGCCCTGATTTCGATCTGCTGCAAGGCACTGCCGAGCCGGTCGGGCCGCTGCGAATAGAACGTTTTGCCCTCGACTACCAGCCGCCATCGGGGGCGGTGCGTCATTTGGGGCAACTGGAGGTCACCACCGACCTGAGGGCGGTGCATGAGCGCCTGTACACCACCGGGCTGACCAGCCTGCTGTGGATGAGTGTGTTTCTGTGCGGCCTGGCGGTGGTGCTGTCGGGGTTGTTTTATCGCCTGGTCACTCGCCACCTGCAAGTCATGGCCGAGTTTGCCCGGCGCATCGCTGCGGGCGATTCCCACGAGCCGTTACGCCTGGACAAGCGTCGCCGTGCGGACGAAGACGAAGACGAAATCGACACCGTGGCCCATGCTCTGGACGACATGCGCCGGGCCATTCTCAGTGACATCGACCGCCGCGAAAGCGATCGGCTGGCGTTGCAGGATAACCGTGACGAACTGCTGCGAATGGTCGAGCGGCGCACCGCCAGCCTGATGCGCGCCAAGGATGAAGCGGAAGCGGCCAACCTCGCCAAGTCGCGTTTCCTTGCCACCATGAGCCATGAGTTGCGCACCCCGCTCAACGGCATCCTCGGCATGGCCGAACTGCTGCGCGATGCGCCGCTGGACGCACTCGGCGGCAAGCGGCTGGATGCGCTGTACAAAGCGGGCGAAGGGTTGCTGTCGATCCTCAATGAAGTGCTGTATTTCGCCCGGCTGGAGGAGGGCGCCAGCCATCCGGAGGCAGTGGAATTCTCGCTGCGGCAATTGCTTGATGAAGTAATGACACTGCTCGAACCCCGCGCGCTGGGCAACGACACGATCCTGCAATGCTACATCGACCCACGGGTAGCGCAGCGGCATCACGGCGCCGAACAATTCCTGCGCCAGGTGCTGAGCAACCTGCTGGCCAACGCCATCAAATTTACCGAGGGCGGGCAGGTCAAGGTGGAGGTAGCGCTGTTGCCTGGCGCCCCTGGACAACGGCTGCGCGTCAGCGTTACCGACGACGGCATCGGCATCGCGCCGGCGATGCAGCAGAAGATTTTTGAGCGCTTCACCCAGGCCAGTGAAGAGGTGGCGCAGCGCTTCGGCGGCACCGGCTTGGGGCTGGCGATCAGCAAGCATCTGGTGGAGCAATTGGGCGGGCGTATCGGCGTGGACAGCGAGGTCGGGCGCGGCAGTTGTTTCTGGTTCGAACTGGCGCTGCAAGCGGCCAACGGCGTGGCACCCGTTGCGGCAGACAGTGTTGCAGGGCAGGCTTTGCGCATTCTGGTGGTCGAGGACGTGGCGCTCAACCGCGAGGTGGTCGAGGGCCTTTTGCTGCGCGACGGGCATCAGGTCTGGTTAGCCGAGGACGCCGAGCAGGCATTGGTTCAATGTGCCGCGCGGTCTTTCGATCTGGTCTTGCTCGACGTGCACCTGCCCGGCATCAGCGGCGTCGAGCTGTGTAAACGGCTGCGCGACACTCCGGGGCCGAATCGCCACAGCCGCCTGTTTGCCCTGACGGCCAGTGTGCAGCCGGCCCTGGTTCGCGGTTACCTGGATGCCGGCATGGACGGCATCCTCGCCAAGCCCCTGAAACTCGACACTCTGCGCCAGGCGCTGGCTGACCAGGCCCCCGTAGCCACTTCGCCACTCGATGACGCGGCCATGGATTGGCCGCTGCTGGAAACCCACCGTACTTTGCTCGGTGAACAGAAACTGCTGGGATTGTTGAAGGTGTTGCGCGACTCGATTCAACAGCATAGCCATGCACTCGCCGAAGCGATCACGGCAGACGACTGCACCGAGGTCGCGCACCTGGCCCACCGCCTGGCTGGCAGCAGCGACTCCCTGGGATTTCGCGCGTTGGCCAACGTCCTGCGCGCATTGGAGCAAGCCGCAATAATCAACGATGAGGCGGCGTTACGCGGGTTGGCGCCTCAGGTGCACGAGCAGCTGCGGTGCTCGCGACAGACCCTGGCAGACCTGTTGCAGGCCTGACGTACAAGTTTGTTACGACTTTTTACATCTTTGATCCTCAGGTTCAACTCGAACTTACATGCCTTTCCAATAATCGACGCAACCGCCACAGCGCGGTCTTCGAAGCTTATTGGAGATAATAATAATGAACTGCCGTAAAGCTCATCCTTCCTCGCGCCATGACGTCCTGTCAGCCGCCGCGCACCGCGCCGACTGCTGAGGTGCCGACATGAGCGAATCAATCGACCGCCAAGGTATTCACCTGACCCGCGCCCTGAAAAGCCGGCACATTTTCATGTTGTCCCTGGGAGGTGTGATCGGCACCGGGCTGTTCATGGGCTCCGGCGTGACCATCAACCAGGGCGGGCCGGTCGGGGCGATCCTGTGCTACCTGGTCGCCGGCTTCCTGATGTACCTGGTGATGGTCTGCCTCGGTGAACTGTCTGTGCAAATGCCGGTGTCCGGCTCGTTCCAGACTCACGCCACCAAATTCATCGGGCCCGGCACCGGCTTCATGATCGGCTGGGTCTACTGGATGAGCTGGGCCACCACCGTGGGGCTGGAATTCACCGCAGCGGGCATGTTGATGGAACGCTGGTTCCCGACCGTGCCGATCTGGTACTGGTCAGCCTTGTTCGTCGCGGTACTGTTCGGCCTTAACGCCCTGGCGACCCGTGCGTTCGGCGAAGCGGAATACTGGTTTTCCGGGATCAAGGTTGCTGCGATTCTGGGGTTCATCGTGGTCGGCGTGCTGGTGATCTTCGGCGCCATCCCGCTGACCAGTGGCGAGCCGGCGCCGATGATGACCAACCTGATCGGCGATTCACTGTTCCCCAACGGCCTGTCAGCCGTGTTCGCAGTGATGATGACCGTGGTGTACGCGTTCCAGGGTTGCGAAATCATGGGCGTGGCGGCTGGCGAAACCGATCAGCCGGAGAAAAGCATTCCCCGTGCGGTTCGCAACGTGGTGTTTCGCGTATTGATCTTCTACGTGCTGGCGATCGTGGTGCTCTCGGCCATCGTGCCTTGGCAGCAGGCCGGACTGATGGAGAGTCCGTTCGTGCAGGTGTTCGACATGGTCGGTATTCCCTACGCTGCCGACCTGATGAACTTCGTGATCCTGACGGCGATTTTGTCGGTGGGCAACTCCGGGCTGTATGCCTCGACGCGCATCTTGTGGGCAATGTCCAAGACCGGCATGGCCCCGAAAAGCCTCTCGCCATTGAGCAAGCGCGGCGTGCCGTTGCGGGCGTTGAGCATCACCCTGTGCTTTGCGCTGGTGTCGCTGATGACCAGTTTTGTCGCCGCCGATACTTTGTTCATGGTGTTGATGGCGGTGAGCGGCATGTCGGGCACGGTGACCTGGATTGTCATTGCCCTGGCGCAGTACAAGTTCCGCAAGGCCTACCTGCGTGATGGCGGCAAACTGAGCGATCTTAAATACCGTGCGCCCTGGTTTCCGCTGATTCCGCTGACGTGCATTGTGTTGTGCTGTTCGTTGTTTGTATTCCTGGCACTGGACGAGACGCAACGGCCTTCACTGTATTGGGGCGGTGGCTTTATCGCGCTGTGTTACAGCGCTTACTTCCTGATTTATCGCAAGCGTCAGGGGGTGTTGGCGCCGAGCTTGCCGTCTGTTTGATGGCTTGAGGCGGACAAAGAACGCGACGGGTGACCGTCGCGTTTTTTTGTTTCAAGGCTGCGCACGCCGTCATTCCCGCCGTAATGGGCAGGGGCATGTGCCTAGTTGTTCAAAGTTGTAACAAGCGCAGCCTATCAGCCCGTTAAATCTTCAATAAATCTATATATATCAATTAGATATGAAGAAATTAGTTTGCACTAACGACCGATTGCCGCCTTACTGAACACTCGTTTAGTATGGCCTCAGTCGCATCACCTCATTCCAATCAAAAATAATCCGAGGCCCCGCAATGACTACTCAACCTTCACTGCTCAGCCAGGTCGAAGCAGGCGTTGCCTGGATCACCCTCAACCGCACGGCTCAGCGCAACGCCCTCGACATCCCGACCCTGAAAAACCTGCACGCCCTGCTGGACGAATTCAACGCCGACCCGGCCGTTCGCGTTGTCGTGCTCACCGGCAGCGGCCGCAGCTTCTGCGCCGGGGCAGACCTCGCGGAGTGGGCCGAAGCCGAAGCCCGTGGCGACCTGGAAACCTATGGCTGGACCGAAACCGCCCACGCCCTGATGAGCCGTCTGTACAGCCTGGAAAAACCCACCATCGCCGCCATCAACGGCACTGCTGTCGGCGCCGGCATGGACCTGACCTTGTGCTGCGACCTGCGCCTGGCCGCGCAATCGGCGCGGTTCAAGGCTGGCTACACCAGCATGGCGTACTCCCCGGACGCCGGTGCCAGCTGGCACTTGCCCAGGTTGATCGGCACCGAACAAGCCAAGCGCCTGCTGTTCCTCGATGAACTGTGGGGCGCAGACCGGGCCCTGGCCACCGGGCTGGTAGGCGAAGTGTGCGCCGATGAACAACTGCTCGACGTCGCCGGCGAACTGGCAACGCGCCTGGCCAACGGCCCGACCTTCGCTTTCGCCCAGACCAAGAAACTGATGCGCGAAGGCGCCCAGCGCGACCTGCCACAGCAACTGCAAGCCGAACTGGCGGCCGGCCTGCTGTGTGGTCGCAGTGAAGACGGGGCAGAAGCCTTGCGGGCTTCCGTGGAAAAACGCCCGGCACGTTTCGTCGGCAAATAAGCCTGCACCACCCTCATACCCCGTGAACGAACAACAGGTAGCACCATGAATTTCCAACTGACCCAAGAACAAGAAATGTTGGTGGAAGCGGTACGCAGCTTTGTCGCCAAGGAACTGCTGCCCCACGAGGAAGCGGTGGACCGCGCAGACGAAGTCTCCCCTGAGTTGGCGGCAGAGATTCGCGGCAAAGCCATCGCCGCCGGTTTCTATGCTTTCAACATGCCGGAGGAGGTCGGTGGCGGCGGGCTCGACTACCTGTCCCAGGCGCTGATAGAGCGTGAGCTGTCAAAGGTTTCGTGGGCGCTGCACGTGTTCGTCGCACGGCCTTCGAAGATCCTCATGGCCTGTACGGGCAGCCAGATCGGCGACTACCTGCTGCCTTGCATCCAGGGCGAGAAAATCGACTGCTTCGCCCTGACCGAACCCGGTGCCGGTTCCGACGCCAATGCGATCAAGACCCGCGCCGTGCGCGACGGTGAAGACTTCGTCCTGAACGGCAGCAAGCACTTCATCAGCCACGCCGGGCACGCCGATTTCGCCATAGTCTTTGCGGTTACCGACACCTATGAACACAACGGCCGCAAGCGCAACGCCGTGACTTCGTTCCTGGTGGATCGCGACACCCCGGGCATGACCATTCGCCGCGGCCCCAAGTGCGTGAGCAACCGCGGTTACCACACCTTCGAAATGTTCTTTGACGACTGCCGGGTGCCGGCCAACAAAGTGCTCGGCGAAGTCGGCAAGGGTTGGGAAGTGGCCAACGCCTGGCTTACGGCCGGCCGGGTGATGGTCGCCGCCAACTGCGTCGGCCAGGCCCAGCGCGCACTCGACGTATCGCTGCAATGGGCGGCGGATCGCAAGCAGTTCGGCCAGCCGATCGGCACGTATCAGGGCATCTCGTTCAAGCTTGCCGATATGGCCACGCAGATCCGCGCGGCGGAACTGCTGACCTTGCATACCGCGTGGAAAATGGACCAGGGCACCATGACCGATGGCGAAGCCGGCATGGCAAAACTGTTCGCCAGCGAAGTGCTCGGACGCACCGCCGATGAGGCGGTGCAGATATTCGGCGGCATGGGCCTGATGGATGAAGGACCGGTGGAGCGCATCTGGCGTAACGCGCGGATCGAGCGCATCTGGGAAGGCACCTCGGAAATCCAGCGGCACATCATTTCCCGTGAACTGCTGCGGCCGCTGTTGCGCTGATCGTCCTGGAGAATTGCCATGTCGCAGACTATTCGTGACAACCTCAAGCGCCTGCTTGCCCCACGCCATTTGGCATTCGTCGGCGGTCGCAGCATGGCCCGTGCGCTCAAGCGCTGTGCCGAAGGCGGCTACCAGGGGCAGATGTGGCTGGTGAACCCGCAACATGAAAGCCTCGAAGGTGTGCCCTGTGTGCGCAGCATTGCCGAGCTGCCCTGTGGCCCGGACGCGGTGTTCATCGCGACCAATCGTGAGCTGACCCTCACCGCCGTGGCGCAGTTGGCCGCGAAGGACGCGGGTGGCGCGATCTGCTACGCCTCCGGGTTCGCCGAGACCGGGGCGCAAGGCCAGGCCTTGCAGCAACAGCTGCTGCAGGCAGCCGGCCAGATGGCCTTGCTCGGTCCCAATTGCTACGGCCTGCTCGACTACTTGCACAGCTCGGCCCTGTGGCCGGTGGCTCATGGCGGCAAGCCAGTGGAGAAGGGCGTCGCCGTGCTGACCCAGAGCGGCAACTTCGCCTACAACCTGTCCATGAGCGACCGTTCACTGCCGGTGGCCTACATGGCATCGGTGGGTAACCAGGCGCAACTGGGCGTCGCCGAATTGATGGACGTATTACTCGATGAGCCGCGGGTCACGGCCATCGGCCTGCACCTTGAAGGGCTGAAGAACGTGCCGGGTTTCGCCCGCGCCGCGCACAAGGCGCTCGAAAAGGGCATTCCGATCATCGCGCTGAAAACCGGCGTGTCGCAGATCGGTGCCGAACTGGCCCTCAGTCACACCAGTTCGCTGTCAGGTTCCGATGCGCTCTACGACAGCCTGTTTGCACGCTTGGGCGTCATCCGGGTCAGCGGGCCGGTGAGCTTCGTCGAAACCCTCAAGGCCGCCGCTTGCGGAAAACTCCCCGCAGGCGACAGCCTGATCGCCCTGGCCTGTTCCGGTGGTGACGCTGGCCTGATTGCCGACTACGCCGAACGCAATGACCTGACGTTGCCCAAGCTCGACGACACCCAGCGTGAAGAACTCGCGCAGGTGCTGCCCAGTTACGCCAACCTGGTCAATCCGCTGGATTTCACCACTGCGATCTGGGGTGACGGCGAAGCCTTGAACCGCATGCTCGACAGCGCCCTGCGGACCGAGGCCGACGCGGCCATGCTGGTGCTCGATTATCCGGCGGAATCGACCGGTGAACGCAAGGAATGCGACCTGTTGCTTGAGCTTTATTGTGCCGCGCTGGTGCGTCACGGCAAGACCGGTTTTGTCACCTCGGCGTTCCCCGAGCTGCTGCCGGCCAGCGCCCGCGAGCGCCTGCATGCCCAGGACGTGGCGGCGCTGCAAGGGGTCGAAGATGGCCTGGCCGCCTGGGGCCGCATTGCCGGTTATCAGCGTAATCGCCAGGCACTGCTGGCGCTCGGCGAGTCGGCACTGGTACCGCTGTGCCCTCGAGCTTTGACGGGTGAAGGTCGCCTGCTCAACGAGTGGGATTCGAAACAGGCGTTGCGCGCATTTGGCCTGCCGACGCCCAACGGTGTGCTGAGCACGCCGGCGAATGCACTGGTCGATGCCAATGGGTTGGGTTACCCGCTGGTGCTCAAAGCCGTCAGTGCACAACTGCCCCACAAAACCGAGGCCGGTGCGGTCGCGCTCAATCTGAAGGACGCCGCCGCCCTGAGCGCCGCGTTGCAAAAAATGCACGCGAGCATCGCCGATTACGCTCCGCACGTGCCCTTCGATCAGGTGCTGCTGGAACCCATGGCCACGCCGCCCCTGGCTGAACTGATTGTCGGCATCAAGCGCGAAAATGACTTTTGCCTCGCGTTGGTTATCGGCGCCGGGGGCATTTTGGTGGAGCTGCTCAAGGACAGTCGCAGCCTGCTGCTGCCGACCACCGACGGCGCCATTCGCCGCGCGGTGCTGAGCCTGCGCAGCGCCGGTTTGCTGCAAGGTTTTCGCGGCCGTGAAGCGGCCGACCTGGACGCGCTGGTGGCGGCGATCCGCGCCGTGGCGGACTACGCCTGCGAAAACGCCGACGCCCTGCTGGAACTCGATGTGAACCCATTGTTGGTCGGCGCCCACGGCACGACTGCGGTCGATGCGTTGATTCGCCTCGGCCACGAGTGAGGATATGAACATGCAAACCAAGACATTGACCGGTGGCCAGGCCCTGGTGCGACTGCTGGCCAACTACGGCGTCGACACCGTGTTCGGCATTCCCGGCGTGCATACCCTGGAGCTGTATCGGGGCCTGCCGGGCAGCGGCATTCGCCATGTGCTGACCCGACACGAACAGGGTGCCAGCTTCATGGCTGACGGTTATGCCCGGGTCAGCGGCAAACCGGGCGTGTGCTTCATCATCACCGGGCCGGGCGTGACCAACGCGGCGACCGGCATCGGCCAGGCGTACGCCGACTCGATTCCGATGCTGGTGATCTCCAGCGTCAACCACACGGCCAGCCTCGGCAAGGGCTGGGGCTGTCTGCACGAAACCCAGGATCAGCGCGCCATGACTGCGCCGATTACCGCGTTCTCGGCGGTGGCGTTGAGTGCCGAGGACCTGCCCGAATTGATCGCCCGCGCCTATGCCGTGTTCGACAGCGAACGCCCGCGCCCGGTACACATTTCGGTACCGCTGGACGTGCTGGCGGCGCCAGTGAATCGCGACTGGAGCAACGACGTGGTACGGCGTCCGGGACGCGGACCGGCCTCGAACACGGCCATGGAACACGCCGCGACCAAGCTGCAAAACGCCAAGCGACCGATGATCATTGCCGGTGGCGGCGCCCTTCACGCGACGCAGGAGCTGCAAACCATCAGCACCCGACTGGCCGCGCCGCTGTTCACCAGCGTCGCCGGCAAAGGGCTGTTGCCAACGGATGATCCGCTCAACGCCGGTTCGAGCCTGTGCATCGAGCCCGGCTGGAACCTGATCGCCGAAGCCGACGTGGTGTTGGCGGTCGGTACCGAAATGGCCGACACCGATTTCTGGCGCGAGCGCTTGCCGTTGACCGCCGAACTGCTGCGGGTGGACATCGATCCGCGAAAATTCAACGACTTCTATCCTTGTGCTGTGGCTCTGCAAGGCGACGCGCAACAGACGCTCGCCGGCCTGCTGGAGCGTCTGCCCGCCACCGACCGTGATGCCAACGCAGCAATCGCCAGCGTCGCGAAACTGCGTGATGCGGTGAAGAACAGCCACGGCCCGTTGCAGTCGATTCACCAGGGCATTCTTGAGCGCATTGCCGCCGAGCTGCCGGACAACGCCTTCATCAGCACCGACATGACCCAGTTGGCCTACACCGGCAACTACGCCTTCAACAGCCGCGCCCCGCGCAGCTGGTTGCACCCGACCGGCTACGGCACCTTGGGTTACGGCCTGCCGGCCGGCATCGGCGCCAAGTTTGGCGCGCCCAATCGGCCGGGGCTGGTGCTGGTCGGCGACGGTGGTTTCCTCTACACCGCGCAGGAACTGGCGACGGCGGTCGAGGAACTGGACAGCCCGCTGGTCGTGTTGCTGTGGAACAACGATGCCCTGGGGCAGATCCGCGACGACATGCTGGGCCTGGACATCGAACCCATCGGCGTGTTGCCGCGCAATCCGGATTTCGCCGCCCTCGGGCGCGCGTTCGGCTGCACCGTCACCCAGCCGCAAAGCCTGGCCGAGTTGCAGACCGATCTGCGCCATGGCTTCAAGCGTAACGGCGTCACCCTGATCGAGCTCAAGCATGCCTGCGCGCATTGATTTTCATTTTTTTGGGCTTTTTTAAAAGGAGCAGGCCATGCGTTTTTCCGATCTGACCCAACGAATCGCCGGTGACGGCGCCGCTGCCTGGGACATCCATTACCGCGCGCTGGCGCTGCAGGAACAGGGCGAAGACATTCTGCTGTTGTCCGTGGGCGATCCGGATTTCGACACCCCGGTGCCGATTGTCCAGGCGGCCATCGACAGCCTGCTTAATGGCAACACTCACTACGCCGACGTGCGCGGCAAACGCACCCTGCGCGAAGCCATTGCCAGGCGGCACCAGCAACGCAGCGGCCAGGCGGTGTCGGCCGACCAGGTCACGGTGCTTGCCGGTGCCCAGTGCGCGCTGTTTTGCGTGGCCCAGTGCGTGCTCAATCCAGGCGATGAAGTGATAGTCGCCGAGCCGATGTACGTGACCTACGAAGCGGTGTTCGGGGCCTGCGGTGCGGTGGTGATCCCGGTGCCGGTGCGGCCCGAGAATGGCTTCCGGGTATTACCCGAAGACGTTGCGGCGCGCATCACCCCGCGGACTCGCGCGCTGGCGCTGAACAGTCCGCACAATCCATCTGGCGCCAGCCTGCCGCGCACCACCTGGCAGGCACTGGCCGGGCTGTGCATCGACCATGACCTGTGGTTGATTTCCGATGAGGTCTACAGCGAATTGCTGTTCGAGGGCGAGCACGTCAGCCCGGCCAGTTTGCCGGGCATGGCCGAGCGCACCGCGACGCTCAACAGCCTGTCGAAATCCCACGCCATGACCGGCTGGCGAGTCGGCTGGACGGTGGCGCCGCCGGCGTTGGCGCAGCACCTGGAAAACCTTGCGCTGTGCATGTTGTATGGCTCCCCCGAATTCATTCAGGACGCTGCCGTGGTGGCGCTGCAAAGCAACCTGCCGGAGTTGCAGGCCATGCGCGATGCCTATCGCCAGCGACGCGATCTAGTCTGCGCCAGCCTTGCCGACTGCCCCGGCGTGCGCCCCCTGACGCCCGATGGCGGGATGTTCGTGATGGTCGACATACGCGAAACCGGGCTCAGCGCCCAGGCATTCGCCGACCGTCTGCTCGACCGCCATGGCGTCTCGGTCCTGGCCGGCGAAGCCTTCGGCCCCAGTGCCGCCGGGCATATACGCCTGGGCCTGGTGGTGGGGGCAGAACACCTGAGTGACGCCTGCCAGCGCATCGCCCGCTGCGCCAGTGAACTGATGGAGACCCGACACTATGCATGATTACACAGCGCTGTTTATCGATGGCCGCTGGCAGGCGCCGTCAGGGCAGGGCGTCGCCCAGGTGATCAACCCGGCAACCGAGACCGCCGCCGGTTCAGTGCCGCTGGGCGATGAACGGGATGTCGACAACGCGGTAGCCGCGGCTCGGCGTGCTTTCGGTTCATGGTCTCGCACACCTTCAAGCGTGCGCGCCGGCTACATCCGCGCGCTGGCCGGGCAACTGCGCGAGCGTGCCGACGAAATGGCCGCAGTGATCACTGCGGAACTGGGCATGCCGGTGCAGTGGTGCCGTGCGGTCCAAGTGGACGGGCCCATCGAGGGGCTTGAGCAATACATCGAACTGGCCGGCCTGATGGATGAAGTCCGCGAGGTCGGCAACTCATGGGTGGTGCGCGAGGCGGTGGGCGTTTGCGCGTTCATCAACCCTTGGAACTACCCGCTGCATCAGTTGATCGGCAAACTGGCACCGGCGCTGGCAGCCGGGTGCACCGTGGTGGTCAAGCCGAGCCAGGAAACACCGCTGCATGCGTTCTTCCTGGCGCAGATGATCGAGGAAATCGGCTTGCCTGCGGGGGTGTTCAACCTGGTCAGCGGGCCGGGTGCGAAAGTCGGAGAAGCGCTGGCCAGGCATCCGGACGTGGACATGGTGTCGTTCACTGGCTCCACCGGCGCTGGCGTTCGTGTGGCCCAGGCGGCGGCGCCGTCGGTCAAGCGCGTATGCCTGGAACTGGGCGGCAAGTCGCCGCTGCTGATCGCCGAGGATGCCGACCTGGCCGCAGCGGTGCGCTATGGCGTTCAGGACGTGATGATCAACTCTGGCCAGACCTGCACTGCACTGACCCGCATGCTGCTGCCGGCGAGCCGTTACGCCGAGGCTGTGGAAATCGCCATCGCCGAGGCCCAAAGCCTGCGCATGGGCGATCCGCTGGACCCGCAGAGCTTCCTTGGGCCGATGTGTTCTGCGGCCCAGCGGCGCACCGTGCGCGACTACATCCAGGTCGGCCAGCAGGAAGGCGCACGGCTGGTGCTCGGTGGCGAGACTGACGAATTCGAGCGCGGGTTCTACGTCAGTCCGACGCTGTTCGCTGACGTCGACAACCGCATGCGCATCGCCCAGGAAGAAATCTTCGGGCCGGTGCTGTGCCTGATTCCGTACGCCGATGAAGCGCAGGCGATCCAAATGGCCAACGACTCGCCTTTCGGCCTGTCCAGCGGCGTCTGGACCGGCAGCCGGGAGCGGGCCCTGGGATTGGCGCGGCAGCTGCGTGCCGGGCAGTGTTTTCTGAACGGCGCGGCGTTCAACTATCAGGCGCCATTCGGTGGCTACAAACAGTCAGGCAATGGTCGTGAATGGGGGGAGGAAGGACTTAACGAATTCGTCGAAGTGAAGGCGATCCAGGTATGACTCCCCCCAACGTGCCAGCATTCAAGGAATACCCATGAAAGTATTGATCGTTCACGCCCATCCCGAACCCAACTCGTTCACCGCAGCCCTGCGTGACCAGGCTGTCGCGACACTCCAGGCCCAGGGGCACGAGGTCAAGGTCAGCGATCTGTACGCGATGAACTGGAACCCGGTGGCCAGCGCCGATGATTTTTCCTCGCGGGACAATCCCGACTACCTGGTGTACGCCCTGGAGCAACGCCTGGGCGTCAAGAGCCAGTCCCTGGCGCCGGATATCCAGCAGGAACTCGACAAACTGCTGTGGGCTGACTTGCTGATCCTCAACTTCCCGATTTTCTGGTTCTCCGCACCGGCCATGCTCAAGGGCTGGATCGATCGGGTGCTGGTGTCCGGCGTGTGTTATGGCGGCAAGCGTTTTTACGACCAGGGCGGTTTGAGCGGCAAGAAGGCGCTGGTGACAGTCACCCTCGGCGGGCGCGAGCACATGTTCGGCGAGGGCGCGATTCACGGTCCGCTGCAAGACATGCTGCGTCCTATCCTGCGAGGCACCCTGGCCTACGTCGGCTTCGACGTTCTGCAACCCTTTGTCGCCTGGCACGTGCCTTACATCAGCGACGAGGCCCGCAAGGGTTTCCTGCACGATTACCAGCAGCGCCTGGAGCACCTGAGCGACGAGCAACCACTGACGTTCCCGCGCCTGGCGCAGTTCGATGAGGCCCTTTATCCGCTACCCGTGTGAGTGCAAGTCACGCCGCTGGCGTTCATGCCGATGGACGCCAGGCCCCAGGTCTTCCTACACTGCCCGCAGTTCAGGGGGACAAGGGGGCAATGGATGAATCGCAATGAGCTACGCAAGGCCGACATCAACCTGATGGTGGTGTTCGAGACATTGATGCTTGAACGCAACGTCACGCGGGTTGCCGAGAAGCTGTTTCTCGGTCAACCGACCATCAGTTCGGCGCTCAACCGCCTGCGCACGATGTTCAACGACCCATTGTTCATTCGGGTCGGCCATCGCATGGAACCCACCGCCCGCGCCGAAGAGTTAATCAAGTATCTTTCGCCGGCCCTGGATTCGCTGTCGATCGCCCTGAGCCTGACCCACGATTTCGATCCCGCAGTGAGCACCATGACCTTCCGCATCGGCCTGTCTGATGACGTCGAATTCGGCCTGCTGCCGCCGCTGTTGCGGGCCCTGCGCCAGGAAGCGCCGAAAGTGGTGTTCGTGGTGCAGCATGTCGACTACTGGCGCATTCCCGACTTGCTGGCGTCTGGCGACATCACCGTCGGCATCAGCCAGACCCGCGGCCTGCCGGCCAACGCCAAGCGCAAATTGCTGCGGCACATCCAGCCCAGCATCCTGCGCGCCGATGCGTCCGACACCCCGCTGACCCTGGACGAATACTGCGCGCGTCCCCACGTGCTGGTGTCCCACACCGCCAACGTCAGCGGCTACGCCGATGAATGGCTGGCAGAGATCGGCCGCACCCGCCAGGTCGTGCTGTCCGTGCCGCAATACAGCTCCTTGCCCGCGCTGTTGGCCGGCACCGACCTGATCGCCAGCCTGCCGGACTACGCGGCCGAAGCCATGGCCGCGTCCGGTGCACTGTTCAAAGAGCCATTCCCGTTCAAGACTCCGACCCTCGACCTGTCGATGGTCTGGCTCAGCCACGTCGACACCGACCCGGCCGAACGCTGGCTGCGCAAACGCCTGGAAACCTTCATGAGCGCGACCGATCTTATGCCCCCAGCGCCGTGAGCCCGTAAACTCTGTGCTATACGTACGACCCTCCCGCCACTCCAAAGAGCATTCGACATGCCCCACCTGCACATGGAATACACCGCCAACCTGCCAGGCCTGAACGCCGACGTCGCCTTGATCCGGCTGAACAACACCTTGGTGGGCTCCGGCCAGTTCGCTGCCGAATTCGACATCAAAAGCCGCGCGATCAAAGTCGAGACCTTCAAGGTCGGCACTGCCATGGCCGAGCGTGGCTTCGTGCATGTGAAGCTGGCGCTGCTCAGCGGGAGATCGCCGCAGATCAAGAAGCAACTGTCGGAGAGCCTGTTGGCGGTGGTGCAGGATTTGTGTGAATGGCCGGTGGGGGTGGACGTGCAGTTGTGCGTGGAGATTCTGGATATTGATCGGGAGTCTTATGCGAAGACGGCGGTTGGGCACTGATTGGGTTGGAGCTGTCAGCCAGTTATCTTCACTTGGGATTGGAACAGGCTCACCCATCACAGTGTGAGCCCTGGTCCTTGCGCTACTTGCTCTGCCGGTCACATGCCAGATCGATCTGCTCGCGTAACCAGGCATTAGCGCCATCTTTCTCCATTCCCTGATGCCACTGCATATCCAGGCAAAAACCTGGCAACCCAACCGGCGCTTCGCAACACCCAAACCCGCCATCGCCAGCAAGCGCCTGTTGAATACTCTTCGGCAACATCACCACGAACTCCGTCCCCTTGATCATCTTCAACGCCGCGCCATAACTGTTGGCCCGCGCTACGATCTGGCGACTGCGCCCCTGTTGCGCCAGCCAGCCGTCGACCATGTTGCTGCTGGAAGTCCACGGGGTGGGGAACACGTGGCGGCGTTCGACGAGTTCGTCCAGGCTCAACCGGGGCTCGCCGGGGGCGGCGGGTTTGTCGAAGACGCAGACCAGTTGATCTTCCAGCAGCGTCGCCGACTTGATGTCGCCGTGGCTGCGATGGAAGTTCGGGCCGAAGCAGATCACCAGGTCGAGGCTGCCGTCGCGCAGGGCTTGGGCCGGGATGTCGGATTCGAGTTTGTGCACGTTGACGGTCACCGGCCAGTCGGCAAACGCGAAGTGCTTGAGCAGGCGTGGCAGGATCAGTTGTTCGAAATATTCCGGGGCGCACAGGTTGAAGGTGGTTGGCCGCAGGGCGGGGTCGAAGGTCGTTGAGCCGGCTTGGCACAGGTTGATGTGTTCGAGGACTTTCAACACGTGCGGGTACATGCTGTCGGCTTTGTAAGTGGGCTGCATGCCGGAACGACTGTAGAGGAACAACTCATCGGCAAAAGCCGCGCGAAGTTTTTTCAGGCAGTAGCTCACAGTCGACTGGCTGACGCACAGGGCTTCGGACACGGCGGTGACGTTGTGTTGCTGGTACACGGCAACGAACACCATGAGGTCCTGCATGTCGAGCTTTCTAAGTACGTTGCTGTTGAGCATCCATTGCGTCTCGCAGTCCTTGTTGCGCAGGTGGGCGCAACGGTCTGCGAAGGATCCTAACGGATCGACGGATTCAGGAGAATCGTCCTTCAGTGAATGTGTCGAGCGTAGTGCCGGGGATCGAAGCGCAGGACCATCAGGATCATCAGTGCCACGACGGCAGTCAGGGCCCACCAGGCCCACTCGAAGCTGCCCAGATGATCGCGAATCATACCCGCGAGCAGCGGCGAGACACCGGCGATCAGGTAGCCGATGCCCTGCACGAACGCGGTCAGGCTTCCCGCACGTTGCGGGTTGTCCAAGTGATCCATGGACACGATCAGGCTCATTGGAAACAGCCCGCCAATGCCCAGCCCCAGCAGGCATGGCCACATCAGGCTCAGGTGCTGCGGGCTGAGGATCAGCCCGCAGAAACCCGCCATGATCAGTCCCAGCAACACCACCAGCACCAGGCGGCGGTCACGGCTGCGGTTGGCGATGGCCGGGGTGGCCAGGCCGGACAGCACTTCCATGGCTGTCAGGAAACCCAGAAGCAAGCCGGCGTCCTGTTCGCTCCAGCCTTTTTCCACATAGTACGGCGCCAACCAGGCCAGCACGCAAGTGTAGGACGCGGTGCCCAGGCCAAAGAAGATGGCGAGCAGCCAGGCGCGGGAATTGTTGAAAAAAGACTGCCTGGTGGCCGACTTTGATTCGATCAGCGATTGCTGCGCGGGCTGTGCCATCCAGAAAATCAGGGCGACCACCGCGAGCGCGGCCCAGACTGCCAGGCCGACTCGCCAGCTACCAGTGCGAATCATCACCAGCGGGGCAAAGGCGGCGGCGATGGCCGCGCCGCCCATGATCGAGGTGACATAGAGGCCCATGCACAGGGCGACGTTGTCCCTGAAGCGCGACTTGATCAGGGCTGGCATCAACGCCTGAATCAGGGCAATGCCCACGCCTGCCAGCACGGCGCTGAGAATCAGTTCGGCTGCGGAGTCGAGGAATAGTCGTGATGCGGTAGCCACACCGATGATCAGCAGGGAAAGGACCACGGTCCGTTGTTCGCCCAGGCGCTGGCTGACGCGGATGCCGAAGAACATCGCCACACCCATCGCCATCACCGGGAGCATGGTCAGCAGCGACGCCAGACTGAAACTCAGTTCAATGTCCCCACGAATCGCCGACAGCAACGGGCCGATGGCGGCCATGGAGGGGCGCAGGTTGAGCGCAACCAGGACGATGGCGAACATTAGTAGAAGGGCGGGGCGGGCGGTGGTGCGGACGGTTTCCATGGATCGGACCTTAAATGAGCAGGTGCCGATTAAGCAGGCGCGAGTTGGCGGGCGGCAAATCAGAAAGTCGGCTTTGGTATTTGGAAATTAAATAGTGCTGATTGTTTAGCCAACCCACACCCAAGGTTCTTCAAATGCCGATTTAATACCCCAACCACCCGTGTGACGCTGCTGTTATCTGTTTTGCACGGTTTGTCCTATGGACGGTTGCCCCGTCACACTTCCTTCCGAACTGGCCTTCTGGGCGCTGTGGCACTGCCGTCACGCGCGCCCGCCGGATTTCTGCGTTCTGCGTTGATTCATCAATAACCGGTCCCGGCTCGTTTCGGGATCAATCGGGCAGCGCGTGCGCGCTTGCCTGACACGCAAACAAGAGAAATCCCATGAGCAGTGCCACGACCGCCTTCGCCACACAGCAGGAAGCCCTGACCTTTCTGGAACAGAATCCGGACATCGAGATGTTCGAGCTGTTTATCCTCGACAACAATGGAGTACCGAGGGGCAAGTTGCTGCACCGCGATGAACTGCTGGCGGTGTACGCCACTGGCCGTCCGCTGCCGAGCACTATCCTTGGCCTGACCATCAATGGCGATGACGTGGAAAACTCCGGGCTGGTGTGGGACGTGGGTGACATCGATTGTCGCGCCTACCCGATCAGCGGCAGCCTGACGCGCATGCCGTGGCGCTTGATTCCGACGGCGGCGGTGCAGGTCAGCATGCACCCCACCGAAGGAATGCCGGCGACCATTGCCGACCCGCGGCATCTGCTGGCCAAAGTGATTGAGGGCTTGCAGGCCGACGGTTATTACCCGGTGATGGCGGCGGAACTGGAGTTTTATCTGCTGGATCAGCAGCGCGACGGTAACGGGCGCCCACAGCCGGCGCGGGACGTCGACGGCGGTCGCCCACGGGGTACTCAGGTCTATGGCCTGCGCGAGCTCGAGCAGATTGAGCCGTTCCTGGCCGATCTCTACAGCGCCTGTAAACTCCAGGGCATTCCGGCGCGTACGGCGATTTCCGAATACGCGCCCGGGCAGGTGGAAATCACCCTCGAACACCGCACCGATGCGCTGCAGGCCATGGACGAAGCGGTGCGCTACAAGCGGCTGGTCAAGGGTGTGGCGCACAAGCACGGGATGACGGCGTGTTTCATGGCCAAACCGTTCGATGACCTGGCGGGCACCGGGATGCACATGCACGTCAGCCTGGCGGACTGCGAGGGTAACAACCTGTTTGCCAGCGAAGCGGCGGACGGCACGCCGCTGCTCAGGCATGCGGTCGGCGGCATGCTAAGCACCTTGCTGGATTCGTTGCTGTTGTTTTGCCCGAATGCCAATTCCTATCGCCGCTTTCAGACCAACAGCTACGCGCCGCTGGCCGCTACCTGGGGCGTGGACAATCGTACGGTCAGCTTGCGCGTGCCCGGCGGCCCGGCGTTTTCCCGGCATATCGAGCATCGCATTTGTGGCGCTGATGCCAACCCGTACCTGGCGGCGGCGGCGATCCTGGCCGGTATCCATCGCGGCATTCTTGAACAACTCGACCCCGGGGCGCCGGTGGAAGGCAATGGCTATGCCCAGGCCAAGGAATTACTCCCCACTGACTGGCTGACCACCCTGCGCGCGCTGGAAGCGTCGAGTTGGGCGCGGGAGGCGTTCGGTCCTGAGTTCCTCGGGGTTTACCTGGCGGTTAAACGGGCCGAGTACCGGCAATTCATGGGCGAGGTCGGCGAACAGGACTGGCGCTGGTACTTGCACCAGGCCTGAATCATTCTCAAATACACTGCAAGTTTGACCCCTGTGCCATTAGCCAACTAATCGTTGGCTAATTTTTCACAAAAAATTGATGGTTGGCTGCCTAGAGTTAACGTCGCCGGGATAAATGATTTTTTCACATTTGTCCCAAGCGCCTCTCTTCAGGAACTGCCGAAATCATGTTGAAGTTAAAAGCCGTTCGCCCCGAGTGGGTGACACTTGCTGCCAGTGTCTTTTTATTAACAGGTTTTAATTTCGTACTGTGGCAGCACCTGGCCGAGATTACCGCCAACGACGGCCAGGGGCTGGCGATGCGGATCGCGTTCGGGGTGATGATCCTGGCGGCCTTCAACATCGTGCTGACGTTGCTGGCGTTTCGGCCTGTCCTGAAACCTGCACTGACGCTGATCTTCCTGTGCAGCGCCGGGGTGGCGTACTTCATGAGTCAATATGGCGTGCTGATGGACATTGGCATGCTGCGTAACTTTGCCCAGACCAACGCAACGGAAGTTCGCGATTTACTGTCAATTAAGTTGCTGGCTTATATATTGTTGCTTGGGGTTTTACCCTCCTGGTTGTTGTGGAAACTGCCTGTCAATTATCGGCGTTGGCACCGCGAGCTATTAAGCAAAGGTTTGGTAAGTGTGGCCTCGGCTGCGGTCATTGGAGCGATTGCGCTTATCAACTATCAAGGCCTGTCCTCCTTGTTTCGCAATCACCATGAATTGCGCCTGATGGTGGTGCCAAGTAATTACATTGCTGCCTCGCTTGGCTTTATTAAGGAGCAGGTGGTGACGGCACAGCGCCCCTTTGTGAAGATTGGCGAAGACGCCCAGCGCAACCCTGCCTGGCAAACCCACGGCCGCAAATCACTGACGGTGCTGGTGGTGGGCGAAAGTGCCCGGGCGGAAAACTTCGGCATTCTTGGGTACGGTCGCGATACCACGCCCAAACTTGGTAAGGAGGCGGGCCTGATCGCATTCACTGATGTGCATTCCTGCGGCACTGAAACGGCTGTCTCCGTGCCGTGCATGTTTTCCAACATGGGCCGCAAGGGTTACAACGCAAGCCAGGCAAAGAGCGAAGAGGGCCTGCTGGATGTGCTCAAGCGGGCAGGGCTGGACGTAATCTGGCGTGACAATCAGTCGGGATGCAAAGGCACCTGCGACCGCGTCACCTTTGAAGACGTCAGCAATCTGCAGACGCCCGGCTTATGCGCCAGCAGTGAATGCCGCGATGAAATCCTGCTGCAGGGCCTGCAGCATTTCATCGACTCCCTGGACAAGGACACCGTGCTGGTGTTGCACCAGATGGGCAGCCATGGCCCGGAATACTTCAAGCGTTACCCCAAGGAATACGAACACTTCACCCCTGTTTGCGAAAGTAATGCGCTGAACAATTGCAGTCGCGAAAGTATCATCAATGGCTACGACAACACCCTGGTGTATACCGACCATGTCCTGTCTTCGCTGATCGACGTATTGCGCAGCAATCAGGACAAAGTCGACACGGCGATGCTCTATCTGTCGGATCACGGCGAATCCCTGGGTGAGTACAACCTGTTCCTGCATGGCACGCCTTACATGCTCGCACCGGACCAGCAAAAGCATGTGGCGATGCTGGCCTGGTTCTCCGACAGTTATCAGAAGTCGTTTTCGGTGGACACTCACTGCCTGCAGCTAAGTCGTGACAAACCCCTGAGCCAGGACAACCTGTTTCACTCGATGCTGGGCCTGCTGCAGGTCAACAGCAAGGTCTACGACCAGGACCTGGATATGTTTGCCGGCTGTCGCGGTGCGGTGATCGATGGAGTGCTGGCTAAACAGTAGGGCAAGCGAAGCGGCCTGCACCCCGTAAACCTCCGCCCGTCAGACATTTCTTGCCGTCATGTACATCTTTTCGCTAAAGCTCTTGTTCAGTGGAGGCGCGGAAATCGCCGGGGGCGATATATACTGCGCGCCATTCTTCAAGGGAGAGCCGTGTGGCCATCGATATTCATTGGATTCGCGACAACGATAGCCTCGGTCGCTTTTGCGCCGAATGGCAGCAACTGCCCTACGTTGCCCTCGACACCGAATTCATGCGGGTCGACACCTTTTACCCGATTGCAGGCCTGCTGCAGATCGGCGATGGCGTACGCGCTTACCTGATTGATCCGTTGACCATCGACAACTGGCAGCCGCTGGCCGCATTGCTGGAAAACCCGGCGGTGGTCAAGGTGGTGCACGCGTGCAGCGAAGACCTCGAGGTGTTGCTGCGCCTGACCGGCAGTCTGCCGGCCCCGCTGTTCGACACTCAACTGGCGGCCGCGTACCTGAACCTGGGCTTCTCCATGGGTTATTCGCGGCTGGTGCAGGAAGTGCTGGGGATCGACCTGCCCAAGGGCGAGACTCGTTCGGACTGGCTGCAACGTCCACTTTCCGACACTCAGATCAGCTACGCCGCGGAAGACGCCCTGCATCTGGCGGAAGTTTTCGTACGGCTGCGTCCGAAGCTGTCTGAAGACAAATACAACTGGGTTCTGGAAGATGGTGCCGAACTGGTCGCCAACTTGCGTCGGGAGATCGATCCGTACGAGGTCTACCGCGAAGCCAAGCTGGCCTGGAAGCTGTCCCGTGCCCAACTGGCCGTGTTGCGTGAATTGTGCGCCTGGCGCGAGCGCGAAGCCCGCGCCCGTGATCTGCCGCGCAACCGTATCGTGCGCGAGCATTCCCTGTGGCCGCTGGCGCGTACCCAACCGGACAGCCTGGGCGCGCTGGGCAAGATCGAGGACATGCACCCGCGTACCGTGCGTCAGGACGGCGAGTTTCTGCTTGATCTGATCAAACGCTCAGGCAGTGTGTCGCCTGATCAATGGCCGCCTGCCGTGCCTGAGCCCTTGCCGGTGGACGCTGCCGTGCTGGTCAAGCAACTGCGTGCGATCGGCCAGGCCGAAGCCGAACGCCTGAACATTGCGCCGGAACTGATGCTGCGCAAGAAAACCCTGGAAGCCTTGCTCAAGAGCGGCTTTCCCAATGGTCCCTACCAATTGCCTGATTCGCTGCGTGGCTGGCGCCGCGAATTGATGGGCCAGGCGCTGCTCGACAGCCTGGCCACCGCCGGAGAACAGCCTTGAAACGTATTTGCTCCATTTATCGAAGCCTGAAAAAGAACGAGATGTATCTCTATGTGCTCAAGAGCGATGCCCTGGAGCGCGTTCCGGAAAGCCTGATGGCGGCGTTCGGCAAGCCGCACCACGCGTTCGACCTGGTGCTCACGCCTGAGCGCAAGCTGTCGCGCGAGGACATCACGGTGGTGCTGGAAAACCTCGACAAACAGGGTTACCACCTGCAAATGCCGCCCGCTGAAGACGAGTACATCGAGCACCTTCCGGAAGAGTTGCTGCGACGCAACGACCCGATGTAATCGGCCAAGGCTGCGAGCTTCCCTGAAACACTGGAATTGATATCTGGCGATGACCGCGCGATGGAGGCTGACTCCAGCGGCGGTTGTCCGCACTGTTTTCGAAAGGTTTGAACCATGCGCGTTCTGATTGCTGAACACGACCATCCTGTGTACGCCCAACTGTTGCGCCAGGCCGCGCCTGAGCTGGAAGTGCTGACCAGTGGTGACTCCGCCGAACTGGCCAGCCAGGCTGCCGACTGTCCGGTCTGGCTGGGCCAGCCGGATCTGCTGGCCAACCTGCTGCGTCAGGGCCACCAACCACAATGGCTGCAGTCGACCTGGGCGGGAATCACACCGCTGCTCGCCGACGGCTTGCCACGGCACTACCGTCTGACCCGGGCGGTGGGGATTTTTGGCCAGGTCATGGCCGAGTACGTACTGACCTATCTGCTGGGTCACGAGCGCGAGGTGCTGCCCCGCCTGGTCAGCCAGGTCGAGCGCAAGTGGGACAGTCGCCAGGGCCAGAGCCTGGCGGGTCGCAAGGTGTTGATCGTCGGCACTGGCGACATCGGCCAGACCGTTGCCCGTTTTCTGCAGCCCTTTGGCGTCGAGTTATACGGCATCGCCAGCGAAGCCCGCGAGCAGGCACCATTTGTCGAGGTCGGCACCCTGTCGGACCTGCCTCGGCTGGTGGGTGAAGTGGATTACGTGATCAACCTGTTGCCGAACACGCCTCACACCCACGATCTCTACGATGCTGCGCTGTTCAAGCAATTCAAGCCCACCGCGTTGTTCCTCAATGTGGGTCGTGGAGTCGCGGTAGTGGATGCCGATCTGGTGGAAGCCTTGAAGGAAGGGCATCTGGCCGGCGCGGTCATCGACGTCTGCCGCCAGGAGCCATTGCCGCAGCGGCATCCGTTCTGGACAGCGTGGGGCTTGCTGCTGACCGGCCACAGCTCGGCACCGACCTCACCTTCGATGATGGTGCAACTGTTCGTCGAGAATCTGCGGGCGTACCAGGCGGGCGAAGCGTTGCGCGGGGAAGTGGATTTCAGTCGCGGGTATTGAGTCGTCTCCAAAAAGGTCGCAGCCTGCGGCAACTCCTACAGGGCCATGTGTTGTCCACCTGTAGGAGCTGCCGCAGGCTGCGATCTTTTGCTTTTAGAGGGTGAAATCTCCCTCAGCCGCCAACTCGGCCAACGGCCGACGCGGGCTTGGCAACTCGCGTGCCTGCAGGTATTCCGCCAGGGTCGCCTTATCCCCCAACTTGCCCACAGCCACCGCCGCGTGCAGGGCATAACCCTCGGGGATGTTCAGTTCCTTGCGGGTCAGCGCCTGGTCAAACCCGGCCATGCCGTGAGTGTGCCAACCGCTGATGCTCGCTTGCAGGGCCAGATGCCCCCAGGCCGAACCGGTGTCGAACGTGTGCCACAGCGCCGGGGTTTCTTCACTGGCGCCCGGGGCGGTGAAGCTGGTCTTGGAGATCACAATGATCAGTGCTGAGGCGTGTTGCGCCCAGCTGCGGTTGAATTCGTTCAGCAGGCCGAGGTAACGCTCCCAGTTTGGCGTGTCGCGACGTGCGTACAGGAACCGCCACGGCTGCGAGTTGTAGGCCGAGGGCGCCCAGCGTGCGGCTTCGAAGAAGCTCAGCAGGGTTTCCTCGGGAATGGCTTCGCCGGTGAATGCGCGGGGCGACCAGCGGTCGGTGAACTGCGGGTGGATAGCGTAATCGGCAACACGCGGGTTGGCACTCATCGACAGATTCCTTGCTTGGTATGAAAGTGGGCGACGCAAAACCCTACGTGGCGGCGTCAAAACTGACAAGTGAGTTCTACCGGCAGTCGCCAATGCTTGGCCCGCAGGGCGTGTGGCACTAGACTGGCGGCCTTTTCACCACCTGATGTCGATGCTCGAACCATGGCCGCCAAAGTCGAACCGTTCTGGATAAGCAAAACCCTCGATCAACTCGATCAAGAGGAATGGGAATCGCTGTGCGACGGCTGCGGCCTGTGCTGCCTGCAAAAGCTCGAAGATGAAGATGACAACAGCGTCTATTACACGCGAATCGCCTGCAAGTTACTGGATTTGAAGACCTGCCAGTGCAGTGATTACCCGAACCGTCGAGCTTCGGTGCCAGACTGCATCCAGCTCACGCCTGGCAAGGCCGACGAGTTCAAATGGCTGCCGCCGACCTGCGGTTACCGCCTGGTCAGTGAGGGCAAGGACCTGCCGCTCTGGCACCATCTGGTCTGCGGTGATCGCGATGCGGTGCACCATGAACGCATTTCACAATCAGGGCGCATGCTGGCCGAAGGCAGCGTGGCCGAAGACGATTGGGAAGACCATCTGATTTTCCGCGCGGGTTGATTGTCCGCTCGCCACAAGGAGAGTGTATGGCTGTGGGATTGCGCCAGGCGTTGGCGGTGGGGCTGCTGGCCCTGAGTTCATCGGTGTGGGCGGCGAAGAAAGTCGATCTCGATTACCACGTGCGCCTGTTGCCGCAAAGTGACGAGGCCGAGGTGCGGCTGACACTCGCCCAGGGATCTACCGTCCGTAGCCTGGATTTCGACCTGGGCGATGGCAGCCATTACAGCGACTTCAAAACCGACGGCCAGTGGCAACTCGTGCCGGGCAAGCAAACGCGCGGCATTTGGCGACCGGCTGCCGACAAGTCCAGCCTGACCTATCGTGTGCGCATCAGTCATGGTCGCAAGGGCGGCAGCTTCGAGACGCGCATGACGCCCACCTGGGCGCTGATGCGCGGTGACGATCTGGTGCCCGCCGCCAGGCTCGATCAGCAGGATGGCATCGAGCTGGTGTCTCGCCTTGAGTTCGAGTTGCCGACGGGCTGGAACAGCGTGGAGACCGCCTGGCCGCGGATCGGCCGGAACAAATTCCGCATTGATAACATCTCCCGGCTGTTCGACCGACCCACAGGATGGATGCTCGCCGGCCACCTGGGGACTCGTCGCACACGACTTGGGGAAACCGAGGTCACGGTGGCGTCTCCCCAGGGGCAGGGCATGCGGCGTATGGATGTGCTGACGCTGCTGACATTCATCTGGCCCCAGGTCCAGGCGATGTACCCTCGGCATCCGACCAAACTGCTGATCGTCGGCGCCAGCGACCCTATGTGGCGCGGGAGTCTGGCCGCACGTGAATCCATATACCTCAACTCCCGGTTGCCGCTGGTCAGCGAAAGCGGCAGCAGTGCACTGGTGCGCGAATTGGCCCAGCTGTTTGCACGCATCAATGATAAGCAGCGCAGCGACTGGATCAGTGAGGGGTTCGCCGAGTACTACGCCATCGAACTGGTGCGCCGGGCTGGCGGCATGAGCGATGAGCGGTATGCCAGCTTGCACAAAAAATTGGCGCGAGAGGGCGAGAAGGTGAAGACCCTGCGCGGCGAGCAGGTCGATTCGGCGCAGATTGGCAGGGCGGTGTTACTGCTGGGGGAGCTGGACCAGGAGATACGCATCAAGACCCGCAACAAGCGCTCGCTGGACGATGTGCTGCGCGGGGCGATGCGATTGGAAAGTGTGGATACCAGGGAATTTGTGCAGTTGGCCGAGAGTGTGATTGGCGAGCCTTCCAAGGTTTTGGATACTGAGTTGCTCCAGTAGATCTAAAGATCGTCCGGACGCGGCCCGAGCCTTCGGACGATCTTTTGCTCTTAAACCCTTAAACCCCAGTCTTCGGCGAAACCAGCGAATCATTGCCAGTCACAGTAGCCGTACTGGTCGCTGCCTCGGCGTTCTTCTTCAACTGGGTCAATTCTGCCCCGGCGCGCTCGATCTTCGCCCGAACGTTGTTCATGTCCTGGCGACTCTTTTCCAGCAGGCTCTTGGCCGAACTGTGCCCGGTGATACCGCGGGCCAGGGCCACGCCGCCGATCGCCACCTGGATCAAACCAAAAATCCCGCCGCGACGCAGGCCTTTGCCCATCATCACCACGCCGCCGGCGAGTGAGCCGATGCGTTCCCAACCGTGAACGTTCTGCTCGGGGTAGGTTTGGAACGGGGTGGATTCAATGCGCTGTACGCGTTTGAGTTCGCTCATGATCTGTCTCCTGGCTGGATGGACTGCTTCAAGAATAGATAATTAAGCTGACTGCCATCGCGGGCGGCTTGTTCCATCGGATGTGCAGCAATTTAGCGAAATTTCGCCCCGGAGCGGGTGTTCAGGCCTTTGGCCATGCGGTCGTAGAGCACCACGTTAACGGTTGCTGCGAGGTTCATGCAGCCGGTTGTCGGGATGTAGACCACGTCTTCACACCAGTCACGTATCTCCTTGTCCAGCGAGCCGTCTTCCGGGCCGAAGATGTACAGGGCGCGATCGGGATGGGTGTACTCAGGCAGGGCGCGGGCACCTTCGACCAGTTCAACCGCCACCGGGACGCAACCCAGGGGCAGGATTTTTTTCAGGTCATCGATGCCAATCAGCGGGATATCGTAGTGGACCCGCTTGGTGTCGGTGACGAAATCAGCGGCGCGTTCATAGCGCTTGCCGGTGTAGAAAACCGAGGCCACGCCATAGCAGCCGGCGGCGCGCATGACCGAACCGACGTTTTCCGGTGACTTGGGGTTATACAAACCAATGCAGCTGTACCGTTTGTCTGCCACGAGCGGGGTGCCTTCGGGAAAAAACGGCGATTATACGGGGATTGGGGCAGGGGTGCTGGTTTGAAGCACTGTTGTGGACGGGCTTGCTCGCGAAGGGGCCAGCCCAGTCTATGACTACCTTCAGTCTTCCTTCTTCATCAACCCTGCCAGCGCCGCGAACGGGTTGTGCGTCGCCTTGGCAATCTTCGGCGAGCTCAACGAACCCTCGCTGAAATACTGCTGGTCGGTGTACCGCGAGTGCTCATTGTCATGGCAATACAGGCACAGCAGCTCCCAGTTCGAGCCGTCCTGGGGGTTGTTGTCGTGGTTATGGTCACGGTGATGCACGGTCAATTCGCTAAGGCGCTTACCGGAAAATTCTCGGGTGCAGCGGCCACACACGTGCGGGTACATCTTCAGGGCCTTGTCGCGGTACCCCATTTCCTTGTCGCGCTGGTTATCGGCGAGGATGCGGTCCAGCTTCGAGGTGTTGGTCGGGGTTGTTGACGAACTCATGGGTTCACCTTTGTAAAAAAGACTGATGACGGTTATGAACAGAGTTTAGCTCAGCCCTTGAGCTTCTCGGCAATCCAGATGGTGTGGCGGGTGCCTTTGTTGCCGTGGGCAAAGACCTGGACTTCCTCGGCCTTGAACCCGGCCTTCTTCAGTTTGTCGGAAAACTGCCGGTCGGCACTCGCCGACCATACGGCCAGCACGCCTTTGGGCCGCAGGGCCTTGGCGCATGCGCTCAAGCCGCCAGCGGAGTACAGCCAGCTGTTGGCCTTCTGGGTCAGGCCTTCGGGGCCGTTGTCGACGTCCAGCATGATCGCATCGAAGCCCTGAGGTTCGGCCTGCAGCACTTTGGCGACATCTTCCAGGCGAATCACCGTGCGCGGGTCGAGCAGCGGGTTACCGGATTTTTCGCCCAGCGGCCCACGGTTCCATTCGACCACGCCTGGCACCAGTTCGGCGACCACCACTTCAGCCGTCTTGCCCAGGTGCTTGAGCGCCGAGGCGAGGGTAAAGCCCATGCCCAGGCCGCCGATCAAGACCCGCGAATTCGGCCGTCCGGCGACTTTGCGGCAGGGGATTTCAGCCAGCGCATCCTCGGAGCCGTGCATGCGGGTGTTCATCAACTGGCCGCCGTCACCCCCCTGGATCTTGATGACGAAGTCCTCGCCGTACTCGAACAGGCACAGGGCACCGCCATTTTCAGGGATGGGGGTGGTGTCGAGCAGTACGAAACGTTTCATGTGGCTCTCTTGAAAAATTGGCTTGAGAAGAATTGGCATGGGGGAGGGCAAACGCGCGCAGTTGGGAGTAGCCTGAGACCAGACAACAAGGCTAACGGAGCCATTGATGAAGCGCACCATTCTAACGGTCATTGCCTTGGCCGCGCTCTCGATAACTGCAGTGCAGGCCCAGGAGCTGCAAACCATTCCCACCAGCCCTGCGCCAATGCCCGGCTCGCCGGGCACCGCGACACCGACTCCCTACCCACAGATCACCCCGACCAGCGTGCCCAAAGCGGGCCCTGGCAGCGGCAGCGCGCCGTTGTTGCCGCCGATCGAAATGCCCAACCCGCCCAAGGACCAGACGTTGCCGGGCCTTGAGCAAAACAGCACCAAAATCAAATCCCCCGGCGGATAACCAACGGTTGTAGCCGCTGGCCAACTGTGGGAGCCAAGCTTGCTCGCGATAGCGGGGTGACTGTCAGCATCAATGCTGGATGCGAAACCGTCATCGCGAGCACGCTGTGTTCCCACTTCGCCAGCGGCTACAGGAAAAAGCCAGGGGTGTCAGGCGATACCCAGCACCTTGAACACGAATGCGTATTCGAGTGCCACATCGCGCAAGCCCTGGTAACGCCCGCTCATCCCGCCATGCCCGGCTCCCAGCTCAGTCTTGAGCAGCAGTGGATTGGCGTCGGTCTTGGTGGCGCGCAACTTGGCCACCCACTTCGCAGCCTCCCAATACTGCACGCGGCTGTCGTTGTAGCCGGCAATCACCAGGGTGGCTGGATAAGCCTGGGCGGTAATGTTTTCGTAAGGTGCATAAGCCTTGATGCGTTCGTACACCTCGGGTTCTTCAGGGTTGCCCCACTCGTCGTACTCGGTGACGGTCAACGGCAGATCCGGGTCGAGCATGGTGTTAAGCACGTCGACGAACGGCACTTCGGCGATGGCCGCGCCAAACAGCTCGGGCCGCTGGTTGAGCACCGCGCCGATCAACAGGCCGCCGGCGCTGCCGCCGCTGATCGCCAACTGCGGGGCGGTGGTGTAGCCATTGGCAATCAAGTGCTCGGCGCAGGCGATGAAGTCGCTGAAGGTATTGTGCTTGTGCTCCTGCTTGCCTGCGCGGTACCAGGCTTCACCGAGTTCGCCGCCGCCGCGCACGTGGGCAATGGCGAACGCGACTCCGCGATCCAGCAGGCTCAGGCGCGCGTGGGAGAACCATGGGTCGAGGCTTTCGCCATATGCGCCGTAGCCGTACAAGTACAGTGGAGTCGGTTGGCCCAGGGCCTCACGCTTGACTACCAGGCTGATCGGCACCTGTGTGCCGTCGGGTGCCGTTGCCCACAGGCGCTGGCTGACGTAGGCATCGGCGTCGAACGGGCCGAGTACCGGGGTTTGCTTGAGCACCTGCTGCTCACCCGTGGCAAGGTCCAGCTGGCGGATCTGCGCCGGCCGGTTCAGTGCTTCGTAGCGCAGGCGGATCCGCTCGCTGGCGAACTCCAGGCTGTTCTGCACGTGAAGGCTGTAGGCCGCGTCGGGCAATTGCACGCGGTAGCTGGGCAGATCCTGTGGGTGCACTTCAATCACCGGCAGCCCGCCGACCCGCAGGCTCAAGGTCATGGCTGCGGCATTAAGGCTCATGCCATCGATCATGGTCAGGTGGCTGTGGGGAATCAGGTTCTGCCATTGTTCCTCGGTCGGGGCCACACCCGTGTCGTCAGCGTGGTACAGGGCGAAGTTGATGCCGTCGCGGTTGGTGCGGATAAACCAGCTCCACTGGCCATCAAGCGCGCCGTGGTCGACATCGTACTCATGGCCTTCCCGGCGCGGCGCCACGCAAGTGAAGCCTTGTTGTGGCTGCGCGGCATCCAGCACCCAGACTTCGCTCGTGGTCTTGCTGCCCAGCGCCAGGAGCAGTTGCAGCTCGGAACTGGAGCGGTAGCAATGCAGGAAGAATCGCCCGTCCGGTTCATGGAACACTTCTTCGGCCGCCGTGCCGTCGAGCCGGTAGCGGTATAGCTTGTGCGGGCGATGGGTGTCGTCAAGCTCGCCGAAGAACAGGGTCAGGCTGTCGTTGGCCCAGGTCATGCTGCCGTCACAGTCCTCGAACTCCAGTTCGCTGACGCGACCATTGGACAATTCCTTCACGAACAGCGTGTAGATCTCATCGCCCGTGGAGTCAATGCTGTAGGCCAGGCGCTGGTGGTCCGGGCTGATGCTGAACGCGCCCAGGGAAAAGAAGCCACCCTTGGCCAGTGCGTTGGGGTCGAGCAGCAGTTGTTCCTGGCTTTCGTCGAGCTGCAGGCTGTCATCGGCCGGGCGCGGGCAACGGTAATGACGCGCGTACTCGTCACCGGCAGTGGTGCGGGTGTAATACAGGTACGGGCCCCAGGGGGAGGGCAGGGACAGGTCGGTCTCGAGGATCCGGCCCTTGATCTCTTCGAACAGGCTTTCACGCAGCCCGGCCTGATCGGCGGTCTGTGCTTCCTGATAATGGTTTTCAGCCTTCAGATAGTCGAGCACCGGGCCGGTGTCGCGTTCCTGCAGCCAGGCATACGGGTCTGGACCTTCAGCCTTGTGGGCAATGGGTGCGTCTTGAATGTTGGCGGATGGCGGCATGAAGGGCTCTCGGACGATGTACGGAATAGGGCTGTGCAGGCACTGTCTGTTGGGTTGCAGCACTGTGGGAGCAAAGCTTGCTCGCGATTGTGCACCAGCATTCACAATCGATTTCGATTGGGCTGACGTCATCGCGAGCAAGCTTTGCTCCTACAGGAGACAAGCCGGACGGGCGAAAAGTCGTTACTATAAGCGCCTCTTTGCCTGCCTTGCCATGGACACCATGACCGAGAATGACTATCTGATCGCCTGGGGCCTCTACGCCTTTGCCGCTTTGGGCTGCCTGCTGGTATGGATGCGCATGACCCGCTGGATGTGGCGTTGGCTGCGCGAGCCGCTGCGGCTGCTGGTGGCTGTGTTGCTGTTCAGCCCGACCGTGGTCGATCCGGTGAAGGCCAAAGTGGCCCCAGCCGTCGCCATCACCGCTCTGGACCTGATGTTCAAGGTGGGTAACAACGCCTGGCGAGCAATCAGCGACCTGTTTATGTACGGGATGCTCGCCTTCGGCGTCTATCTGGTTTACGTGGCGATCCGTTTCGCCATGGAACGCTCAGCCCGGGCCCGCAAGGCACAGGCCGATGCTGCCAAGGCTGCCGCCCGGGCCGATGAGCCTGAAGACGAGCACCTGTTCGGTGGTGCCGGCGATGATCGCTATGGTCGGCCCCCGGTACCCGGCAACCCCCAGCGTTTGCGGGTCGAACCCCGTCTGTAGACGTGCCCCCGCCTTTCATCGAGAGTCCGAGCATGTGTGAGTTATTGGGCATGAGCGCCAATGTCCCGACCGATATCGTGTTCAGCTTTACCGGGCTGATGCAGCGCGGCGGGCGTACCGGCCCGCACCGTGACGGCTGGGGCATCGCTTTCTACGAAGGTCGTGGATTGAGGTTGTTCCAGGACCCGGCCGCGAGTTGCGAGTCTGAGGTCGCCAACCTGGTGCAGCGCTATCCGATCAAGAGCGAAGTAGTGATCGGGCACATCCGCCAGGCCAACGTCGGCAAGGTCTGCCTGTCCAATACTCATCCATTCGTCCGCGAACTGTGGGGACGCAACTGGTGCTTCGCGCACAACGGCCAGCTTGCCGATTTCCAGCCAATCACCAGCTTCTACCGCCCAGTGGGCGATACCGACAGCGAAGCGGCGTTCTGCGACCTGCTCAACCGGGTGCGCGCCGCGTTTCCGGAGCCGGTTGAAGTTAAAGCGTTGCTGCCCGACCTGGTCGCAGCCTGCGCCGAATACCGCAGCAAGGGCGTATTCAATTGCCTGCTCAGCGACGGCGACTGGTTGTTCTGCTATTGCTCGACCAAACTGGCCCAGATCACCCGCCGAGCCCCCTTTGGCCCGGCGCGGTTGAAGGATGTTGATGTGATCGTCGATTTCCAGGCGGAAACCACGCCCAATGACGTGGTCACGGTGATCGCCACCGAACCGCTGACCGAAAACGAAACCTGGACCCGCTACGAACCGGGCCAATGGAGCCTATGGCGACGCGGTGAATGCGTCAGCCAGGGCAAGACCGCATAAGGATCTTCCCGATGTTGCTCAGTTATCTAAGGCTGGTGTTGTTCGCGGCGGGCCTGTTGATCGGGGTGCAGGTGCCGGGGTTCATCAACGATTACGCCAAGCGGGTCGAGGCGCATCTGATTGAGGCGCAGACCGGCCTCAGCGGTTTCCAGGGCACGGCCAATCAGTTCTTCAAGGGCGACATGCAAGCGCTGGTGAACCACTACCGCGCCAGCGAAGACCCGATTTTCCGCAGCGATGCCGACAGCCTGAGCGCCATGCTCTCTCGCCAGCTGGCCCTCGATAAGCAATTCCAGGCCATGCAAGGCCCGTGGTACATCCGCGTACTGCAGGTCGCCCTGGCCGCTGATCCGGACATCCGCAAGGAAACCTGGAACGGCTACAGCTACCAGATTCTGCTGACGCCGGAAGCGATGATCTGGGGCATGAGCGGCGCGTTGTTGCTGTCGTTTGGTATCGAGTGCCTGTTCCGGCTGATTGATTGGGTGGTGCTGGGCGGCAAGCGTCTGCGCCAGAGCCGGCCGATTGAAGACCGGGATGTGCGCGGGCTCTGAGATCAAGAGCTAGGCCCGGCAGAAAGCATCGCGAGCAGCCTCGCTCCTACACTGGATCTGCGATGCAGCAGAAGTCCAGTGTGGGAGTGAGCCTGCTCGCGATAAGGCCCGTCCAGGCAACACAACTACTTGGACAAATACCGCATCCCTTCCTCCAGCCCGCGCAACGTCAGCGGGTACATCTGGTCGTCGATCAGGTCCCGCACAATATTGGTCGAAGACGTATAGCCCCAAGTGTCCTTCGGATACGGATTGATCCAGATGACCTTCTTGTACTTCTCCATGAAACGCTGCATCCACACGTAACCGGCTTCTTCGTTCCAGTGTTCGACGCTGCCCCCGGCCTGGGTGATCTCGTAGGGGGCCATCGCCGCATCCCCGATAAAAATCACTTTATAGTCGGCGCCGTACTTGTGCAGCAGGTCCTGGGTTGACGTGCGCTCGGACGTGCGACGCATGTTGTTTTTCCACACCGACTCATAAACGAAGTTATGGAAGTAGAAGTACTCCAGGTGTTTGAACTCGGTCTTGCAGGCCGAGAACAGTTCCTCGCAGATCTTCACGTGGGCGTCCATCGAACCGCCGATGTCGAACAGCAGCAACAGTTTGACCGTGTTGCGCCGCTCCGGACGCATCTGGATATTCAGCAACCCGGCATCGCGTGCGGTGTGGTCGATGGTGCCGTCGATGTCCAGCTCTTCGGCCGCACCCTGGCGGGCGAATTTGCGCAGCCGGCGCAGTGCGACCTTGATGTTGCGCGTGCCCAGTTCCACCGAATCATCGAGGTTCTTGTATTCGCGCTGGTCCCAGACCTTGACCGCCTTGCCTTGGCGCTTGCCCGCATCCCCGACGCGAATTCCTTCCGGGTTGAAACCGCCGGAACCGAACGGGCTGGTGCCGCCAGTGCCGATCCACTTGTTGCCACCGGCATGACGTTCTTTCTGTTCTTCGAGGCGCTTCTTGAATTCCTCGATCAGCTTGTCCAGGCCACCGAGGGACTGGATCGCCGCGCGCTCTTCGTCCGTCAGCGAGCGTTCGAACTCCTTGCGCAGCCAGTCCTCAGGAATCAATGCCTGCAGGTGGTCATCGAGCTTTTCCAGGCCGTTGAAGTACGCACCGAAAGCGCGGTCAAACTTGTCGAAATGCTTTTCGTCCTTCACCAGAATCGCCCGGGACAGGTAGTAGAACTCGTCCATGTCGGCGAAGGTCACCCGCTGTTTCAGCGCGTTGATCAGGTCCAGCAGCTCACGCACCGAGACCGGCACCTTGGCTGCGCGCATTTCATTGAACAGGTTGAGCAGCATGGCTATCGCCCTCTATCTTGTTAAAAGAGGGATCAGCGGGAGCCGCGACGGCTCATGAACGCCAGGCGTTCGAGCAGCTGTACGTCCTGTTCGTTCTTCACCAAAGCGCCGGCCAGGGGCGGAATGGCCTTGGTTGGATCGCGTTCGCGCAGCACGGCTTCGCCAATATTGTCGGCCATCAGCAGCTTCAGCCAGTCGACCAGTTCCGAGGTCGACGGCTTTTTCTTCAGGCCCGGCACCTTGCGCACATCGAAAAACACGTCCAGCGCCTCGCTGACCAGGTCCTTCTTGATGTCCGGGTAATGCACGTCGACGATCTTCTGCAGCGTGGTGCGATCCGGGAACGCGATGTAATGGAAGAAGCAGCGGCGCAGGAAGGCGTCCGGCAACTCTTTTTCATTGTTGGAGGTAATGATGATGATCGGGCGCTTCTTGGCCTTGATGGTCTCGTCGATTTCGTAGACGTAGAACTCCATCTTGTCGAGTTCCTGGAGCAGGTCGTTGGGGAACTCGATATCGGCCTTGTCGATCTCGTCGATCAGCAGGATCACCCGCTCATCGGACTCGAACGCCTCCCACAGCTTGCCCTTTTTCAGGTAGTTGCGCACGTCGTGAACCTTGTCGGTTCCCAGTTGCGAATCACGCAGGCGACTGACCGCGTCGTACTCGTACAGGCCCTGGTGGGCCTTGGTGGTGGACTTGATGTGCCAGGTGATCAGCTTGGCACCGAAGGATTCGGCCAGTTGCTCGGCAAGCATGGTCTTGCCAGTGCCCGGCTCGCCCTTGACCAGCAGTGGCCGCTCCAGGGTGATGGCGGCATTGACCGCCAGCTTCAGGTCATCGGTGGCGACATAAGCCTGGGTGCCTTCGAACTTCATCTACTAATCCTCGAACGGTGACGCCGGCCTGAGCTAAGCAGGGCGGGACGGGCGAATTAAATGTGATGCCCGACTATAACGCGCAGGCCGGTCGACTGTGAACGCAGACGGCTTATTCAGTCTCTGAATGGAGAGTCACCGGATGACTCAACCCGCATCCGGCTTCGGTCGCTCATAGCGGGCATTAAACGCCTGGACGAATCCGTTGCGCAAAATCTGCAAAAACGCCTGGAAGGCGTTGATATCTTGCCGATGCACGTTGCCGCTCAGCTCGACCCGGGTGGCGAACTGGTTCTTGACCTGGTTTTTCAGCACCGTCTCCGAGCCGCCGACGATGGCTTCCCAGACAGAGCGGAACAGGCCCTTGTCCTTGTTTTCAACGTCCTGTTGCCAGTTGAACACGTCGACATCCTTGAGCAGTGGCTTGATGTAACCCTTGAGTCGACCCTTGTTGGCTTCGGCTTCGATGACCACGTCGCCATGGCCTGCATTGAAGTCGAACTTGCCATAGGCAGAGGCGAAATCGTTCATGCGCTTGAGTTCGATGTCCCGCGCCCGCAAGCGGAAGTCGAAGTCTTCGAAGTTGCTCAACGGGTCGAAGGTCGCCGTGGTTTCCAGCGGTGCATGGCCGAGCAGCAGGGCCTTGCCCTCGAAGCGTGCGTCACGCCGGCCATCGGTATCTACCACGTTGGTCAGGTTATAGATGCTGGCATTGACCTGGGTGGCATTCATGTTCACCGGTGGCTTGGAATTGAAGTTGCGAAAGCTGATCTTGCCGTCGTTGATCTTTATTTCGTTAAAGGTGATGGGCGCCAATTTGCTCAGTTGAGCGCGCCAGTCAGTGCCCTGACCCGTCTGCGAGTTCTGTTTGTTGGCGCCGCCGTCGACGAAATTCACTTCGGGATTAAAGAACTGCACCTCGGCCACGACTGCGTGGTCGTACCACAACGAGTGCCAGCTGACGGACAGGTCGATCAGCGGCGCGTTGACGAACGGCACCGGAACCTTGCCGTCGACCTTGACGATTTTCAGCCCGTTGATCTTGTAGGCGCCGCGCCACAGCGCCAGGTCGACGTCGGTGATCTGGCCGCGGTAATCGCCCATGTCGGCCAGTTTCTCGTTCAGGTAGTCACGTACCATGTAGGGCAGGGCGATGTGCAGCGCAACCAGCAGCACCACGACCCCGGCAATGATCCATAGCGGCCAACTGTAACGACGTTTCATGAGGACAATTCTCCAGCGGTGTAAAGCCATTGACTACTGTTGCAGCAGGACGTTCGACCCGACTGGACGACCACGAGCAACAGGCTTACCTTGGAGCGCTATTTCAATGCTGTATAAGGACCCAGCCATGAGCCGTATCTTCGCTGACAACGCCCATTCCATCGGCAATACGCCCCTGGTACAGATCAACCGGATCGCCCCGCGCGGCGTGACCATCCTGGCCAAGATCGAAGGACGCAACCCCGGTTACTCGGTCAAGTGTCGGATTGGCGCCAACATGATCTGGGACGCCGAAAGCTCCGGAAAACTCAAGCCTGGCATGACCATCGTCGAACCCACCTCGGGCAACACCGGGATCGGCCTGGCGTTCGTTGCCGCGGCCCGGGGCTACAAACTGCTGCTGACGATGCCGGCCTCCATGAGCATCGAGCGACGCAAGGTGCTCAAGGCCCTGGGCGCTGAACTGGTCTTGACCGAACCGGCCAAGGGCATGAAAGGCGCGATCGAAAAGGCCGCCGAAATCGTCGCCGGCAATCCCTCCACTCACTTCATGCCTGCGCAGTTCGAGAATCCGGCGAACCCGGCGATTCATGAGAAGACAACCGGGCCGGAAATCTGGAATGACACCGACGGTGCGGTCGACGTGCTGGTAGCGGGAGTGGGAACCGGTGGAACTATCACCGGGGTTTCGCGGTATATCAAGAATACCCAGGGCAAACCGATTATCTCGGTGGCCGTGGAGCCGATGGTATCTCCAGTGATTACCCAGGCGCTGGCCGGTCAGGAGATCAAACCGAGCCCGCACAAGATCCAGGGAATCGGCGCCGGTTTTGTACCCAAAAATCTAGACCTGTCGATGGTCGACCGGGTCGAACTGGTGACCGATGAAGAATCCAAGGCCATGGCTTTGCGCCTGATGCAGGAGGAAGGCATCTTGTGTGGTATCTCCTGCGGAGCGGCGATGGCCGTCGCGGTGAGACTGGCCGAGACCCCGGAGATGCAGGGCAAGACCATTGTGGTAATCCTGCCTGATTCCGGTGAGCGTTATCTGTCGAGCATGTTGTTCAGTGATCTGTTCACCGAACAGGAAAACCAGGCGTAACAAGCATCATCACTATTTTTTTGGAATGTGCCTTTGTGGGAGTGAGCAGGCTCGCTCCCACAGGTTGCAGGTTGCAGGTTGCAGTGGGGTGCGGGGCTTGACCCAAGTCAGCCCCCGTTCAGCAACCCTGTGCTACTAAGTAATTTGTTACTGAATCCTTAACACTGAATGTCGAAATTTGCGGGTGTTTCCCGAGGCCGGTAGTGACTATCATGGCCGGCTGCCACGTCGGGTAAATGGCGTTGTGCAGAGTTGCCTATTATCAAGGAGTTGTTGATGACCTTTTCCTTTGCCGCGAAGGCATCTTTGTTGCTGCTGTTCCTGGGCAGTACCCTCTATGTGCATTTGCGCGGCAAGGCACGACTGCCGGTCCTGCGTCAGTTCGTCAATCATTCGGCATTGTTCGCCCCGTACAACGCCTTGATGTACCTGTTCTCCGCAGTGCCATCCAAACCTTACCTGGACCGCAGCAAGTTTCCAGAACTGGACGTGCTCAAGGACAACTGGCAAGTGATTCGCGAAGAGGCGATGCACCTGTTCGACGAGGGTTACATTCGCGCCGCCGAGAAGAACAACGATGCGGGTTTCGGCTCATTCTTCAAGAAGGGCTGGAAGCGTTTCTACCTCAAATGGTACGACAAACCCCTGCCTTCAGCCGAGACGCTGTGCCCTAGAACCGTGGCACTGGTCAGCAGCATTCCCAACGTCAAAGGGGCCATGTTCGCCTTGCTGCCCGGTGGCAGCCACCTGAATCCTCACCGTGATCCATTTGCAGGTTCGTTGCGCTATCACTTGGGACTGTCGACGCCCAATTCGGATGCATGCCGGATCTTCGTCGACGGCCAGGAGTACGCCTGGCGCGATGGCGAAGACGTGATGTTCGATGAGACTTACGTGCACTGGGTAAAGAACGAGACTGACCAGACTCGGGTAATCCTGTTCTGTGACATCGAGCGACCGCTGAGCAACCGCCTCATGACCCGGATCAACCGTTGGATCAGCGGCTTGCTGGGCCGTGCTACCGCGCCGCAGAACCTGGATGACGAGCGGGTGGGCGGGATCAACCAGGCCTATGCCTGGAGCAAGAATTCCAGCGATAGATTCAGTGGCGTGATCAAGCAGTGGAAGCGGCGTAATCCCAAGGCTTACAGGGTGCTGCGGCCGGTGTTGGCGGTGGTGGTGTTGGGGTTGCTGGGGTATTGGCTGTTCGGCTGAAGCCGTCCGTGAAGCCCCGAACACTTTCATTTTGCAATGATGACCGGTCCCACAGGTGGCTTCAGTGATCCACAGGTATGTGTTCACAGGAGAACCAATGTGGGAGCGGGCTTGCCCGCGATGGCATCATCAGCCTTGAACAAATCTACCGGCCAGCCCCCCTGGCCGGTTTCAACACCAGCCACAACGCCACGGCAATCAACATCCCGCCATAGATATGCGCCATCGACAACGGCTCATCGAGCAACAACGCCCCCCACAACACCCCGAACGGCGGGATCATGAAGGTCACCGTCATCGACTTCACCGGCCCGACTGAGGTCAGCAGGCGGAAGTAAATGATGTACGCGAAAGCCGTGCACCCCAGGCCCAATCCCAGCAGCGATAACCAGACATTCCAGCCGCCCCAGCTCACCGGTGGTTGGGTGATCACGCTGTAGCCGAACAGCGGCAACAGAAACAAGGTCGCCCCGAGCATGCTGCCCAGCGCCGACAGACGGCTGTCGAGGCCGCCGGCCTGATCCAGCCAGCGCCGCGCGAGAAACCCGGCGAAACCATAGCAGGTGGTGGCGAGCAGGCAGGCGAGGGCGCCCATCAGCAATTGCAGGTCGAACGCCACCGGCCCGGCACGGGTCAGGATGCCGACGCCGAACAGACCGAGAAACACTCCGCCCAATTTTGCCGAAGTGAGTTTTTCACTGAAGAACAGCCCGCCGATCAGCACGCCCATCAACGGCGTGGTGGCATTGAAAATCGCCGAGTAGCCCGCCGGCAGCACCTGCGCTGCAACCGAATAGAGGGTCGCCGGAATGCCGGAGTTGATCACCCCGAGCAGCATCACCGTCTTGAGTTTGCCCTTGAAATCCCAGCTGATGCGCATCAGTCCCAGAATCACCAACAGCCCGGCGGCGGCGATCGACACCCGCAAGAACCCGGTGGGCACGGTGCCGATGACCGGGGCGATGATGCGCATGAACAGAAAGCTCGCACCCCAAATGGCCGCCAACGACAGCATGCGAAAAATATCGACGGGGTTCACGGCACGTTCCTTCCTTGATTGGCGCGCAAGTGTCGCGCCAGTCGGGGCACAAGGCAATGGTTGCGTTGCCTAACTAAGGGCCACTAAGCTCAGGCTCCAATGACAAGAACAGCCGCCGAGGTTTTACCTATGCCGCAGCAATGGCCAGCCGCCGACATCGCCCGAATGATCCTCGATGGCTTTGACGATTACCGCGAGCATTTCCGCCAGATCACCGACGGCGCACGCGCGCGATTCGAACAGGCGCTGTGGCAGGAAACGCAATCGGCGTCCGCCGCGCGGATCAATCTCTACGAAGACAAAGTCGGTGAGACGGTGGAGCGCCTGCGCGCGTCTTTCCAGGTCGATACGTTGATGGACGTCAGCTGCTGGCCGCTGGTCAAGAGCGCCTACATCAGCCTGATCGACCTGCGCTTCGACGATGAACTGTCCGAGACCTGGTACAACTCGATCTTCTGCGGGCTGTTCAGCCATGACTTGATCAGCGACGGGTGCATGTTCATCCACACCACCCGGCCGAGCCTGCGCCGGGCCCGTGCTGCGCAAACGCGCACCTACAAGCCCCAAGGCAAGCTCTCCGGCATGCTCGCGAGCATTTTTGCCGACTACAGCTTCAGCGAAGCTTACGCCGATCTTCCTGGAGACCTGCGCCGCCTCGAGGTGCAACTGCGCGAGAACCTGCCGGACTGGGTCTGCAAGGACCCTGAACTGGCCGTCGAACTGTTTTCCTCGGTGCTGTACCGCAACAAGGGCGCGTACCTGGTTGGGCGCATCTACACCCGGGACGAGCAATGGCCGCTGGTGATACCGCTGCTGCACCGCGAAGGTCGCGGGATCCAGATCGATGCGCTGATCACCGACGAAGCCGACGTGTCGATCATTTTCTCGTTCACCCGCTCGTATTTCATGGTAGACGTGCCGGTGCCGGCGGAGTTTATCGGCTTCCTCAAGCGTATCCTGCCAGGCAAGCACATCGCCGAGCTGTACACCTCGATCGGCTTCTACAAGCATGGAAAATCCGAATTTTACCGGGCGCTTATCAACCACCTGGCTAACACCGACGACCAGTTCATCATGGCCCCCGGCGTGCGCGGCATGGTGATGAGCGTGTTCACCCTGCCGGGCTTCAACACGGTGTTCAAGATCATCAAGGACCGCTTCTCGCCGTCGAAGAACGTCGACCGTGCCACGGTGATCGAGAAGTATCGTCTGGTGAAGAGCGTCGACCGGGTAGGGCGCATGGCCGACACCCAGGAGTTCGCCGATTTTCGTTTTCCGTTGAGCAAGTTCGACCCGGCGTGCCTGGAGGAATTGCTTGAAGTGGCGGCCTCCACGGTGTCGGTGGAAGGCGACACGGTATTGATCCGCCACTGCTGGACCGAACGCCGGATGACCCCGCTCAATCTGTATCTGGAAAACGCCGATGACGACCAGGTCCGCGAAGCGCTGGAGGACTACGGACTGGCGATCAAGCAACTGGCGGCGGCGAACATCTTCCCTGGCGACATGCTGCTGAAGAACTTCGGCGTCACCCGCCACGGTCGCGTGGTGTTCTACGACTATGACGAGATCTGCTTCCTGACCGAAGCCAACTTTCGTCACATCCCGCAACCGCGTACGCCTGAAGATGAAATGGCCTCCGAGCCGTGGTATTCGATCGGGCCGTTGGATGTGTTCCCTGAAGAGTTTCCGCCGTTCCTGTTTGCCGACTCGGGGCAGAGGAAGCTGTTTGACCAGTTGCACGGCGAGTTGTACAACGCCGATTACTGGAAAAGCCTGCAGGAAGCGATTCGCGCCGGCAAAATCATCGACGTGTTCCCGTATCGCCGTAAGGGCCTCGATAACGAATAACCCCACAACCCTTGTAGGAGCTGCCGAAGGCTGCGATCTTTTGATTTTGTTTCTCAACAGCACCGAAAAAATCAAGATCAAAAGATCGCAGCCTTCGGCAGCTCCTACGCATGCCCCGCTTTGAACATCCGCAATCCATAGTAAATCTGCGACAATCGGCCCCCTGCGCCACTAGACGACCTTTGCGTACCTGATGACTGACGAATCGCCCTCCATCGACAAACTGCTGAAAAACCTCGATCACGCCATGCTCGCCGACCGCCACCGGCTGCGTCGGCAGCTGCTTGAACTGCGCAAGAAGCCAGACGAGGCCAAGCTCGCCCAATGGGTGACGCGCATGCAGGCATCCTGCGACCAGGTGCTGGCGCGGCGTGCCAGCCTGCCGGTGGTGCGATATGACGACAGCCTGCCCATTGCCGCCAAGCGCGATGAAATCAAGGCTGCGCTGCTCAAGCATCAGGTCCTGATCATCGCGGGCGAGACCGGCTCGGGCAAAACCACCCAGTTGCCGAAGATCTGCCTGGAAATTGGCCGTGGCCAGCATGGGCTGATCGGCCATACGCAACCCCGTCGGATCGCTGCGCGCAGCGTGGCGAGCCGGGTGGCTGAAGAACTGGGCACGCCGCTGGGGGCGCTGGTCGGTTATCAGGTGCGGTTCGAAGATCAAAGCGATTCCAATACGCTCATCAAGCTGATGACCGACGGCATCCTGCTGGCGGAAACCCAGAACGATCGCTACCTCGAACGCTACGACACGATCATCGTCGACGAAGCCCACGAACGCAGCCTCAACATCGACTTCCTGCTGGGTTACCTCAAAACCCTGCTGCCCCGCCGTCCGGACCTCAAGGTCATCATCACGTCGGCCACCATCGATCTGGAGCGTTTCTCCAAGCATTTCGATGATGCGCCGATCGTTGAAGTCTCGGGTCGCACCTTCCCGGTGGAAACCTGGTACCGCCCGCTGACCCTGGAGCAGGACGAAGAGGGCAATCGCGTCGAAGATGACTTGACCGTGGATCAGGCGATCCTCGCCGCCCTCGACGAAGTCGCCGCGTTCGAGCGTAGCGAGCGTAAAAGTCCCGGGGATGTGCTGGTGTTCCTGCCCGGCGAGCGGGAAATCCGCGACGCCGCCGACATGCTGCGCAAGGCCCAGCTCAAGCACACTGAAATCCTGCCGCTGTATGCACGGCTGTCACCGGCCGAACAGCAGCGCATTTTCCAGTCGCACCCGGGGCGCCGGGTGGTACTGGCTACCAACGTCGCGGAAACCTCGCTGACCGTGCCCGGCATCCGCTACGTGATCGACAGCGGCACCGCGCGCATCAGCCGCTACAGCTATCGGGCCAAGGTCCAGCGCCTGCCCATCGAAGCCATTTCCCAGGCCAGCGCCAACCAGCGTAAAGGCCGTTGCGGTCGCGTCGAACCAGGCATTTGCATCCGCCTGTACAGCGAAGAGGATTTCATCGGGCGCCCGGAATTCACCGACCCGGAAATCCTGCGTACCAACCTCGCGGCCGTGATCCTGCAGATGCTGCACCTGCGCCTGGGCGAGATCACCGATTTTCCGTTTATCGAACCGCCCGATGGCAAGGCCATCAGCGACGGTTTTAACCTGCTGCAAGAGCTCTCGGCGGTCGATCGCAACAGCCAGCTGACACCGCTCGGTCGCCAGCTGGCGCGGCTGCCCGTAGACCCGCGCATGGGCCGCATGCTGCTGGAAGCGGCCAAGCTGGGCAGCCTGCAGGAAGTGCTGATCGTCGCCAGTGCCATGTCGATCCAGGACCCGCGCGAGCGTCCACCCGAACGCCAGCAGGCTGCCGATCAGGCCCACGCGCAGTGGAAAGACGTGGACTCGGATTTCGCCGGGCTGGTCAATCTGTGGCGTGGTTTCGAGGAGCAGCGCCAGGCGCTGACCGCGAGCCCCTTGCGTAACTGGTGCCGCAAGAACTTTCTGAATTACCTGCGCCTGCGCGAATGGCGCGACTCCCATCGCCAGCTGAGCCTGATCTGCCGCGACATGCAGTTGAGCCTCAATAAAGAGCCGGCCGATTACCCGAAACTGCACAAGGCCGTGCTGTCCGGATTGCTCAGCCAGATCGGGCAGAAGACCGACGAAGGCGATTACCTTGGCGCGCGGCAGCGACGGTTCTGGATTCATCCATCGTCGGGCCTGGGCAAGAAACGTCCGCAATGGCTGATGACCGCCGAACTGGTGGAAACCACCAAGCTCTATGCGCGCATGGTCGCCAAGATCGACTCCGACTGGATCGAGCCGCTGGCCGGGCACCTGATCAAGAAAAACCACTTCGAACCCCATTGGGAGAAAAAGCGCGGACAGGTGGTGGCTTTCGAGCAAATCACCCTGTTCGGGCTGATCGTGGTCGGTCGCCGACCGGTGCACTATGGTCCGATCGATCCGGTGGTGTCGCGCGAGCTGTTCATCCGCGAAGGCCTGGTGCGCGGTGAGATCCAGTCCAAAGCCAAATGCCTGTCGGCCAATGCGCAGTTGCTGGAACAGCTCGACGAGCTGGAAGCCAAGGCCCGTCGTCGCGACATTCTGGCCGACGAAGAAACCCTGTTTGCGTTCTACGATGCGCGGTTGCCGGCGGAGATTCACCAGACCGCGACTTTCGACAGCTGGTATCGCGTCAACAGCCAGAAAGATCCGCAGTTGCTGATCATGCGCGAGGAAGACGTGCTGGCCCGGGAGGCCAGCGAAGTCACCGCACTCCATTACCCGGACACCCTGCACATTGGCGATCTGGAACTGGCCCTCAGTTACCATTTCGAACCGAACCATCCCCGGGACGGCGTGACCCTGCGGGTGCCGGCACCCTTGTTGCCGATGCTGCCACCGGAGCGTCTGGAATGGCTGGTGCCTGGCGTGATCGAGGCCAAGTGCATCGCCCTGGTGCGCAACCTGCCCAAGGCCCTGCGCAAGAACTTTGTACCGGTGCCGGACTTCGTCAAGGCCGCCCTGCAGCGCATGACCTTCGCCGAGGGCTCGTTGCCCCAGGCACTGGGTCGCGAATTGCTGCGCATGACTGGCGCGCGGGTCAGTGACGAAGCGTGGGCCGAAGCGGCGCAGCAGGTCGACAGTCATCTGCGCATGAACCTGGAAATCGTCGATGGCCAGGGCAAGTTCCTCGGCGAGGGTCGTGATCTGGCCGAGCTGACTGCGCGTTTTGCCGAGGCCAGCCAGGCCGCGCTGGCCGTACCGCAAACCGCCAAAAGCCAGCAGCCGGTAGAGGCGAAGGTGTTTGCCGCAGTGGCGGAGAAAACCCAACAGAAGATCGCCGGCCTGTCGATGACGGTGTACCCGGCATTGGTGGAGGAGGCCGGCACGGTCAAGGAAGGGCGTTTCTCGACCCCGGCCGAAGCCGAGTTCCAGCATCGTCGCGCTCTGCAGCGCCTGCTGATGCAGCAACTGGCGGAGCCGGCCAAATTCCTCCGTGGCAAGTTGCCGGGGCTGACCGAGCTGGGGTTGATGTACCGCGAAATGGGGCGCATCGACAGTCTGGTGGAAGACATCCTGTTGGCCAGCCTCGACAGTTGCATTCTCGAGGGCGAAGACCCGCTGCCGCGCGATGGCGCCGCACTCGCGGCATTGGCCGAGCGCAAACGTGGAGCCTGGACCGAACACGCCGAGCGCCTGGCGCGGTTGACCCTGGACATTCTCAAGCTCTGGCATGGTCTGCAGAAGCGCTTCAAGGGCAAGATCGACCTGGCGCAAGCCGTGGCCCTGAACGACATCAAGCAACAGCTCGGCAACCTGGTGTATCCGGGCTTTGTGCGTGAGACACCGATGCAGTGGCTCAAGGAGTTGCCGCGTTATCTGAAAGCCATCGAGCAGCGCTTCGAGAAACTAGGCGCCCAGGTGCAGAAGGATCGGGTCTGGAGTGGTGAACTGTCCGGCCTGTGGGCTCAGTACCAGACCCGCGCGAACAAGCACGCCCAGGAAGGCAAACGCGATCCGCAGCTGGAGTTGTATCGCTGGTGGCTGGAGGAATACCGGGTTTCGCTGTTTGCCCAGCAGTTGGGCACCAAGGTGCCCATCTCGGACAAGCGCCTGAACAAGCAATGGTCCCAGGTCGAGCCGTAGCCCCGGCAGCTCCTGCATGGGGCCGCCGAAGGCGATCTTTTGATCTTCCTGTGTCGCGACAAAAAATCAAAAGATCGCAGCCTGCGGCAGCTCCTACGTCGGGGCCGCGTAAAATCGTTGGGTCGTGCAATATAGGGCGAAAACTCGGTGTTTATGGCAAACTTCGCGCCTATAAACGCCGGCCCTGCGGTTTTGAGCCTTCGCGGCTACAGGCGGACCGGAATAAAGCGATGCCAGGTTTGCGTTCCACGGACGGGAATGAACCCTTTGTGTGTTGGTACGTCGGTGCCAATGCTTTCTGCCTGAACAGATTAGAGAAACGACCATGCATAATGTCGTCATCAGTGGCACCGGCCTGTACACCCCGGCCAACAGCATTTCCAACGAAGAGCTGGTGCAGTCTTTCAATGCTTACGTCGCGCTGTTCAACGCCGACAACGCCGAAGCCATCGCCCGCGGCGAAGTCGAAGCCTTGACCGAGTCCAGTGCCGCATTTATCGAAAAAGCCTCCGGCATCAAGAGCCGGTTTGTCATGGACAAGGATGGCATCCTCGATCCGCAGCGCATGGCGCCGCGCCTGCCGGAGCGTTCGAATGACGAGTGGTCGGTGCTGTGCCAGATGGCCATGGGAGCTGCCGAGCAGGCCCTGCAACGCGCCGGCAAGACCGCTGCAGACATCGACGGCGTGATCGTCGCCTGTTCCAACCTGCAACGTGCCTACCCGGCCATTGCCATCGAAGTCCAGGAAGCGCTGGGTATCCAGGGGTTCGGCTTTGACATGAACGTGGCTTGTTCTTCGGCGACCTTCGGCATCCAGGCGGCAGCCAACAGCGTACAACTGGGCCAGGCTCGGGCCATCCTGATGGTGAACCCGGAAGTTTGCACCGGCCACCTCAATTTCCGTGATCGTGACAGCCACTTCATCTTTGGTGACGCTGCCACAGCGGTGATCATCGAGCGTGCCGACCTCGCGACTTCCCAATACCAGTTTGACGTTGTTAGCACCAAGCTGCTGACCAAGTTCTCCAACAACATCCGCAACAACTTCGGCTTCCTCAACCGCGCGGCGGAAGAGGGCATTGGTGCCAGGGACAAACTGTTCGTGCAGGAAGGCCGCAAGGTATTCCGCGATGTCTGCCCGATGGTGGCCGAACTGATCGCCACTCACCTGGAAGAAAACCAGTTGAACGTGGCTGACGTGAAGCGCTTCTGGCTGCACCAGGCCAACCTCAGCATGAACCACCTGATCGTGAAGAAGCTGCTGGGCCGTGAGGCGACGGAAGAGGAAGCACCGGTGATTCTGGACACCTATGCCAACACCAGCTCGGCGGGTTCGGTGATTGCGTTTCACAAGAACCAGGATGACCTGGCGGCGGGCTCGCTGGCAGTGCTCAGCTCGTTCGGTGCGGGTTACTCGATTGGCAGCGTGATACTGCGCAAGCGCTAAACGCCCACTCCTGTAGGAGCGAGCTTGCTCGCGATGGTCGTCAACGATACCGCGGGGAGCCTGGCACCCCGCGGCGTCCTCACTACCATCGCGAGCAAGCTCGCTCCTACAGTGGGGCAGGGGAATGCGCGAGCGCAAAAAACCCGCTATGCACTATCGGACGGATGATGGGGACCGATAGCACAAAGCGGGTTTATAAACGCGACTCAGGCCTCCCTGCCCGAGCCGGACAGCGGGGTTATCAGAACTTGGCTTCAGCATCCAGTTGCAGGGTGTTGATTTTCGAGTCGCGCAAAGTGGCGTTGGTATAGTCGGATTTCGCCATCAGGTAAGTCGCGCCGAGGGAGAAGTTCTTGTCCAGCTCGTAGCTCACTTTCAACTTGCTGCCGCGCGAACCGGTGAAACCGTTGGCGAAGTCAGAGTCGGTGAAGGCGCCAACCACGGAGTTACGCTGTACATCGCGATAGTTGTAGTCCAGGCCGAAGCCGTAGACCTTGGTCTTTACACCCGCCAGCCAGCCCATGTCCTGGTCGTTGCTGGCATCCTGGTTATTGACCACCTGACCGTACAGCGACAGCGGCATCGGCAGGCCGCCGATGTCCAGCTGACCAAAGCCTTCGTACAGTTTGAACTGCTCGTTCGGGGTGTTGCCGTTGGTGGCCAGTACCGATGGGATGCTGGTGCCGCCGGCGGTGATGTCGTCGTCGTTGTCGTAGCCGTAGATGCTGCCGCCCAGGGTCAGCTTCAGGTTGTCGGTGAGGGCAAAACGCGCGCCCAACTGGCCTGCGTAAAGGCGCAGGTCGTGCTTGAATTGCACGCCTTCACCGTCGACGTTGTCCTTGAGGGTGTAGTGACCGGCGCTGCCGAACAGTTCGGTGCTCGCGCCCAACGGGTATTTGTAAGTGACGGCCAGGCCTTCGGGGCTGATATCGCTATCCCAGATGATGTCGCCCATGCTTACCCATTGCTGCGGCATCTTGCCGCCAACGATGTGCAGGTTCTTGATCGCATCGGGGTGGTAGTCGACGTAACCCTGATCCAGCCAGATCGATTTCTTGTCGAAGTAGTTGTCCAGGCTCTGGTTGGTGGAGCGCGCGTCGTCGTTGTTACCGGTAGCGATACGGATACCGGTGTCGACTTGCGGGTTGATCTCGGTGTAGGCACCCAGGCGGGCACGAACACGCTGACGATCGGAGTCGCGGTTGTTGGGAACGCCATCGTTCTTGATGGTTTCCTGGCGGAACCGCACATCACCCTTGAACTGGGTCTTGGCCGCCCAGGCCAGTTTTTGGTCGAAAGTACTCAGTGCGTCTGTTTTCTTCGCGGTGGCCGCGATCTGCTCGTTGGTCTCTTGCTGAGCCTGACGGGCAATCTGCTGGTCTTTCTGATCCCTGGCCAGCTCGGCTTGCAGTTCACTGTATTGGGCGGTGGTAATCGAGCCGTTTGCCTTGAGCATGTCGAGCAGTTTGGCGTCGACTGCGGCACTGGCCGGGACGCTCATGGCCAGCAACAGACCGCCACACAGGGCCGCCGCAGTTTTCGTGGAAGCAAGACGCATATCAATCTCCGAAGATGAGAGTGGATGACTGAGCCATCCAGGACACAACCGACCTTTGATGGACGGAAAACAGTGGCCGGGTAGAACCCGACGCTCTAAAAACAGGCGCCAGTATCGCGATCGTTTATGACAGAGCAGTGGCAAAGTGATGGCGATGCGATGACGATACGAATTCAACTGCAAGGCCCCGTCCAGAGCACTGCGGTCGGATAGGTCGTGTAGGTTGCGCCGCGATAAGCGATACTCGCGAAGCTTTCACGCATTCAGGTGAAGAGGAATTTATGCCCCTGCAGCGACTGGAAAATCTGTCCGACATTGCCCCGCGCACCTGGGATGCCCTGGTTCCGGAGGCCCAGCCGTTTTTGCGCCATGCCTTTCTCAGTGCCCTGGAAGACAGCGCCAGCATCGGCCCGCATTCGGGTTGGCAAGCCGAGCATCTGTTGCACGTAGAGGGCGACCGGCTAATCGCCGCGCTCCCCTGTTACCGCAAGTGGCACTCCTACGGCGAATACGTGTTCGATCACGCCTGGGCGGATGCCTGCGCACGGGCGGGCATCGACTATTACCCCAAGCTGTTGACAGCGGTGCCGTTCAGCCCGGTCAGCGGGCCGCGACTGCTGGCGGCCAGCGTGGAGGACGGCTTTGAATTGCTGCAGAGCCTGCCGGGTTACCTGGAAATCGAAGGCCTTTCCAGCGCCCACATCAACTTTACCGATCCCTTTACCGACGCCGCTCTGGCCCAGCAACCGGGCTGGCTGCAGCGAATCGGCTGTCAGTACCACTGGCAGAATCGCGGTTATCGGGACTTCCAGGATTTCCTCGACGCCCTCAGTTCACGCAAGCGCAAACAGATGCGCAAGGAACGCGAGCAGGTCGCGGGGCAGGGCATCGAGTTCGAGTGGCTGGAAGGGCGGCAACTGAGCGAAGCGCAGTGGGATTTTGTCTATGCCTGCTACGCCAACACGTACGCGGTGCGGCGCCAGGCGCCTTACCTGACGCGGGCGTTTTTCAGCTTGCTGGCCGAGCGCATGCCCGAGTCAATTCGGGTGGTCCTGGCCAAACAAGGTGCACGCCCGGTGGCAATGGCTTTCAGCCTGGTGGGCGGCGGCAGTTTTTACGGGCGCTACTGGGGCTGCCTGGCGGAATTTGACCGCCTGCACTTTGAGACCTGTTTCTACCAGGGCATGGATTACGCCATCGCCAATGGTTTTCAGCGCTTCGACGCTGGCGCCCAGGGCGAGCACAAGCTGATCCGCGGCTTTGAACCGGTGATCACTCATTCATGGCACTACTTGCGCCATCCCGGGCTGAAGGCTGCGGTCAAAGACTTCCTGCAACAGGAGCGTCTGGGCGTGCTGGCTTACGCCGAGGAAGCGAGGACCGCCCTGCCTTATCGACAGGAATGATCCTCGCTCCCGGTCTCAGCTGTCTTCCTTGCCCAGCCAGCGGTATGTCACCCCGCCGACCACCGCGCCGAGCAACGGCGCGACCCAGAACATCCACAGCTGTGCGATCGCCCAGCCGCCCACCAGCAGTGCCGGGCCGGTGCTGCGGGCCGGGTTGACCGAGGTATTGGTCACGGGGATCGAGATCAGGTGGATCAGCGTCAGGGCCAGGCCGATGGCGATCGGTGCGAGTCCTGCCGGCGCGCGCTTGTCGGTGGCACCGAGGATGATCAGCACGAACATCGCCGTCATCACCAGTTCGCAGACGAAGCCTGCCGCCATCGAGTACTTGCCGGGAGAGTGTTCGCCGTAGCCGTTGGAGGCCAGCCCCGTCGACAGATCGAACCCTTCCTTGCCGCTGGCGATGTAGTAGATCAACCCCGCAGCAATAATGGCGCCGACCACCTGGGCGATGATGTAGGCCGGCAATTCCCGGGCAGGGAATCGACCGCCGACGCATAAACCGACCGAAACGGCCGGGTTCAGATGACAACCGGAGATATGGCCAATGGCAAAGGCCATGGTCAGTACCGTGAGGCCAAACGCCAGGGCCACACCCAGTACCCCGATTCCCAGCGGAGAAGACGCGGCCAGGACCGCACTGCCGCAACCCCCCAACACCAGCCAGAATGTACCGAACAACTCAGTAACTGAACGTTTGAACAGAGACATGAGAGCGTCCTTGATAGGCTTGCTATCGAGACTGCATCGCGTGATGCATCCTGCAGATTTACGACAGGTTCGTCTCCAGAACCTTGGCTGAGTACAGCAGGGTTTTTGTGGAATGCCAATCTGGGAAAAACTGCCAGCGCCCGTGGTCTGGGGCCTGTGGCGGTTTAACAGGGTAGAGGGGGCCCTGTGGGAGCGAGCCTGCTCGCGATGGCGGAGTTTCAGTCAATGTAAATGCTGAACCTAAAACCGCTATCGCGAGCAGGCTCGCTCCCACAGGGGGATGGTGGCATTCAACTCAGTCGATCCCGACGAACCCACCCGTCTGGTGCTGCCACAACCGCGCATACAATCCGCCATGGGCGAGCAGTTCGGAATGGCTGCCGGTTTCGGCGATCCTGCCGTTTTCCAGGACCACCAGACGGTCCATACGTGCGATGGTCGAAAGCCTATGAGCGATGGCGATCACGGTCTTGCCCTGCATCAGGGTTTCCAGGCTTTCCTGGATCGCGGCTTCGACTTCTGAGTCCAGGGCCGAGGTGGCTTCGTCCATGATCAGGATCGGTGCGTCCTTGAGCAGCACCCGGGCAATGGCGATCCGCTGGCGCTGGCCGCCGGAGAGTTTCACCCCGCGTTCACCCACATGGGCATCAAAGCCGGTACGACCTTCAGAGTCCGACAGCAGCGGGATGAACTCATCGGCGCGGGCCTTGCGCGCCGCTTCCCAGAGTTCAGCATCGGTGGCGTCAGGTTTGCCGTAGAGCAGGTTGTCACGAATCGAACGGTGCAGCAGCGAAGTGTCCTGGGTGATCATGCCGATGCACTCGCGCAGGCTTTCCTGGCCGACTTCGGCGATGTTCTGGCCGTCGATGAGGATGCGCCCGCCTTGCACGTCATACAGGCGCAACAGCAGGTTGACCAGGGTCGACTTGCCGGCGCCGGATGGCCCGATCAGGCCGATCTTTTCCCCCGGCTTGATGGTCAGGCTGAGGTCGCCGATGATCCCGCTTTTCTTTCCGTAGTGAAAATCGACGTGCTCGAACCGCACCTCGCCATGGGGCACGGTCAGCGGCTTGGCCTGGTCGCGGTCGGTGACGCTGACCGGTTGCGCGATGGTCTGCAGACCGTCCTGGACCATGCCGATATTTTCAAAGATGCCGTTGACCACCCACATGATCCAGCCGGACATGTTGACGATTCGGATCACCAGGCCGGTCGCGAGGGCAATGGCGCCCACCGAGATCAGCGACTGGGTCCACAACCACAGCGCCAGGCCGGTGGTGCCGACGATCAGCAGGCCGTTCATGCTGGTGATGACCACGTCCATGCTGGTGACCACGCGCCCTGCGAGCTGGGCTTTTACCGTCTGTTCCTCGATGGCCTCCTTGGCGTATTGCTGTTCGAAGTTGGTGTGGGCGAACAGCTTCAGCGTGGTGATGTTGGTATAGCCGTCAACGATGCGCCCCATCAGTTTGGAACGGGCATCAGAGGACACCACCGAGCGTTCTTTGACCCGCGGCACGAAGTAGCAGAGCGCGCCAATGTAGGCCGCGATCCACGTCAGCAAGGGAATCATCAGGCGCCAGTCGGCTTCGGCGAACAGCACCAGGGAACTGATCGCATAGATCAGCACATGCCACAGCGCATCCACCGCTTGCACGGCGGAATCGCGCAGGGAGTTGCCGGTCTGCATGATGCGCTGGGCAATGCGGCCGGCGAAGTCGTTCTGGAAGAAATTCAGGCTCTGCTTGAGCACATAGCTGTGGTTCTGCCAGCGGATCAGGCTGGTCATGCCAGGGCTGAGGGTCTGGTGCACCAGCAGGTCATGCAGGCCGACGAAAATCGGCCGCAAGACCAGGGCGACCACCGCCATCCAGGCCAGCTCGATGCCGTGCTCCTGGAAAAAATTGACGTTGGGTGTGCCTTGGGTCAGGTCGATGATGCGGCTCAGATAACTGAACAGCGCCACTTCGATCAGCGCACCGATCAGGCCGACAATCAACAGGGCGGCGAAACTCGGCCAGACCTGCTTGAGGTAATAGGTGTAGAAGGGGAGAACCCGATCTGGCGGAGCCGCCGTCGGAGCATCGCGAAAAATGTCGATCAGTTGTTCAAAACGGCGATAAAGCATCGGTTCTCCGCCCGCGCACGGGCTCTCCTTTGACAGTGCGAACGGCGCCCTGAGGAGCGCCGCCCGGTACTTTCCTGCAGCTTAGTCGATGCGCTTGGCCGACTTGATGAACACAGGATCGGCAGGCACGTCTTTCATGCCGCCGCGCATGGTGGTTGGCGAGTTGACGATGATGTCGACCACGTCCATGCCCTTGACGACTTTCCCGAACACCGCATAGCCGTCGCCCTGGTCGAGGAAATCGTTGTCCTTGACGTTGATGAAGAACTGGCTGGTGGCCGAATCCGGTGCCGAGGTACGGGCCATGGAAAGGGTGCCGCGCACGTTGACCAGGCCGTTCTTGTGCTCGTTCTTGATGGACGCCTTGGTGTCTTTCTGCTGCATCTGTTGAGTGAACCCGCCGCCCTGGACCATGAAGCCGGGGATCACGCGGTGGAAAATCGTGTTGTTGTAGAAGCCGCTGTCGACGTACTCAAGAAAGTTCTTGGTACTGATCGGCGCCTTGACCGGGTCCAGTTCGATCTCGATCTGGCCATTGGTGGTTTCCAGCAGCACGTGCGGGGCCTTGGCAGGCGTGGCGGCCATCAGGTTGGCGGCAAACAGAACGGTGCCGGCGGCGAGGGCGATTTTTTTCAGCATGGGTCAGTGATCCTGAGTGTGGTGGTGTCGACTGCGGTGAGAAACTCGAGCAGGGTTTGATTGAAATGTTCGGGCTGGTCAAGCGGGGTGGCGTGGCGCGAATCGGCAATCACAACCAGCCGCGCATCAGGCAGCAGTTTTACATAGTTTTCTTTCAACGCGACCGGGGTGTAGTCACGGTCGGCGCTGATGATCAGCGTTGGACAGGAGACTCTGGAAAGTCGTTCCTGAACGCCCCAGCCGACGATGGCATCGAAGCTGGCGAGATAAGCATGTTTGTCGTTTGTTGCCCAGCGCAGGGCCATCTTCTCACGCAGGTTTGCCTGCTCCGGCTTGGGAAACAGTTTGGCGCCCAGGGCTTTGCCGATGGTGCCCAGGCTCAACGCGCGCATCAGGCTCCAGCGCTTGAACCACTGCCAGTAATCGTCGCGGCTGCGCAGCTTGACCTCTGGTGCGCTGTTGACGATGCACAGGCTTTTGAGCAGCTGCGGCTGGTCCACGGCCAACTGGAAACCGATCATGCCGCCCATCGACAGGCCGACATAATGCACGGGGCCAAGATTCAAATGCTCGATCAGGGCGACCAGGTCGGCGCTGAACCCGGCGATGCTGTAGCGCTCCCGGGGTTTTTCGGAACGGCCGTGGCCGCGGATGTCCGGGACAATCACCCGGTAGCGGGCTGATAGCGCCGGGATCTGCATTTCCCAGTCCAGGGTGCTCGAGCCGAGGCCATGAACCAGCAGCAACGGGGTGCCGTGGCCATATTCCTCATAGTGCAGGTTGCAACCTTCATGTTCGAAATAGGCCATGCAGTCACTCCATGTCAGGCTTGTTCAGGGGCCGCGAAGGGCGCATCCAGCGGCGCGGTGTCGAATGTTCGTAGCAGGTCGATGAGGATCTGCGTCGCCGGGCCCAGGGGTTTGTCCTTGTTCGAATACAGGTAGAAGCTCGGATTACGACTGCCACCCTGATCCAACGGTAGCAGCTTGAGCGAACCTTCCTTCAATTCGCGTTCGATCATGTGCCGGGGCAACCAGGCAAAGCCGAGGCCGCTGCTGACAAAAGTGGCGGCGGTGGCCAGGCTGCCTACCGTCCAGCGCTGCTCAGCCCCCAGCCAGCCGACATCCCGCGGCTGCTGGCGGCCGGAGTCGCGAATCACCACCTGCATCTGGCTTTCCAGGTCCTGAAAGCTCAATTCACGGTTCAGGCGATGCAACGAGTGATCGGGGTGGGCCACGGCGACAAATTCGACGTCGCTCAATTCCGCCCCCAGGTAGCCGGGAATGCTTAAACCGGTGATGGCCAGGTCGGCAACCCCTTCCAGCAATACTTCCTCGACGCCGGACAGCACCTCTTCGCGCAGCCGCACCCGACAGCCGCGACTTTGCGGCATGAACGCGGTCAGGGCGCGCACCAAGCGGGCACTTGGGTAGGCGGCATCCACCACCAGGCGCACTTCCGCTTCCCAGCCCTGTTCCATGTGGTGGGCCAGGTCTTCCAGCTGGCTGGCCTGTTTAACCAACTGCCGGGAGCGGCGCAGCAGCACGCCGCCGGCCTCCGTCAGCACGGCCTTGCGACCATCAATACGCAGCAGCGGCACGCCGAGCTGGTCCTGCATACGCGCCACGGTGTAGCTGACAGACGATTGCGAGCGATGCAGCGCCTCGGCGGCCTGGGCAAAACCGCCGTGATCGACCACGGCCTGCAACGTTCGCCATTGATCAAGGGTCACGCGGGGCGCTTTCATGTTGGGCTCCTGTTGTCCTAAGCTGGCAGCACTTATTGGAGACTGCCGAATGAAAAAATTCTGTTATCTGGTGCTGGCGATGTTGCCACTCACTGCGTTTGCCTATCCGATCGACGTCACCAAGCAGCTCAATGGCATGAGCATCGACTACGATGCCACTGATACCGATAGCGACATCGCCTCCATCCAGGTCAACAACTACGGCACTGTCGATGCAACCTGCAAGGTGGTCTTCACCAATGGCCCGGAAGCGCCGCGCACTCGCAAGATCGAGGTGCCCGCCGGGAAACACAGCTTCGCCACCGCCAAATTCACCCGTACCATTATCAAGATGCGCATTGAGCTGACTTGCTCCCCCAAATAACATCGTTTGGGAAACTCCTTTGGGAGCGAGCCTGCTCGCGATGGCGATTCGTCTGTAGAAACTGCTGAAACAGATACAGCGTTATCGGGGTCAGGCTCACGACCCCAGGCGCATGCCCTGAGGTTATAAACGACTTTATTGATGGGTTGTAGCAGTTATTTGCGCTTTTTCATCGATATGGTTCTGTTTAACCTTCACTCCATCGCCTTACAGCATTCTCAGATGGAGCCTACAAACCATGTCACGCGTCCTGATCATTGAAAGCAGCGCTCGTCAGCAAGATTCGGTTTCCCGCCAACTGACCCAAACCTTTATCAGCCAGTGGCAAGCCGCGCACCCGGCCGACCAGATCACCGTCCGTGACCTCGCCGTGAATCCGGTGCCGCACCTGGACAGCACGTTGCTGGGTGGCTGGATGAAGCCGGCTGACCAGCGCAATGACAGCGAACATGCCGCGCTGGAGCGTTCCAACCAGCTGACCGACGAATTACTGGCCGCCGACGTTCTGGTGATGGCTGCGCCGATGTACAACTTCGCCATTCCAAGCACCCTTAAAGCCTGGCTGGACCATGTGCTGCGTGCCGGCGTGACGTTCAAATACACCGAGAACGGCCCCCAGGGCCTGCTCAGCGGCAAGCGCGCCTACGTGCTGACCGCACGCGGTGGTATCTACGCCGGCGGCCCGGCGGATCACCAGGAACCGTACCTGCGCCAGGTGATGGGGTTCATCGGCATCAACGATGTGACCTTCATCCATGCCGAAGGCATGAACCTGGGGGGTGACTTCCAGGAGAAGGGCCTGAATCAGGCGAAAGCCAAGCTGGCCCAGGTTGCTTGATATGTTAATCGTCAGATAATCGCTGGATGTTCTAGTGACCTGGCGTGACCCCTTCAAGGCTTTTAGCGCATCGAACCTCCCTTTGCACTTCTGCTCCTGAGTGCTGCCGCCCGATTGAACGCTTTAGCGAGATCGGGCTTTTTTTTGCCTTGATGTTTTGGGTTTGCGGTGAGGGCTACCTGCGGCCGTTGATTTCTCTGTAGGAGCTGTCGAGAGAAACGAGGCTGCGATCTTTTGATCTTGCTTCGGATATATATCCATCACCCAGAAAGGGATATGCACACGAACTCAACATCGCGATAACCGAAAAAACCCGCTATCGTCGCCGCCATTCAAAACGAGGCGACCCATGGGCTATCTACTTTTCGTCACCCTGATCCAGGCGTTTTCCTTCAGCCTGATCGGCGAATACCTCGCCGGACACGTCGACAGCTACTTCGCCGTACTGGTACGGGTAATGCTCGCCGGCCTGGTCTTTATCCCCCTGACCCGCTGGCGCTCGGTTGAGCCCGCATTCATGCGCGGTATGCTACTGATCGGCGCCCTGCAGTTCGGCGTCACCTATGTCTGCCTGTACCTCAGCTTCAGGGTCCTGACCGTGCCCGAAGTGCTGCTGTTCACCATCCTCACGCCACTGCACGTGACCTTGATCGAAGACGCGCTGAACCGCCGCTTCAACCCCTGGGCCCTGGTGGCCGCACTGGTAGCCGTGCTTGGCGCCGCAGTCATTCGTTACGACCGCATCAACCCGGACTTCTTCATGGGCTTCCTGCTGCTGCAGTTGGCGAACTTCACCTACGCCGCCGGGCAAGTGCTTTACAAACACCTGGTCGCCAAACACCCCAGCGACCTGCCGCACTATCGGCGTTTCGGTTATTTCTACCTGGGCGGATTTGCCGTGGCACTGCCCGCGTTCCTGCTGTTCGGCAAAGCCGACTTCCTGCCCGAAGCGCCGCTGCAATGGGGGGTGCTGGTATTCCTCGGGCTGGTCTCGACCGCGCTCGGCTTGTACTGGTGGAACAAGGGCGCGTGCATGGTCAACGGCGGGACGCTGGCGGTGATGAACAATCTGCACGTGCCAGTGGGGCTGCTGCTCAACCTGCTGATCTGGAACCAGCATGAAGAGCTGGGACGGCTGCTCTTTGGCGGCATGGTGATTCTGGCGGCGGTGTGGATCAGCCGGCTGGGTATCAGGCCAGACCCGAAACGGGTGTAGGAGCTGCCGAAGGCTGCGATCTTCTGATGTTGAAGATCAAAAGATCGCAGGCTGCGCCAACGCCTACATCACGTGTTTTTCCGGTTCTGGAACCGCGCTCGCGCCCAGCACAGCCGGCAACAAACCCGTGCGCAAATCCCCGCCACTGGGCTGCTGATAAAGACTCAAGCCAAACTCCGGCAGCACCGCCAGCAGATAATCGAAGATATCGCCCTGGATTCTTTCATAATCAGCCCACACCGTGGTGCGGGTGAAACAGTAGATCTCCAGCGGAATGCCCTGGGCAGTGGTTTGCATCTGGCGAACCATGCAGGTCATGTTCGGCTGGACTTCCGGGTGGCTTTTCAGATACGCCAGGGCATAGGCGCGGAACGTGCCGATGTTGGTCATCCGCCGCCGGTTGGCCGACATCGCCGCGACGTTGCCCTGGGCTTCGTTCCAGGCCTTGAGTTCGGCCTGCTTGCGACTGATGTAGTCAGTCAGCAGATGCACCTGGGACAGCTTCAACTCCTCGTCATCGCGCAGAAAGCGCACGCCACTGGCGTCGATGTACAGGCTGCGCTTGATCCGTCGTCCACCGGACTGCTGCATGCCGCGCCAGTTCTTGAATGACTCGGACATCAGGCGCCAGGTCGGGATCGACACGATGGTCTTGTCGAAATTCTGCACCTTGACCGTGTGCAGCGTGATGTCGACCACATCACCATCGGCACCCACCTGCGGCATTTCGATCCAGTCGCCTACCCGCAGCATATCGTTGCTGGTCAGTTGCACGCTGGCGACAAACGATAGCAGGGTGTCCTTGTAGACCAACAGGATCACCGCCGACATGGCGCCAAGACCCGACAGCAGCAACAACGGCGAACGGTCAATCAGGGTGGCGACGATGATGATGGCGCCAAACACGTACAGCACCATTTTCGTCAGTTGCACGTAGCCTTTGATCGACCGGGTGCGGGCGTGCTCGGTGCGCGCATAGATGTCCAGCAAGGCGCTGAGCAGGGCACTGATGGCCAGCAGCAGGAAAAGAATGGTGAAGGCCAGTGCGACGTTGCCAAGGAAGACCATGCTGGTCTTGCTCAGCTCGGGCACCAGGTGCAGGCCGAACTGGATGACCAGCGACGGCGTCATCTGGGCCAGGCGATGGAAGACCTTGTTGTGCCGCAGGTCATTCATCCAGTGCATGGCGGGCTGACGCCCGAGCAGTTTGGCGGCGTGCAGGATCAGGTAGCGTGCCACTCGTCCGAGGACCAGGGCAACCACCAGCAACACCACCAGCGCCAGGCTGGAGTGCAGGAGCGGGTGCTGATCGAGCGCACCCCAGAGGTCTTGGACGTTGAGCCAGAGCTGTTTGATATCCATAAGCTAAAACGGTTCTTCTGTAAGACGCGACGGGTCGATTAGAGCATTTAAGACGCTTCATATTGCGACTGGAGACAAACAAGGCAACAAAAAAACCACTGATTAGCGCCGTTTGTATAAAGAAACTCGGCCTCGGCGCCCGAAACCGGTAACCTATGCAGCTGTTTTTTTGTATTTCTTCGAGGTAGCACCCGTGTTTTCCCAATTCGCCCTGCACGAACGCCTGCTCAAAGCCGTGGCCGAGCTTAAATTTGTCGAGCCAACGCCTGTGCAAGCAGCGGCTATTCCGCTGGCGCTCCAAGGGCGTGACCTGCGGGTGACTGCGCAAACCGGTAGCGGCAAAACCGCTGCTTTCGTTTTGCCGATCCTCAACCGTCTGATCGGCCCGGCTAAAGTCCGCGTCAGCATCAAGACCCTGATCCTGCTGCCGACCCGCGAGCTGGCCCAGCAGACCATCAAGGAAGTCGAGCGCTTTGCCCAGTTCACGTTCATCAAGTCCGGCCTGATCACTGGCGGTGAGGACTTCAAGGTCCAGGCCGCCATGTTGCGCAAGGTGCCGGACATCCTGATCGGTACGCCGGGCCGGATGATCGAGCAACTGAACGCTGGCAACCTCGACTTGAAAGAAGTCGAAGTGCTGGTGCTCGACGAAGCCGACCGTATGCTCGACATGGGCTTTGCCGAGGATGTCCAGCGTCTGGTCAAAGAGTGCACCAACCGCCAGCAGACCATGCTGTTCTCCGCGACCACCGGTGGTTCGGGCCTGCGGGAGATGGTCGCTGCGGTGCTGAACAACCCTGAGCACCTGCAGCTCAACAACGTCAGCGACCTGAACGCGACCACCCGTCAGCAGATCATCACCGCTGACCACAACCAGCACAAAGAACAGATCGTCAACTGGCTGCTGGCCAACGAGACCTACCAGAAGGCCATCGTGTTCACCAACACCCGCGCCATGGCTGACCGCATCTACGGTCGCCTGGTGGCGCAAGACTACAAAGCGTTCGTGTTGCACGGCGACAAGGACCAGAAAGACCGCAAACTGGCCATCGACCGCTTGAAGCAGGGCGGCGTGAAAATCCTGGTGGCCACCGACGTGGCCGCTCGCGGCCTGGATGTCGACGGCCTGGACCTGGTGATCAACTTCGACATGCCACGCAGCGGCGACGAATACGTGCACCGCATCGGTCGTACTGGGCGTGCCGGTAACGATGGCCTGGCGATCTCGCTGATCTGCCACGGCGACTGGAACCTGATGTCGAGCGTCGAGCGCTACCTCAAGCAGAGCTTCGAGCGCCGTACCATCAAGGAAGTCAAAGGCACCTACGGCGGACCGAAGAAGGTCAAGGCTTCGGGCAAGGCTGTTGGCGTGAAGAAGAAAAAGGTCGACGCCAAGGGCGACAAGAAGAAAACCGGCGCCAAGGCTCCGACCAAGCGCAAGATCGCCAACCGCCCGAAGACCGACGCACTGTCGCTGGTGAGCAAGGACGGCATGGCGCCGCTCAAACGCCGCAAGCCGGAAGCGCCGGCCGCTGAGTAATAAGCGGTTTCAGCGCCACATGAAAAACCCGGATTAGCGTCCGGGTTTTTTATGCCTTTAGCTTTCAGCTTTTTTCTCTGCTGAATTCAGCTCTTTGAGCCGCTGGTCAATCAACTGGCATTTGTCCGGCAAATCGGCACTGGCAGTACCCAGGTCCATCTTCTGCAACTCGTCGTTGATTTCCTTGGCCTTGGCCGGGTTCTGCTCGGTCAGCCGGGTCACTTCCTTGGCCAGCTGTTCGCGTTTGGCGGTGGCTTCTTCAGGCGTGCAGGCCCAGGCGGGCAGGGCGCAGGCAAGCGTGGCGGCAAGGGTGATTTTCAGCAATGTCTTCATGGGGCAGCCTCGTTTCCGGTGAGGGCGGTATAACGGGTTGAGCGTTTTGGTACGCAAAAAGTTCAGAAACACAGCGCGCCCTTCGTTCAACGATGGCAGCAGCTTGCCGGTGCTTGCGCCTCATAGCGGTCGTGGTGCCGCACCCACTCCATGATTTCTTCCTCATTACGGCCCTTGGGCGTGAGGTCCAGGTAATTGTATGCCCCAACCAACAGGTCGAGGCCCCGGGCATAGGTGGAGTAGGTGTGAAAAATATCCCCGGCTTCGTTGCTATAAAAGACGCTGAGGCCAGGCAGTTCTTCTTCTGGACCATCAGATTTTTCGTAGTTGTAGGTGGCTTTTCCGGCGGCAATATCCTCGGCCCGCGCGCAGACGCCAAAGTCGTAGTTAAAATCGCAACCTTCAGATGACACCCAGTCAAACTTCCAGCCCATGCGTTGCCGGAAGTTCTGGAACCGGGCATAAGGCGCGTGGGAGACCGCAACCACAGAGACGTCATGATGGGCCAGGTGCAGGTTGGCACCGTCGATGTGATCGCTCAGGAAGGAGCATCCAGGGCAACCTTCGTCCCAACCCTCGGCAAACATGAAGTGGTAGATGATCAGCTGACTGCGGCCGCCAAACAGGTCGGCCAGTTTCAGTTCGCCGCCTGGGCCCTGGAAGTGGTAGTCCTTATCGATCTTCACCCATGGCAAGGCGCGGCGTTCGGCGCTGAGTTTGTCGCGCTCGCGGGTAAAAGCTTTTTCATGGGCCAGGTGTTGCCGGCGCGCGGCGAGCCATTCTTCGCGGCTCACGACCGGATGGTTCTGAACGTTCATGGTGGGTTCTCCTTCAGGCAGCGATAGCGGGACCCATTAGTCGTCCGGCCTTCGCCCACTTCGACATACCGCCGGTCAGTGCCGCTGAAAATCCAGGCTGAACGGCTGGGACCGGTGCAGGTCACACTCTATGAAGGCCAACTCACTCTCTGGCTTGGAGGTTGAATCAGGATGACGACTTATAACTGGGATTTGATTGAATGCTTGCTGCATGAAGTGCAGAGCGATGACACAAGCTTCGCGCCACGTGCTTATGCCGAAAAATACGCGGCGGCGAAGGCGGCAGAGGGCGGGGAACCCGAAAACCTTGATCACCTTAAAGCCGTGGCAGGAGAGTACGAAAAGCTATTGCTGGCGCGCGGTTACATCGAACCTCGGCCAGAAGAGCAGGGTGGCTCGGGGTCCAACTACATCTTGACGGCGCGAGGCTCGAGTTTGTTGAGCCTGATCGACAGCAGCATTCCGGGCAATGACCACCCGCGTCAGGTGCTGGACGAGCAGGAAGATGCGCTGGATGAAGTCACGTTCGATACGGTCGCGTCGAAAGCTCAGATTGCCTGAACGCCCGCGATGCCCGTGTGGCTCAACTCTGTGGGAGCGAGCCTGCTCGCGACGCGGTATAACATTCAACTTTGATGTTGAATGGGATGACGCTATCGCGAGCAGGCTCGTTCCCACATGCAATCGTGGTATCTGAACGGGTATTTGTTCAATTTTGCTGCGCCGCTTTCAGGCATTTCAAATCGTTGAAGTCTTTCCTCACACCCTCGATCTTCTTCAATAACCGCTCGCGCTGTGCTGGCGTGCTTTCGGCCATCAAATCCACAAACAGCGATCGAGCCTGTGCTTCGGTTGCAGCGAAGGCCTGGCGATAAGCCGGCGTCCACAAACTCTCCCTGTTCACCAGCAACGTCTCGATGCGTTGCGCAAACTCCGGACTGTGGCGCTGCGCCACGGCCGCGCTGAATTGCTTCTGCCAGTGGACCCGGTTGGCGATCCATTGGGTGTTCTGGTCACCCAGAGCCGTGGACCAGGCCACTACACGTTGCTTCTGGGTCGAACTCAACGGCCCGAGCCAATCATCCAGGCGTTTCTCCATGCGCCGTGTGCGGTCCTTGATCTGTTGGTCCAGGGATGGCTTGAGGTATTCCTCCTGACGCTTGCGCTGATCCTTGGCAAAGGCTTCATTCATCTCCGCCACTTGCTTGTCGTCCAACCCCTGCAACAGCACGATGGCTGAGGGGGTGATTTCCCGGGCAGTCTGCGCGATGGCTTCCTTGGCTTCCTGGGTCCGGGCTTGCAGCGCTTCGTCGGTTACCTGATTGTTTTCGACCATGGTCTGCAGGCGATCCAGCCAGTCCAGATACCCTGGCAGTTGTGTCGTGCAGTGCCAGCTCAGGTGTTCCTTGAGGCGTTCGTTGAACCAGCCTTTCTGCTCTCCATTCATGTCCAGGTAGTCGCTGAGCGTCCAGGGAATGATCACGTCGAGGTTGCGATAGGCCAGGCCCACGCGGCTGCACGCGCCGAGGGCCAGGCTAAGGGTGAGGATGACGGCGAGACATTTAAACCAGCGCGACATGGGCGAGTCCTTGCAAAAGCCTGGCTACTTGAGGAGATTCTTATGTGATCGCAGGATCAGCCTTGCAGTTCATATCATCGGCGCACACCGCCCCGCCGCTCAGTAGAAGCTGCGCTCGGCCTTGAGGGTTACCAGCCCGTCGCACTGGCTGTTGTGTCCGGAATAGGCGGAGCAATCACTGCCGCTGAGGTTGGAATCGGTGTAGATCAGGTTCAGGTCGATGCCCATGAAGGGGCGGGAAAGCTGCACTGACCAGTCGGTAAAACTGCCGATATTGCCGCCGTCGACCGAGACCGGCGCGTTCAGCTGGTGGCTGGTGTACTTCATGCTAACCCCAATTCCAAACGGCTTGTTGCCGCCAAGATCGGCAAACACGGTGCTGTTCTGCTTGTCGGGGTCGTTGCTGAACGCGGCGCCGAAGCGGCTGCCCAGAAACGTCAGGCCGCCAAACAGCTCCTGGCTGTCGAGGGTGTCCACTTTCGGGTAGCTGTAGTGAATCATCCCGACCTCGTAACCGAGCGTCTGGTCGAAAGGCTGCTTGAAGCCCATGTAGGAATCGACTTCCAGGTTGTTACCTGTACTCAGGCCCATGCTGGGTGACCATTGGCCGACGTAGAACCCGCTGTCGTGGCTCAGGTCGAGGCCGCCATGGAATGAGCCGACGGCGGCCGGTTTGACCAGGCCCTGAGCCATGCTGCGCGAGGGCGAGGTGCCGAGTTTCAGGTCGAAGTCGCCCAACTCGCGCTGGAAGATCTGCGCATGGGCGAGCGAACACGACAGCAGGGTGCCGAGCAATATGAGTGGGGGCTTGAGCATGCGTCACTCCATGAACAGCGCGAAGCAGAAACCTGAAAGCGGCTGAAACGCTTGATCTAGACGTGTGCAAGGATACCGGCGAATAGCCGGCGCTGGAGGCCGTTCGTCGATTTTTGAGAATTGGGAGTTTGTGCGGGTATTTCGGGAGGGTTCAGTCCAAGCGCTTCGAAGCTCAAAGCGCCTATGGACCAGTTGATGCCGGTATTACTTTTTGCCCAGCGTGATCTGCTTGGACGGGCCGAACGTCTGACCGCTGACGCCTTTGGCAATTTGCTGGATCTCGCCGCCGGACTTGAGGAATGCAGCGATCTGGTTGTTGATCGATTCGCTGGTTTCAACGGCTGGAGCTGGCTTTGCTTTGCTGTTGGATGCTTTTTGACGCATGGCGGCCATTAACCTATAGAAAATTAACTTGGCCATGAATAATACAGGAAATACTTGACAATTGCTTGGGAAATATCTCCCCAATTTAATCTTGGCGGCAGTGGGATTTAAACCGGATTAATAATCTTCCGGTCGCCCTAAGCTGCTGTTTTAACTACAGACGTGTGGATGAGAAAAGGTTTTTTGTGCAGGCGATGGGCGCTGAAGCTGGGTCGGTTCGTCGGACGAGCGGCTGGTGCCGGTGAGCCAAACCCATGAAAATCAAGCTTTTGAGCTAATTTTTCGGCGCCACCGGGCCGGGCGCAGAACGCTGGCCGCAAAACCGGGTAGAATGCCGCCCACGCAATGAGGGTATTGGACATGGCTTTAATCGGGCGTTACAACAGTTTGCAAGTTGTTAAACACACTAACTTCGGTTTATATCTGGACGGTGGCGCGGATGGCGAAATCCTGCTGCCTAATCGTTATATTCCCAAAGATATTCCCAGCGAAGATGAAGATTGGCTTAACGTTTTCATTTATCTGGACAGCGATGACAAACTCATCGCAACGACCGAAACGCCGAAAGTTCAAGTCGGTGAGTTCGCTAGTTTGAAAGTTGTTGAAGTCAACAGCATCGGCGTATTTCTCGATTGGGGCCTGCCTAAAGACCTGCTGCTGCCGTACTCCGAAGAAAAACGCCAGATGACCGCCGGCGAATATGTCGTGGTGCACGTGTATCTCGACAAGCACACGCGTCGGATCACCGCCACTGCACGGCTGGATCGCTACCTGGACAAGACCCCGGCCAGCTACACTGCCGGCCAGGAAGTGGACTTGCTGGTAGCCGAAGCGACCGATATGGGTTTCAAGGCAATCATTAACAACAAGCACTGGGGCTTGATTCACAAGAACGAAATCTTTAAGTTCATGCGCGCCGGCAAGGAAGAGAAGGGCTTCATCAAGGAGGTTCGTCCCGACGGCAAGATCAGCCTGAGCCTGCAGCCGGTTGGCGAAGAAGCGGCCACCAGCCTGAACTCGAAGATCCTTGCCAAGTTGCGCGATAACAACGGTACCTTGCCGATCAGCGACAAGAGCGATCCGACCCTGATCAGCAGCATGTTCGGCGTCAGCAAAGGCAACTTCAAGAAAGCGATCGGCGCGTTGTACAAGAACGGCCAGATCGTCATTCACGCAGATCGTATTGAACTAAGCTGATGGCCGACCAGCCCCATGCTTATCAACAGGGGGATGGACGACCATGAAAAAAGAGTTATTTGCGTACGCGGGCACCTTGCTGGCGTTTCTGGTCCTGGATGGGCTTTGGCTCGGCGTGTTGATGGCGTCGAAGTACAAGGCACTGCTTGGCTCGCTGATGCTCGACAAACCGCTGCTGGGTCCGGCAGCGGTTTTCTATCTTTTGTATGTCTTCGGTTGCGTGATGTTCGTGGTATTGCCAGCCACCAGTTGGCAGCGCGCAGCGTGCATGGGCGCCTTGTTGGGCCTGGTGGCGTATGGCACGTATGACCTGAGCAACTGGGCGACGCTGAAAGGCTGGTCGGCCCAGTTGGTATTCATGGACATGGCCTGGGGCGCCTTTGCCACTTGCCTCGCCTGCACCGTTGGCTACTGGGCTGCCCGCAAGGCGCTGTGACCCTTCAACGTTGAACGATGGTTGTGCGGTCGCCCGCGCTGAACCTCGGTGCAGCATTGTCGGCGCTGCCCGACAGCGCACCCGCGATCAGCAAGCCGCTGCCGGCAACGATCAACCCAGGCTGCAAACTGCCGCTGTAATGGCTGCTTGCCGCAGCCAGCAGCGGGCCTGCGAGCTGACCTATTGCGAAGCACGCGGTCAGCAACCCCGCGTTGCGCTGAGTGGCGTGGGGTGCCAGTTCCCGCGAGCGTTGCATCACCAGTTGCATGCAGGCCAGGAACGGTCCGCCGCACAGCAGCACACCCAACGCCAGGCCCGTGCCACTGCCCAGCAGGCAGGCAAAGACGCCCGCCGCCTGCAGCCACAAGGTCGCCATCAGCCAGTGCCGGGTGGCGTTCGGATTGTGTCGGCGCAAACTCACCAGCACCACACCGGATGCAGCGGCCAGGCCGAAGCATGGCCAGAACAAATCGGCCTGCCATTGGCCCTGAAATTGCGCGCTGGCCATCTGTGAAAGGAAGGTGGCGGGAATGATGTAGCCCAAACCGTACAATCCATAGACCAGGCCCAGACGGCCGATGCCGCGGTGTGCGGTGCCTGCGTCGACGGGTGCGCTAGCCGCTGTTGCGGCTGGCCGGGGCAGGAATGGCAGGATGCCCAGCAACATCACCAGCCCGACTGCGGCATATACCAGCCACAATGTGGCCGAGGTCTGCCCCAGCAGGTTCGAGCCCAGCGCCAGCATCCCGGTCAGGAAAATGCCCAGGCCCGGTCCGGCAAATACCAGGGCACCCAGACGTGGACGACCGGCCGCGACGGCCAGGGGCTGACTCAAGGCGGTGATCATCACCAGCACCCAGGCGCTGGCCACACCGGTACCAAAGCGCAGCAACAGATGCGACCAGAAACCGTGGGCCCAGAACGACGCCAGGGTCAGCAGGACACATAGCCACAGCCCACCCTGCAACCGACTGCGGATCTGCGCAGGCCTGCGGGAAAACATCGCGTCCACGGCGCCGACGAAATAACCCAGATAATTTGCTGCAGCGATCAAACCCGCCGCAGTCAGGTCGATCTGACCTTCGCTAAGCAGGTGCGGGAGTTGGGGTGTCAAGGCGAAGCGGCCGATGCCCATGGCCATCATCAAGGCGATAAAGCTGGCAGACAAACGAATCAAGGGGGTCATGGTGGACTCCTGCTGAAGATCAATGACCGTCAGGCTAGGACTGTTTGACTTTCTTTAAAAATGAATAATAGTGAGTAACTTATTCATTTTTGGAGAATGGCGTGGAATTCATTCAACTGCGCATCTTCCAGGCAGTCGCCGAGGAGGGTTCCATTACCCGAGCCGCAGAGCGTTTGCATCGGGTGCCGTCAAACCTGTCGACGCGGCTCAAGCAATTGGAAGAGCAACTCGGTGTAGAGCTTTTCCTGCGCGAACGTCAGCGTTTGCAGCTGTCGCCTGCAGGAAAAGTTCTGCTGGACTACACCGGCAAGCTGTTCAGCCTGCACGATGAGGCGCAGGCGGCCGTGCAAGGCGGGCAGCCGGCGGGCGATTTTGTGCTCGGTACCATGTACAGCACGGCCGCGATTCACCTTCCGGCTTTGCTGGCGCGCTATCACCGCAGTTACCCGGCGGTGAACCTGCAGGTGCAATCCGGTCCCAGCGGTGAGCTGCTGGAAGGGTTGTTGACCGGTCGGCTGGATGCGGCACTGGTAGACGGCCCGCTGGAACTGGCCGGCCTCGACGGCTTGCCACTGTGCGACGAACGACTGGTGCTGATCAGCGAGGCTGACCATCCGCCGGTGCGCAGCGCGCTGGATGTGCAGGGGCGTTCGGTGTTCACGTTTCGTCAGGGGTGTTCCTACCGCATGCGCCTGGAGGCCTGGTTCGCCCATGATCATGCAGCCATGGGGCGGGCCATGGAGATTGAGAGTTACCCGGGCATGCTCGCCTGTGTGATCGCAGGCTCTGGCGTGGCGCTGATGTCGGAATCCATGCTCGCCAGCTTGCCAGGGCGCGAAAGCGTGGCCGTGCACCCGTTGGCCGAACCGTTTGCCAGTGCGACTACTTGGCTGATGTGGCGCAAGGGCATGGTCGGGGCCAATCTGAATGCATGGATAGAACAGCAGCAGGCGGTCTACCCGGGGCTTTCGAAGGCGGAGCAGGCGTTTGCTTGAACTATCCGAGCGGGATTTGGATCAATTCAGTAACAGATCATTGTTTCTTTTGCCGAGCATTGCGCAGGACTTCGGACTATTATCAGTGCGAAGCGACTTCAGAATTCCGGTCGCTCGGCACTACCCTGAAGGGGGCACCATGAAAGAGAAAATCCAAAACTGGCTGCACGACCTGGGTGTCGCACTCGGTTTGATCGAACCGCCTCTGCAACCTGTGCCTATCCGTACAGACGACGAACAGCGTCGACGCCAGCCGCGCCGCCGTTAATCGTGGTTGCAGGCGCTCGCTTGCTCGCGATGGTCGCGAATGATCACACGGGCAGGCTGGCAGGCTGCATGCGCCGCTCGATCCATCGCGAGCAAGCTTTGCTCCCACGGACGCCCTCAGGTTTCCCATCGCCAGCAGAGCACCCGTAATCCTAGCTCCCGCAATCCTCCGCCAAGCAACCTGATGTATCCCCATCTCAATCAAAACGGCTCAGATCATTGGCCGTTTTTGCGTTTCTGAGCATCCAGCTTCCCGCCAGTAAACGCGGTCCATCCTGGTTTTACTCTTCCAGTACAGCAGGCCGATTCCGATTCCGAATCCGCGCTGTCGCTGTTCTGCCATGATCTTTTCGGCGGGCGAAAAAAAACGGGTGTGGCAACCGACGCCACACCCGTCGAAGAAAACATTTAGTCAGTTGTGCGCTATCAGATCGCGCTCGCCACCACTGAAGGGCGACGGGACGCCAGGCTCACCACCACAAAGCTCACCAGGCCGACAGCCAGGCTGTAGTAGATCGGCGTGTTGGCATCCAGGCCATCCTTGAACATGAACAGCAGTGCGGTGGCAAAGCCCAGGCCCATGCTGGCAATGGCGCCGGCGGTGGTTGCGCGTTTCCAGAAAATGGCCCCCATCAGCGGGATCAGCATGCCACCCACCAGCAGGTTATAGGCGAGGGTCAGTGCGCTGATGACGTCGTTCACCACCAAGGCGATACCCAGCACGGCGATGCCGGTCAGCAGGGTAAACAGCCGGTTGATGCCCAGGCTCGACTGTTTGCCGCCACGCAGCTTTGGCAGCAGGTCTTCGGTCAGTGTGGTGGACGCCGCGAGGAGGCCGGCGCTGGCGGTGGACATCATGGCGGCCAGTGCGGCAGCGATGACCAGGCCACGGATGCCGTCCGGCAACGACAGTTTGACGATGGCTGCGAAGGCGTTGTTGACGTTGTCCAGGTCCGGGATCAACACGTGGGCGGCCATGCCGATCAGGGCGCAGGCCAGTCCGTAGAGGATGCAGTAGAAGCCTGCGAAAGTACCGGCGTACTGGGCAATCTTCGCGGTCTTCACGGTGAACACCCGCTGCCAGATGTCCTGGCCGATCAGGATCCCGAAGAAGTAGATCATGAAGTAGGTGATGATGGTGTCCCAGCCGATGGTGGTGAAGCTGAAGGCGGTCGCCGGCAGTTTCAGCACCAGTTCATCCCAGCCGCCAACGCGGTACAGGCAGATGGGAAGCAGGATGAACATCAGGCCGACGGTCTTGATCACGAACTGGACGATGTCAGTCAGGGTCAGGGACCACATGCCGCCGATCGCCGAATAGACCACCACCACGCCGCCGCCCAGCAGCACCGAGATCCAGAAGGGCAGGTCGAACAGCACTTGCAGGACCGTGCCGATTGCCAGGATCGAGGTCACGCCGATCATCAGCGCGTACGCCAGCATGATCGCCGCACTCGCGGAGCGGGCCATCGGGTTGTAGCGTTTTTCCAGCACCTGGGTAACGGTGTAGATCTTCAGCTTGAGCAGCGGCTTGGCGAGGAACAGGTTCAGCGCCACGATCCCGCAGCCCAGTGCCGCGCAAAGCCAGAACCCGGAAATACCGTGGACATAACCCAGGCGCACGGTGCCGACGGTGGACGCACCACCCAGGACGGTCGCGGCCATTGTGCCCATGTACAGGGTCGGGCCGAGATTGCGACCGGCAACCAGGTAGTCTTCGTTGGTCTTGGCCTTGCGCATGCCGAAGTAGCCGAGGACCAGCATTGCGGCGGCGTATATGAGAACGACGAATAAATCCAAAGCCATGATGGCGTGTCTCCGATTGTCTTTTTTATGGTGAAACAAAAATGGTTCTGTGGTGCTGCTCGGTCCCCGCAGGCAACTCATTCCCTGTGGTAGCAAGGCTTGCCCGCGATAAACGATGACGCGGTCCAGCTATAAATCGCGGCGCCTCAATCGCGGGCAAGCCTTGCTCCCACAGGTCTTGCATCAAGCGGCGCTATGCCTTCGCTGCGTAAATCATCCGGGCCAAACACCGCCTTGGGCTCCGGGAACAGGCTCAGCAGGACCAGGTACACCACCGACGCCAGGCCCAGGGTGACCGGCAGGCTAATGTCGATGCCGTCGGCCAGGTTACCCAGCGGTCCAACGAATTGGCCGGGCAGGTTGACGAAGCACAGCCCCACCAGCGCACTCGGGATCCAGGCCCCCAGGCCGCGCCAGTTCCAGCCGTGGGTGAACCAGTAGCGGCCACCTTTTTCGCCTCGGGTGAATACCTGCAGGTCATCCGGGCAGTAGAAGCCACGGCGCACCACCAGGCCGATAATCATGATCACCATCCATGGCGTGGTGCAGGTGATGATCAGTACGGCGAAGGTCGATACGCTTTGCACCAGGTTGGCGGCGAAGCGACCGATGAAGATGAAGGCAATCGACATCACCCCGATCAGCAACGTGGCCTTGACCCGTGACAGCACTCGCGGAAACACACTGGACATGTCCAGCCCGGTGCCATAAAGGGAAGTGGTGCCTGTGGACATGCCGCCGATCACCGCGATCAGGCACACCGGCAGGAAAAACCAGCTAGGCGAGACCGCCAGCAGACCGCCTACATAGTTATTGGCCGCGATGTAATCCGGCGCCTTGATCGCCACGATGGTGGCAGTGGCCAGGCCGAACAGGAACGGGATCAGGGTGGCAAGCTGTGCCGCGATCACTGCAAACATGATCCGGCCTTTCGGGGTTTCGCGTGGGATGTACCGCGACCAGTCACCGAGAAACGCGCCGAAGGATATCGGGTTGCTCATGGCCACCAGCGCTGCGCCGATAAAGGCTGCCCAGAAGCCGGCCTGACCCAGGGCCACGGTGCCGGCGAACTGGCTGTCGAAGGTCGGGGCAAACGCGAAGATGCCGAGCAGGAACAGCGCGCTGGCCGCCCATACCGCAATGCGATTGACCCACAGCATGAAGCGGAAACCGTAGATGCACACGGTCAGCACCAGGATGGCGAACAATCCGTAGGCCAGGCCCAGACTCAGGTCGGTTTCCGGCAGGCCGATCAGGCGTTTGGCGCCACCGATCAGCGCATCACCCGAGCTCCACACCGACAGTGAGAAGAAGGCGATGGCGGTCAGCAACGACAGGAACGAACCGACGATCCGGCCGTGCACGCCGAAGTGCGCACCGGAAGACACGGCGTTGTTGGTGCCGTTGATCGGGCCGAACAGGCCCATGGGTGCAAGGATCAGCGCGCCAAGCACGACGCCCAGCACGATCGCCCATACACCGGCCTGGAAGGACAGGCCAAACAACACCGGAAAGCTGCCGAGCACGGCGGTCGCAAAAGTGTTGGCGCCGCCGAAGATCAGGCGAAACAAATCGCCGGGACGGGCATCGCGTTCGTGATCCGGGATCTGTTCGACCCCGTTTGTTTCGATGCTGCTAAGGCTTTTTTCGTTGTTGTTGTTATTCATGATCTGCTCCGATCATAAAGGCGCGCTCATCGTGTGTGAGCGTCACCTGTTTGGCTAAGGGGGTGGCAGCCCTTCCGGCATCGCGGATAAATGTTCGTGGCAGGCCAGCCAATGGCCTTGTTGTTCTTGGCCAGACGAGTGTTTTCTGAAAACAATCGTCTCGCGCTCCTGGCTGAAGTGTTGCTCCCCTTGCATGCGCAGCTCGGTGGCCACGTCATGGATGAAAATCGCCACGTCACCCTGCAGGCTGACGAAAGCGTTGCTTGAAGTGCACGAAAGCACCTCGAAGCCATCCTCGCGGCGCCAGGTGTCCCACAACGCCTGATAGGCATCGCGCGACAGCAGGGGCTGTTCGAGGGTGTAGAAGACGAAGCTGGCATCGGCGCTGAAGGCGCCGAAATAGGCTTCGCGATCGTTACCGGCAAAGGCCGACACCAGATCGGCGGCGGCTTGCAATACTTGATCGCGTTCGTTCATGACCCGTCCTCAGCGATGAACCACGCCAGGCAGCACGCAAAGCATTTCGTACAGCAGGTTGGCGGCCAGCAGCGAGGTATTACCGGTGGTGTCATAAGCGGGCGAGACTTCTACCAGATCGCAGCCGACCAGGTCGAGGCCTTGGCAGCCGCGCACGATCTCGATCGCCTGAATGGTCGTCAGTCCGCCAATTTCCGGGGTGCCGGTGCCTGGCGCCCAGGCCGGATCGATGCCGTCGATGTCAAAACTCAGGTACACCGGGCCGCCACCCACTTTCTCGCGCACTTCAGCCATCAGCGGCGCAAGAGATTTGTGCCAGCACTCTTCGGCCTGCACGACGCGAAAGCCCTGGTTGCGGCTCCAGTTGAAGTCGTCGGCGGTGTAGCCCTGGGCGCGCAGGCCGATTTGTACTACGCGGTCCGGGTCCAGCAGGCCTTCTTCGACTGCGCGACGGAACGTGGTCCCGTGGGCGATTTTTTCGCCGAACATGTGATCGTTGACATCGGCATGGGCGTCGATGTGCACCAGGCCGACTTTGCCGTGCTTTTTATGGATGGCACGCAGGATCGGCAGGGTGATGGTGTGGTCGCCGCCCAGGGTCAGCGGGATCACGTCGTGTTCGAGGATGTTGTCGTAGGATTCTTCGATGATCCGTACGGCATCGAGCAGGTTGAAGGTGTTGATCGCCACGTCGCCGATGTCAGCCACCGATAGCGAATCGAACGGAGCGGCGCCGGTCGCCATGTTGTAAGGGCGAATCATGACCGATTCGGCGCGGATTTCCCGAGGCCCGAAACGTGTACCAGGGCGCAGGGAGGTACCGATGTCCAGGGGCACGCCAACGAAGGCAGCGTCCAGACCGGCAGCGGTCGGCACATGGGGAAGTCGCATCATGGTGGCGATGCCGCCGAAGCGCGGCATTTCGTTGCCGCCCAGTGGTTGGTGAAGAATCTTGTCCACGGGTTCAGGCCTCATCATTTTTTTGTATTAGGCGCCGATTCTGCGAAATGTAGTGGCGGGGAAGAATCGCTACGCACAAATACTTAGTTCAGATTTTTCTAAACTAATGGAAAATGGCGGCGGTAAATTTAACGGCTGATGGCAGGAGCTGCCGCAGGCTGCGATCTTTTGATCTTCATTCTTCGTGGCCTTGTACTGCCGAAAGTCAAAAGATCGCAGCCTGCGGCAGCTCCTACAGGTAGCTGCCGCGAATCCGGAGTTCCCATGGCCAACGCTTTACCCGACCTGAAACTGCTGCGCATTTTTGTCAGCGTGGTTCGCCATCAGGGGTTTGCCACTGCCCAGCAGGAGCTCAACCTCTCGACTTCGGCCATCAGCACTTACATGAGTCAGCTCGAAGCCGCCCTCGGCCTGGTGCTCTGCCATCGCGGGCGTGGCGGTTTCAGCCTGACCAGCAAGGGTGAGCTGTTCCACCAGGAAACCTTGCGGTTGCTGGCCGAGCTCGAAGGATTCGAGCAATATGCCGCCGCACTCAAGGGCGAGTTGCGCGGCACGCTGAACCTGGGGGTCATCGACTCCACCGTCAGCGACAAGGCCCTGCCGTTCGCCGAAGCCATCGGCGCCTACAGCCAGGAGCACCCGGCCGTGCATCTGCACTTGTCGGTCATGAGCCCCTACGAGCTGCAACTCGGCGTGCAGGACAATCGACTGGACCTGGCCATCGGTGCATTTTCCACGCGCATGAGCGGGCTGGTGTACATGCCGCTGTACCGCGAGCAGCACTGGTTGTACTGCAGCAGCCGGCACCCGCTGTTCACCGAACGACGTATCCCCGAGCAGGTCATTACCCAGCAGCGCATGGTCGGCCGGGGGTACTGGAGCCAGGCGGAACTGGCGCGCCACGGCTTCAAACACAGCGCCGCCACCGTGGAGAGCATGGAGGCGCAGTTGATCCTGGTGCTGTCTGGCGCCTACATCGGTTACTTGCCCGAACACTACGCCCAGGCCTGGGCCGATAAGGGCGATTTGCGGGTGTTGCTGCCGGCGACTTTTGGTTATCAGGCGCCATTTTCCATGATCGTGCGCCGTGGCCGCAGCCGCGAACCGCTGATCCAGACCTTCCGCGATCTGCTCAAAGCGCAACTCAATCAGGCTTGAAATAATGTCCAGAATCCATTGCCCGCGCTGCATGCGCCCAGAAGCCCATTGCCTGTGCCTATTGATCCCGAGCCTCGACAGCCGTACCCGGGTGCTGGTGCTGCAGCATCCGAGTGAAGTAAACCACGCGCTGAATACCGCACGTTTGGCCGCGCTTGGCTTGACCAATGCCGAGCTGATCGTGGGCGAAGTGTTCGCGGATCTGCCGGCGTTGTTGAATCAACCGGGGTACCAGGCGCGGCTGCTGTTTCCGGGCGAGGATACGCAGACGCTGCAGGGCTATGGCGCAGATGATCAGCCGCTGTTGCTGGTGGTGCCGGACGGTACCTGGCGCAAGGCGCGCAAGCTGCTGCACCTCAATCCGCTGCTGGCGACATTGCCACGGGTGACGCTGGCGCAGGGCGGAGTGTCGCGGTATCGATTGCGCAAGGCGCCGGGGCCGGGGGCTTTATCGACGGTGGAGGCCATCGCGCAGGCGTTGCAGGTGCTGGAAGCGCCGATGTCCTTTGAGCCATTGCTGAAGCCGTTCGAGGCGTTGATCGAGGGGCAGATCGCGGCGATGGGGGAGGAGGTTTTTTTGCGTAATCATGGGCCGAATTAGGCGTTGCTCGTGCCGGCCTCTTCGCGGGCTTGCCCGCGAAGACGGTAGAGCTATCACCACAACTCCAGGCCAGAACCTACCGCTCGCGCATCGCCTCGGTCCGCGCCTTCAGCACCGGCTTGAGCAGGTAGTCCAGCACACTCTTCTCACCGGTGATGATGTCCACCGTCGCCACCATCCCCGGGATGATCAGTAACGGCTTCGCATCCCCACCCAAGTGGTTCTTGTCGGTGCGCACCTGGATCAGATAAAAGCTGTTGCCCTTGTCATCGGTAATAGTATCTGCGCCAATCAACTCCAGCTTGGCGCTCAAGCCGCCATAAATGGTGTAGTCGTAGGCGCTGAACTTGACCATCGCCCGCTGCCCCGGATGCAGAAACGCCACGTCCTGCGGACGGACCTTGGCCTCGATCAGCAGGTTGTCTTCCAACGGTACGATTTCCACCATGTCGCTGCCGGGCTGGACCACGCCGCCGATGGTGTTGACCTTCAGCACCTTGATGATCCCGTGAACCGGCGAGACCACCGTGGTGCGGGTGACGCGGTCATCGATGGCGATGCTCGAAGCGGTAATTTTTGAAAGGTCGGTGCGTTTCTCGTTGAGCTCCTTGGCAGCGTCCGAACGGAAAGATTGTTCGGACTCGTCAATCTTGCTCTTGATTTCAGCGATCGCCGATTCCGCCCGAGGAATGGCCAGGGTCGTGGCGTTCAACGAGCCGCGAATTTCCACCGCGCTGCGCTTGAGTCGCAGGATTTCTACGGGGGACACGGCACCGGTGCCGACCAGCGGTGCTGACATGTTCATCTCTTGCTGCAGTAGGGCCAGGCTCGAACTGAATTGCCCTTGTTTCGAGCGAAACTCCGCCAGTTCCTGGGTTTTTTGCCGCAGCTGTTCGCTGAGCGTGCGCTGTTCACTGGCCAGTCGACGCTGCCGTTGCTCGTAGAGCGAGCGCTCGTCCTCGGCCACCTGCGGCGCCTTGGCGATCACCTCGGCCGACAACTTGAAGGGCCGCCCTTCGGCCTCGGCGGACAGGCGTTCAACCTGGGCGGTCAAGGCATACCGATCGGCCTCGCTTTCACCCTTGTTCGATAGAAAGCGGGTGTCATCCAGGCGCAGCAAGGTATCGCCCTTGTTCACCATCTGCCCCTCGCGGACAAAGATCTCGGTGACGATGCCGCCTTCCAGGTTCTGAATCACCTGGACCTTGCTTGACGGAATCGCCTTGCCTTCGCCCATGGTGACTTCCTGGAGCACGGCGAATTTGGCCCAGACCACGGCGCTGACGATCAGCCCCGCCGCCAGCCACACGGTGATCCGCGACCAGCGCGGGGAATCCTGCAGCGTCGCGCCGGCGGTCTCCGGCATGAACTCGCTCTCGGCGCTTTTCCTGAAACTGCCGAAATAACCGCGCGGCTTTGCGTCGGGCGAGTCGGATGATGATCGGGCCATGGGCAACTCCTAGACCGCTGCAGAGCCGACGCGGCCCTTGCGCAGTGCATCGATGACCGCTTCTTTCGGACCGTCGGCGACGATCCGTCCGTTGTCCAGCACCACCAGCCGATCCACCAGGCTGAGCATCGAGGTCCGGTGGGTGACCAGCAGCAGGGTCTTGCCCTGGACCCAGCCGTGGAGTTTCTGGCGCAGGACGTCTTCGCTGCTGTTGTCCATGGCGCTGGTGGGCTCGTCGAGCAGCATGATCGGTGGGTCGAGCAACAAGGCCCGGGCCAGCAGCACGGCCTGGCGCTGGCCGCCGGACAGCAACTGGCCGCGTTCACCTACCGGCCGGTCGAAGCCTTGCGGGTGTTGGCGGGCGAGCTCTGTGACGCCGGTGAGTTCTGCCACTTCGAGCATTCGCGAATCACTGACATAGCGGGCGCCCAGGGTCAGGTTATCGCGCAGGCTGCCGGCCAGCAGCGGCAAGTCATGGGCAACGTAGCCGATCTGCTGGCGCAAGTCGGCGACGTCCAGTTGCCGCAGGTCCAGGCCGTCGAGTAGCAACTGGCCTTCTTCCGGGGTGTAGAAACCCATCACCAGGCGGGCGAGGGTGCTTTTGCCCGAGCCGCTGCGGCCGATAATGCCGATGCGCTCACCGGGTTTCATGCTGAAACTGACGTTGTGCAGCGCCGGGGCACTCTGGCCGTTGTAGTGAAAGGTCACGCCACTGACGTCGAGGGCGCCTTGCAGTTGCGTGCGCTCCAGCGGCCGTTGCCGGGCGTCGCGCTCCTGGGGCAGCCCCATCAGCGCATCGGTACTTTTCATGGTCAACTGCGCTTGCTGGTAACGCGTGATCAGGCCGGCAATCTGCCCGAGCGGTGCCAGCACCCGGCTGCCAAGCATGTAGGTCGCCACCAGCGCACCAACGCTGAGGTTGCCGGCAATGATGCTGTAGACCCCGGCGACGATGGTCGCCATGCCGGAAAATTGCTGGATGAACAGGGTGCCGTTGGTGGCCAGGGCCGAGAGATTGCGGGCGTGGCTGTCGAGGCGGGTCAGGGCGCCGTGGGTGGTTTCCCATTTGTGCTGGCGCTCGCTTTCGGCGCTGCAGGCCTTGAGGGTTTCCAGGCCGCCCAGGGTTTCAATCAGCAGGGCCTGGCGTTCCGCACCCAGGGTCAGGCTTTTTTGCACGGTGTCGCGCAGGCGTGCCTGGATGATCATCGCGAAGATGATGGTGATCGGAAATGCCAGCAGCGGGATCACCACCAGCCAGCCGCCCAGCAGACCGATCACCACCAGCATGAGCACGGCGAATGGCAGGTCGATCAGGCTGGTGAGGGTCACGGCGGTGAGAAACTCACGCAGGCCCTGGAAGTCATGGATGCTCTGGGCAAACCCGCCGATGGTGGCCGGCCGTGCCTTCATCGACATGCCAGTGATGCGCTCGAACAGAGTGGCCGAGAGAATCACGTCGGTTTTCTTCCCGGCGGTGTCCAGCAAGTGCGCGCGCACCACGCGCAGCACCAGTTCAAAACCGGTGCCGATCAGCAAGCCGATGGACAGCACCCACAGGGTCGATGTGGCCTGGTTCGGCACGACCCGGTCGTAGGTCTGCATGACGAACAGCGGCACCATCAGGCCCAGGAGGTTGATCAGGAAGCTTGCCAGGATGGCGTCGCTGTACAGCCATTTGGACAGTTTCAGTGTGTCGCGAAACCAGGCTTCCACCCGGGGTACCAGGGGCGAGCGCAGGTCTTCAAGTTCATGGCGTGGCCGGGCAAACAATGCCTGGCCGCTGTAATTTTCAGTCAGCTCTTCACGGCTGACCCATTGTTCGCCACCGTCGGCTTCGCTGGGCAGGATGAGCAGGCGGCCATCGTCTCCCAGACGTCGCAGAACGGCCGTGCGGCCGTTGCCGAGTATCAGCATCACGGGCAGGTTGAGAGGGGAAATATCCGCCAGGTCCCGGCGCAGCACGCGCGCCTGCAAACCGGCCCGGGCTGCTGCGCGGGGCAGCAGGTCCAGGCTCAGGCGTTGTTTGTTCAGGGGCAGCCCGGCACTCAGGCTGGCGCGACTGACCGTCGCGCCGTGGAGTTTGCAGAGGATCAACAGCCCGTCAAGAAGCGGGTCGTCGAAGCCAAGACGCGGATCGACACCAGTGTTGCCGGTTTCCATGCTGGTCAAATTGATCGCTCCAGGTGAACGGGCTGCCACATCAACACAACATACTGTGTAGGAGCCTGGGGCAGCTCCTACACCGGCACTTACCTCAGTTCAGGCAAGCGGGCTTCATTCTTCACTTCGGTCTGGGCGATCGCATCGGCAGGCAGCACCACGCGTTGTTTGCTCAGCAACAGGCCCATGTTCGAGAGGATGCGGTACATCGAGTATTCCTCGGTGTAGCGAACTTCGGTGTAGCGACGGTTGGCGTTGTAGAGCTCGTTCTCACTGTCGAGCACGTCCAGCAGGGTGCGCTGGCCGAGGCCGAACTGATCCTGGTAGGCCGCACGTACGCGTTTGGTCGTTTCGGCGTACTCGCGCGCGGTCGGCGTCTGCTTCTTCGCGTTGAGCATGGCGTTCCAGGCCAGGTGGATATTTTCGTTGAGCTGGCGCAGGGCGTTGTTGCGGATGTCCATGGCCTGGTTGATCTGGTGCGCGTTGGACTGCAGGCGGGCCTTGTCGCTGCCGCCGCGGAACAGGTTGTAGTTCATCACCACACCGACCCGCCACTCGTTGTCGTGACCTTCATCGCCCTGCACGTTGTTGTTCGCGCCCACTGCCGCTTCAGCGTCGAAGCGTGGGAAGAACGGCGACTTGGCAACTTCGTACTGGCTCTCGGCGGACTGCACGTCTGCCTGGGCGGATTTCAGGTACGGGTTATTCTCCACCATGCTCTGCTGGGCTTCCTGCAGGGTAGCGGGCAATTCACCGCGGGTCGAAGGCAGGGTTTCCAGTTCATCCGGCAGGCGACCTACCACGGCGTAGAAGTTCGATTCGGCGTCGGCCAGGTCGACTTCGGCGGTGTCCAGGTTGTTTTGCGCCAGTGCCCGACGAGCGGTGGACTGGTCGGCGTCGGCGGTGCTGCCGATACCGCGCTCGGTGCGCAGGCCGATCTGGTCGTTGACGCGCAGGTGAGCTTGCAGGTTGTTCTTGGCCAGGGTCACCAGTTCGCGACGCTTGAGCACTTCGAGGTAGACCTCGATGGTCCGCAGGGCCAGGTCCTGGGCAGTGCCCTGGGCGTAATAGGCCCGGGAATTGACCACACCCTTGGTGCGTTCGACTTCGTTGGCGGTGTTGAAACCGTCAAACAGCATCTGCCGCAGGCGCAGTTCCGACTGGGTGTAAGTCAGGACCTCCGTGTTGTGATTGCCCTGTGCACGGGTGTTGGTGTTATCGCTGTAGCCGCGGCCGTAAGCAGCGTTCAGATCGACAGATGGATAGAAGCCCCCTTTGGCGATTTTGACTTCTTCGTCCGCGGACAGCCGCGCGTCCACGCGTGACGCAAGTTCCGGGTGAGTTGCAATAGTGCTTTGGATGGCCTCGGTCAAGGACATGGCCTGGGCCTGTGAAGTGCAGGCCATGGCCAGCAAAATCGCGCTGCAGAGGGGGGTTAAAACGCGCATGGGTGTATCTCCCTGATTCCTAATGATGCTTATCAGTCGCCAAATATTTGACGGCATTTATAGTGAAAACCGTTTCAAGCTTGTAACAACAGAGCTAAGAACATTCTAGAGCAAAGCTAAGAAATTTTTCTCATAAGTCTTATGCCAAAAAAAACTTATGCGCTCTGAAAAATCCAGCACATTGTTCACTCGTGGAACCCTTGTATTACGAGCTCTAGGGAGCTTGCAAGGGCAAATCGAAAGTTCCATCCATTTATCGATAACGGACGATGGAGTGCTGGAGGGGAAGGAGGCGGGGCAGTTTTTGGGTGACATTTTTTTGTCACTTGGTCGGTTCAGAACTGTAACGCATCGCTGGCAGGTGATCATTTTTGCCGATTAGTAGCCCAAAGCCATTGAATGTATTGGGTTTATTTGAATCAGGCGCTGATTGCCCATACGCGACAGGCTTGGCGAGAAAGTCGCCAGGGCCACGGTTGACCCGGAATTATCCGGGAAAAAACTCGTAGCCCGGTAGACGATTCACCCGGTAACTGGCTTTTTTCCATGAGCACAATCTTCGCAAAAAACAGGCTGCCGGCAACGGTTGGCAGCGGAGGAAATGCACATGGCTACGCTCATCGGTATCGTCACTAAAGTCATTGGTCAGGTGGTTGCTGTAGCGGGTGACGGCACCCGACGCGCGCTGGTCGAGGGCGATCGGCTGTTTGCCGGCGATCAATTGGTCACCGGGGCCGAAGGGGCGGTGGCGGTGAAGCTGCAGAACGGCCAGGAACTGACGCTTGGACGTGGCAGCAGCCTGCAAATGACCTCGCAACTGCTCGCGCACCAGGCGCCCCATGTGCAGACGCCGGAAGCCGTGGCGCCCAGCGAGGCGCAGCTGACCGACGTCGAACGCCTGCAGAAAGCCATCGCCGCTGGCGAAGACCCGACGCAAACCGGTGAGGCCACTGCGGCCGGGCCAACGGGCAGCACCGCTGCCGGAGCCCTGGGCGGCGGCCACAGTTTTGTCCAGCTCGAAGAAGTGGCAGGCCGGGTCGATCCGACTGTGGGTTTCCCGACGGCAGGATTCAACGGCATTCCAGAGTTTCCCCTGGAGCGTATCTTTAACGATCCCGACAACAGCCTCGATAACCTGGACAACGTCACACCCCCCGTCGTCGTCCCACCGTTGGTCGTGAACAACCCCGTCATCCTTGGCGGCCTGAATACCTCGGGCGGCGAGCTGACCCTCAACGAGGCCAATCTTCCCGACGGCACGGCCAGTAACCCCTCGGCCCTGACCCAGAACGGCACCTTCACCGTGACTGCGGCCGATGGCCTGCTCAACCTCAACGTGGGCGGGATCAGCGTGTTCAGCGGTGGCGTGGCGGCAGGCTTCCCGCAATCGATCACCACGCAGCTGGGTAACACGCTGACGATCACCGGCTATGACCCGGCCACTGGCGTGGTGAGCTACAGCTACACCCTCAATGGCAACGACACCCATTCGGCGGGTGATGGCGCGAACTCCCTCAGCGAACAATTCACCGTGGTGGCGGGCGACACCAATGGCGACACGGCCACCGGTTCCCTGGACATCAACATCACCGACGATGCGCCAACAGCGATCGACGACAGCAACGCCAATACCGCTTCGGAAACCCTGTTGACCCTGACCGGTAGCGTGCTGCCCAACGATATCCAGGGTGCTGACCGCATTCCCACCGGCCCTAATAGCGGACCGGTAATCGGTGGTACGTTCACCGGCACCTACGGCACCCTGGTGCTCAATCCGAACGGCACTTACACCTACACGCTGAACCCTAATGACGCCGACTTCAAAGCCCTGCACGGTGGTGGCAGCGGCACGGAAAGCTTCGTCTACACCCTCACCGATTCGGATGGTGATACCAGCACCGCAACGCTGGTGCTGAACATTCACAACAACGATGACCAGATCGATATCGGCGGGCTCGGCGTGTCAGGCGGCGAGCTGTCCGTCTACGAGAAAAACCTGGGCGACGGCAGCGCGCCGGATGCTGGCGCGCTGACCCAAAGCGGCACCTTTACCATCACCGCCCTCGACGGTGTGCAGAGCCTGAGCATTGGCGGGATCAGCGTGGTGAGCGGTGGCGTCAGCGCAGGTTTTCCGCAATCAATTACCACCCCGCTGGGCAGTACGCTCACCATCACCGGTTACGACAGCGCAACCGGCGTGGTCAGCTACAGCTACACCCTGGCCGACAACGAAACCCATGCCAATGCCGATGGTGCGAATAATCTGTCGGAGCAGTTTGCAGTCACCGTGGTCGATGACAACGGCACAACCGCCAATGCCAGTCTCGACGTCAACATCGTCGACGACCTGCCCAAAGCCGTGGATGACAGCAACGCCAATACCGCCTCGGAAACCCTGCTGACCCTCAATGGCAATGTGCTGACCAACGACGTGCAAGGCGCTGACCGGGTACCCACCGGGGAAAACGCCGGCCCGATCACGCCCGGCACCTTCACTGGGGTCTATGGCACCCTGGTGCTGAACGCCAATGGCACTTACACCTACACGCTGAACACCAGCGACGCGGACTTCAAGGCGCTGCACGGCGGTGGCAACGGCACTGAAACCTTCGCCTACACCATCACCGATTCCGACGGCGATACCAGCACCGCGAACCTGGTGCTGCAGATCCATAACAACGATGATCCAGTGACCCTCGACGGTTTGAACGTCAACGGTGGCGAGCTGACGGTCTACGAGAAAAACCTCGGCGACGGCAGCGCGCCGGATGCCCCTGCGCTGACCCAGACCGGCACCTTCACCATCACCGCGCTCGACGGCGTGCAGACCCTCAGCGTCGGCGGCCTGAACGTGGTGGTCGGTGGTGTGAGCGCCGGCTTCCCGCAGTCGATCGTCACTCCGCTGGGCAGCACCCTGACCATCACCGGCTTTGACAGCGCAACCGGCGTTGTCAGCTACAGCTACACCCTGGCCGATAACGAAGCCCATGCGAACGCCGGCGGCGCGAACAACCTGTCCGAGCAGTTTGCAGTGACCGTGGTCGATGACAACGGCACCACCGCCAATGCCAGCCTCGACGTCAACATCGTCGACGACTTGCCCAAAGCCGTGGATGACAGCAACGCCAATACCGCCTCGGAAACCCTGCTGACCCTCAATGGCAATGTGCTGACCAACGACGTGCAAGGCGCTGACCGGGTAACAACCGGGGAGAACGCCGGCCCGATCACGCCCGGCACCTTCACTGGGGTCTATGGCACCCTGGTGCTGAACGCCAATGGCACTTACACCTACACGCTGAACACCAGCGACGCGGACTTCAAGGCGCTGCACGGCGGTGGTAACGGCACTGAAACCTTCGCCTACACCATCACCGATTCCGACGGCGATACCAGCACCGCGAACCTGGTGCTGCAGATCCATAACAACGATGATCCAGTGACCATCGACGGTTTGAACGTCAACGGTGGCGAGCTGACGGTCTACGAGAAAAACCTCGGCGACGGCAGTGCTCCGGATGCCCCTGCGCTGACCCAGACCGGCACCTTCACCATCACCGCGCTCGACGGCGTGCAGACCCTCAGCGTCGGCGGCCTGAACGTGGTGGTCGGTGGTGTGAGCGCCGGCTTCCCGCAGTCGATCGTCACTCCGCTGGGCAGCACCCTGACCATCACCGGCTTTGACAGCGCAACCGGCGTGGTCAGCTACAGCTACACCCTGGCCGATAACGAAGCCCATGCGAACGCCGGCGGCGCGAACAACCTTCCCGAGCAGTTTGCAGTGACCGTGGTCGATGACAACGGCACCACCGCCAATGCCAGCCTCGACGTCAACATCGTCGACGACCTGCCCAGGGCGGTGGATGACAGCAATGCCGGCACCGCCTCGGAAAGCCAGCTGTCCCTTAACGGCAACGTGCTGACCAATGACGTGCAGGGCGCTGACCGGGTACCGACCGGGCCAAGCGCCGGGCCGATCACCTCAGGCACATTCGTAGGCACCTACGGCACCCTGGTGCTGAACGCCAATGGCACTTACACCTACACGCTGGACACCAACGACGCGGACTTCAAGGCCCTTGAAGGTCGCGGCAAAGGCACTGAAACCTTCGCCTACACCATCACCGACGCCGACGGCGATACCAGCACCGCCAATCTGGTGCTGCAGATCCATAACAACGATGACCCGGTGATCATCGGCGGCCTGGACGTCAACGGCGGCGAACTCACCGTCTACGAGAAGAACCTCGACTGGGGCACCAACCCCGACGCGCCGGCGCTGACCCAGTCCGGTACCTTCACCGTCACGGCACTCGACGGCCTGAACTCCCTGGTCGTGGGTGGCTTCGCGGTGGTCGCCAACGGCGAGGTGGTCGGCTTGCCGCACACCGTGGTAACGCCGCTGGGTAACTTCCTGACGATCAACGGCTTTGATCCCGTCACGGGCGTGCTCAGCTACAGCTACACCCTGGTGGGCAGCGAAACGCATCCAACGGCCGACGGCGCCAACGCCATCGTCGAGAATTTCGACGTGGTGGCGCACGACAACGATGGCAGTACTGCGTCGGGCCAGATCAACGTCAACATCATCGATGATTTGCCGAGCGCCAATCCGGACTTCAAGCATGTGCAAGAGGGCGGGACGGTCGGCACCAACGTCCTGGTCAATGACATCGGCGGCTCCGATGGCCCGGCGGCTACGGGTGCAGTGGTCGGCGTGCGTGCCGGCAGCGACACCTCGACCTCGGCCAGCGGTGGCCTCAACACCAATATCAATGGCGCCTACGGTTACCTGACCCTGGACGCCAACGGCAACGCCATCTATCACAGCAACCCGAACAGCGTCAGCGGGCCCGGTGCGATCGATGTATTCACCTACACCGTGCGCGATGCCGATGGCGATGAGAGCACCACCACGCTCACCATCGACGTCTACAACAGCTGCCTCAAGGCAGTGTCCGATACCGACGTAACGGTCTACGAAAAAGCCCTCGATCTGAGCAAGGACGGTCAGGACCTGGCGGCAGGCACAGTCGCAGGCAGCGATCCGGGCAATACCGGGGAAACCGCTTCCGGCACACTGGTGGGCTCGGTCACTGGCGCCGTGGGTGCGATCACCTACGCCCTGGTCGGCAGCGCCACGGGCAGCCATGGGCAGATTCAGCTCAATGCCGACGGCACCTACACCTACACCCTGACTTCGCCGGCCAGCACCACCCCGCACGCCAACGATGGCCCCAATGCCCTGAGCGAAACCTTCACCTACCAGGCCACCGATTCCCTGGGCAACATCACCACCAGCACCATCGTGGTGAACATAGTCGATGACGTGCCAAAGGCTGTGGACGACAGCAACGCCGACAATGCATCGGAAACCCGCCTGACCCTCGACGGCAATGTCCTGACCAATGACGTGCAAGGCGCGGACCTTGTCGCGACCGGCCCGAACACCGGCCCAGTCACGCCGGGTACATTTACCGGCACTTACGGCACCCTGGTGCTGAACGCCAACGGCACGTACACCTATACGCTGGACACCAACGACGCGGACTTCAAGGCCCTGGAAGGTCGCGGCAAAGGCACTGAGACGTTCGCCTACACCATCACCGATGCCGACGGCGATACCAGCACCGCCAACCTGGTGCTGCAGATCCATAACAACGATGACCCGGTGATCATCGGCGGCCTGGACGTCAACGGCGGCGAACTCACCGTCTACGAGAAGAACCTCGACTGGGGCACCAACCCGGACGCGCCGGCGCTGACCCAATCCGGGACCTTCACCGTCACGGCACTCGACGGCCTGAACTCCCTGGTCGTGGGTGGCTTCGCGGTGGTCGCCAACGGCGAGGTGGTCGGCTTGCCGCACACCGTGGTGACGCCGCTGGGTAACTTCCTGACGATCAACGGCTTTGATCCCGTCACGGGCGTGCTCAACTACAGCTACACCCTGGTGGGCAGTGAAACGCATCCAACGGCTGACGGCGCCAACGCCATCGTCGAGAATTTCGACGTGGTGGCGCACGACAACGACGGCAGTACTGCGTCGGGCCAGATCAACGTCAACATCATCGATGATTTGCCGAGCGCCAATCCCGACTTCAAGCAGGTGCAGGAGGGCGGGACGGTCGGTACAAACGTCCTGGTCAATGACATCGGCGGCTCCGACGGCCCGGCGGCCACGGGTGCGGTGGTGGGCGTGCGCGCAGGAAACGACACCTCGACCTCGGCCAGCGGTGGCCTCAACACCAATATCAATGGCACCTACGGTTACCTGACCCTGGATGCCAACGGCAACGCGACCTACCACAGCCGGCCGGACTCGGTGGGCGTAGCGGGCGCCACTGACGTGTTCACCTACACCGTGCGCGATGCCGATGGCGATGAAAGCACCACCACCCTCACCATCGACGTGTCCAACAGTAGCATCAAGGCCGTGTCCGACACCGACGTGACGGTCTACGAAAAAGCCCTCGACCTGAGCAAGGATGGCCTCGACCTCGCGGCCGGCACCGTGGTCGGCAGCGATCCGGGCAATACCGGCGAAACTTCCACGGGAACACTGGTCGGTTCGGTCACCGGGGCTACCGGCGCAATCACCTACACCCTGGTCAGCAGTGGCACCGGGGCCTACGGGCAAATGCTCCTCAACCCCAACGGCACCTACACCTACACATTGACCTCGGCGCCGAAAACCTCGCCGAACGCCAACGACGGGCCCAACAGCCTGAGCGAAAGCTTCACCTACAAGGCCACCGATGCCCTGGGCAACACCACCACCAGCACCATCGTGGTGAACATCGTCGATGACGTACCCAAGGCCGTCGCTTCCGAGCGTTCGGTGGCGGCGGTGGAAATCGATTCCAACCTGCTGTTGGTGATCGACGTGTCCGGCAGTATGGCCGATGCGTCCGGCGTGCCTGGCCTGTCGCGCCTGGCCCTGGCCAAGCAGGCGATCAGTGCCTTGCTCGACAAGTACGACGACCTTGGCGACGTGAAGGTGCAGATCGTCACTTTCAGCAGCAACGCCACCGACAAGACCGCGATCTGGGTTGACGTGGCAACGGCCAAGTCGATCATTTCCGGCCTGACGGCGGGCGGCGGGACCAACTACGATGCCGCCGTGGCAACCATGAAGACCGCGTTCAACACGGCCGGCAAACTGACCGGCGCGCAGAATGTCGGCTATTTCTTCTCGGACGGCAAACCCAACGAAGGTGACATCAACGCGGCCGACGAGGCTTCGCTCAAAGCCTTCCTCGACGCTAACAACATCAAGAACTACGCAATCGGCCTGGGTAATGGCGTCAGCAATGCCTACCTCGACCCAGTGGCCTATGACGGCAGCACCCACACCAACACCAATGCTGTGGTGGTGACCGATCTCAACCAGCTCAACTCGGTACTCTCGGGCACCGTGCAGGGGGCCCCGGTCACGGGCACCTTGCTGGAGGGCGGAAACTTTGGTGCCGATGGCGGTTTCATCAAGTCCATCGTCGTCGATGGCACCACCTACACTTACGACCCTAAAGCGTTGAACAACCAGGGTTCGCTGATTTCCAGCGGCGGGGACAACCACGGCACTTTCAACACGGTAAACAACTCCCTGAGCATCGCCACCAATAACGGCGGTACGCTGGTCATCAACCTCGACAGCGGTGAGTACAACTACACCTCGCAGAAAGCCACGAACGTGGTGATCACCGAAAATATCGGCTTCACCGTCAGCGACAACGACGGCGACCTGGCGAGCTCGACCCTGGTGGTCAAGGTCGTGCCGAACGCCGCGCCCGTGGCCGTCGACGACCACATCATCACCAACGTGCTGTCCGGCAGCGTGGTGGTACCTGGCGAATTGTTGCTGGCCAACGACACTGATCCCGAAGGCGATACCCTCACCGCAGCGCCGACTACTTTCAACACCGGCTGGGTGGCCAGGGGCGCGGACTTTGTCGGCACCGGCGCGATCAACTTCAAGGGCAGCAACAACACCGCAGCGAACCAGAACCTGGCGGATGTGCGCGGGTCCTTCGCGGCCAATACCGCAGCGATGACAGCGGTGCTGGTGATCAGCGGTTATCTGGGCTCTGTCACCACTTCCAATGCCAATGATGAAGACCTCATCACGGTGAAACTCAAGGAGGGTGAGACCCTTAATCTGGATCACAACCTGGCGGGCGGTCGGATTGCCATGGAGTACTCGCTCAATGGCGGTGCGTTCATGACCCTTGCCGATGGCGCTACCATCACGGCCGATGCCGATGGCACGTACAAGATCCATGTCACCAACATCACCAATTCCGGCGGTGGCGTCGGTGCCAACAATGCCGAAAACTACGAGCTGACCATGACGGTCAACTACGCCGGTGCCCATGACGTCACCCCGGACTTCAACGGCGCCTACAGCGCCAACGACACCCATGGTGGCAGCGACACGGCGAATGTGACCATCAGCTACCAGGACGGCCACACCCTCACGGGTACCGCGGGTGACGACGTTCTGGTGGCCGGCACCGGCAACAACATGCTCAATGCCGGCGATGGCAACGACGTGTTGACGGCGGGTACCGGTAACAACGAACTGCACGGGGGGGCTGGCAACGACCTGCTGTTCAGCGGGGCAGGCAACGATCTGCTGGACGGCGGCGCTGGTATCGATACTGTCAGCTACGCCCATGCCACCAGCGGTGTCACCGTCGACCTGGGCCTGCTCACTGCGCAAAACACCGGAGGCGCCGGCACTGATACCCTCACCGGGCTCGAGAACCTCACCGGCTCCAACTTCAATGACAGCCTGATGGGCGACAACAACAGCAACATCATCACTGGCGGCCTGGGCAACGACGTCCTCAACGGCGGTGGCGGCGATGACTTCCTCATCGGCGGCCTGGGCAACAACACCCTCACCGGCGGCGCTGGCGCGGATACCTTCCAGTGGCTCAAAGGCAACTCCGGGCATGACCTGGTCACCGATTTCACCCCAGGCACCGACAAGCTCGACCTGTCGCAACTGCTGCAAGGTGAAAACGGCACGGCGGCTTCGCTGGATGATTACCTGCACTTCAAGGTTGTCGGCAGCGGCGCTTCGGTCCTGACCAGTATCGACGTCAGCGCCATGGCCGGCGCCACGCCGAACCAGACCATTGACCTTGCCGGTGTCAACCTCGCCAGCCACTACGGCGTCACGCCGGGGGCGGGTGGTGTGGTGGCCGGGGGGCATGACGCGGCGACCATCATCAACGGGATGTTGAATGATCACTCGTTGAAGGTGGATACGGTTTGATCTGAAGGGTGAAGGAGCGAGGCTGATCTCCTGTAGGGGCAAGGCTTGCCCGCGATAGCGATCTTGAAGACGCTATCGCGGGCAAGTCTTGCTTCCACCGTGGAGGGCAGCTACCCCGTCACATTGGCTCAGGCGGCCCGATGAACCTGCCCATGACCCCATACACCCCTAATTCCCTGATCGTCGCAAACTCTCCCTGGGTCTCGACCATCTCCGCAATCAACGGCAAATCAATACTGTTGGTTGCCCGGAAGATCGCATTAATGAACAGGCGCTTGTCGCCCTGGCGATCTATACCCCGGATATACGCACCATCAATCTTCAAGTAAGCCAACCCCAGCTGTGTCAGGTTGCCGATCTGGCTGAAGCTGCCGCCAAAATGCTGCAGCCCGACGCGATAGCCGGTGTCGAGCAGGCTATGACACAAGCGTTGCAACTCCAGCGGGGGCGGCAGTTGGCGTTCGTCGATTTCCAGCGTCAGCAGCGGCGCCAGATCGGGTAACGATTCGAGCATGTCGAGTATCTTCGCCAACTGCGCCGGATCGCGCAGGGTGCTGCCAGACAGGCTCAATGCCAGCGGCCAGCGATTGACGACAAGGTAATCCAGGGTCGCTTCGAGCATCGCCAGGTCCATGCGCGCCGACCAGCCCAGACGCTCTATCCAGGGCAGGAAATGTCCGGCGGCGATCGCCTCGCCGCTGGGGTCGAGCAAGCGTGCCAGCACTTTGTGGTGAAGCACCTGGCTGGTGTCGGCGCATTGCACCACCGGCTGAAAGTACAGCTGCATGCTCCCCTGCGTCAGGGCTTCGTCGATCCAGGTGCGCCAGTCGTGCTGGGACTGGTTCGGCGCGCAGTCACCGTCGTCCAGGTATGTCCACGGCCGCTCGGGGTGTTGCCGGGCCTGAGTCAGGGCTTGATCCAGGCGCAGCAGCACCGCATTGGCGGATTCTCCCGGGCGATAGGGGACGATGCCCAGGTGCGCCACTGGCATGCTGTCACTGGCGCCGGTCAGGCGCAGGTTTTCCAGGGTGGCACTGACTTCCGCGACCAGGCGGGCGGCGTCCGCCTGGCCCAATCCAGGTGTCAGCAAGCTGAACTCTCCGCCACGATTACGCGCAGCCAGCCAGGTACGGCGCTCGGGTAATCCGCAAAGACGCTTGAGCAATTCGGCGACTGCGCTAATCAACGCATCGGTGCGCTGTCCGCCCATGCGCTGATTGAGCCCCGCCAGGTCATTGATCCGCAGCATCAGCAAATGGCCCTCACTGCTCTGCTCGGCCATCAGCAAATGATCCGCCAGTTGCTCGTCCAGTAATCGCCGGTTGGCCAGCCCGGTGAGGCCGTCGAGGTAGGATTCGGCGCGCAGTTTTTCGCTGCGAGCGGCTTCTTCGGCGAACAGCGCCTTGAGCTTTTCGACCATCTGATTCATCGCCAGCACCACGCGTTTCAATTCCGGGGTGCGGGGCAATTTCGTCAGGCTGCGAAATTCGCGCTTGCTGATGGCTTCGGCCTGTTTGACCATCTTGTCCAGCGGGCGCAATTGCCGGCGCAGCAGCCAGCCGCCGAACACCGCGCTGAGCAGCCCGCAGATGAGCAACCAGATCAGGCTGCCCAATGTACTGTCCCAGAGCTTGGCCAGGGCAAATCGCGGGTTGCTCAATACTTCGATCCGGGCGAATTGCTCCCAGCCGCGCATGATCAACGCTTCGCCTCCCTGGGGACGCAGGTCGACCAGCCTGGTGAACCAGCCGGGCACACGTTCGCCGCGGGCCTGGGCGCTGCGCTCCACTAACACCTGCTCATCGGCAATGCTCACCACGCGGATGCTGGTGAAGTAGCCACTGTCGAAAATCGAGCTGACCATCAACTCCATCATCGCCGGATCGTCTACTTGCGCGGTCAATGACAACCCCAGCGCCGTCGCCGCGTCCTGGGCGTGCGAGCGCAACTGGCCGAGCATCTGGTCGCGGGAGCTTTCCAGGCTGACAAAAAAGCTGCCGCTGAACGCCACCAGCAGGAACAGGCAAATGGCGAGAAACAATTGTTTGCGCAGTGACATAAGACGCTCCTTGCGAGACCTTGCGAGGACGACTAGCCGTCGCCCACGGCGAAACCTTCAACCTGCATTTTTTTCAACACATCCTGCCAGCGCGACAACTTTTTCGAGTCGCTGGAACGCTTGCCCCCGTTAGCCCCCGGCAGGTACAGCCCCTCGGCATTGAATGCGTAGACCGGTAGCAGGTCCTTGCGCCTTGAAGCGGGGGAGATCTCGCCCACCAGGTTGTCCAGCACCAGCGGATCGGCCGTGGGGCTGCTGTAGAAGGTCAGTACCATGTGCGCCTGGTTCTGGGTCAGGGCTTTAACGTAGGTGATGCGCAATTTGTCGCTGGGAATGCCGAGATGGCGCAGGCTGAAATACTTGGCCAGGGCGTAGTCCTCGCAGTCGCCCGCGCCCTTGACCAGGGATTCAACGGGGGTGGCCCAGTAATCGATCTGGCGCCAGATGCGCGTATCGTCCTGGAAAGTCAGTTGCTGGTTGAAAAAGCGGTTGACCGCATTGAGTTGCTCGCGCTCGGGCTGATCCTGTTGACTTTGCAGCAATTGGCTCCAGGCCTCTATCCGTCTTTGCGCGGGACCCTGCGCGCCGTATCGGGCCTGGGCGTTCTGCAAGACCTGCGCATAATCCCAGCTGGCGAACACCGCACCGAGGCCCGGCATCAGCCAAAATGCCAGCAGCAGCCATCCGCCGAACCGAAGTCGGAGCGTTGACCATCCTGGACTACGCCGGCGACGGGGCATGTCGGGCTGCTCGGGGTGCAGATGGATGGAGTCTAGGCGGTGTTTGCAGGGGAAGAGGGCAGATCGTCGGTTGGCAATGCAGTTGCAGTGAGTCTCAGGGATGCTGTGACGAGGTGATCAGGGCTTGCGCAGGGTTTTCTGTCTGAGGATGTAAATAGTCACCAGCACCGCACTGGTCAACATGAAGCCCCGCGCCCACGGCATCGGCACCAGATAGCAGGAAAACCCGATGCTCAACCACATCAGCCCGATGGCGTAGACCTTGCCCTTGAGCGGAATGCCCTCACCGTCAAGGTAACCGCGGATCCACGGCCCAAGGCGCGGATGCTCCACCAGCCAATGGTAAAAGCGCGGTGAACTGCGGGCAAAACAGGCAGCGGCCAGCAACAGGAAGGGGGTCGTGGGCAATACCGGCAGGAAGATCCCGATCACCCCCAACGCTACGCTGAGCCAGCCGATGGCCAGCAGCCCGTAGCGCAACATCAGGGAGCGGTTGCCTATGGGATTGTCCATAGGCAGAACCTTAGTGGTGACGAGGCTTGAGGATGGCCGGTTTTTCGTCAGGCGCGTTGCACAGCAGGTACAGCGCGGTCAGGGCTTCCGGGATCTGCACGATCATGTCGTCCATCAGGTTGGCATCGGCGGCGATATCGGAGAATTCCGGTTGCTCGTCGAACAGGCCCGAACCGACCATGATCGGCAGCAGCATTTCGCTGACTTCGTCTTCAGCGGTCTCAAACCAGGCGGCTTCACGCAGGAACACGCCTTCCATGAAGCCGATGCACCAGCCGCGCAGGTCGGAATCATCCGGGTCTTCGCCAAGATCGAGTTCGCAAGGCAGCTCGAATTCTTCATCGGAAGCCAGCTGGCGAGCGATGTGGGCTTTGAGTGCCAGCAGGGTGGATTCGATGGCCTCACGCTCGGTGTCGTCGGCGTAATGCGGCTCTTCGGCGAACAGGGCATCGATCCATTCACGGTCCGGTACGGTTTCGGAGCAGATCGACAGGGCCGTGAGGTAGCCGTGGGCGGCCACGTAGTCCAGCGCCTCGTCATGCAGTTCATCGGCGTCGAGGAAGACTTGCAGGCGGGTTAGTTGCTCAGCGAAGGACATTAAAGGGCTACCTTGGGAATTAAACAGATGCGGGAATTCTAGGCCTTCTTGAGCAGTCAGGCCAGCCGCGCGGCACATTTGCCCCCTCTGGGCTCGTTTTTCCATATGCGCTCTGTAGGAGCTGTCGAGTGAAACGAGGCTGCGATCTTTTGATCTTGCTTTGTGTACATATCCATTGCTGCGGTAATGGCTGCTTATGGTTCCGCCCTTAAGGCGGGTCACTTTTGATAGAGCCTGCGCGGCCCGGCGAAAAGTAACCAAAACGCTCTTGCCCCACCACTCGGCACCTCGCCTAGGCTCGGTGTGCCCTCACTCCGGCATTGCTCCGCGGGTCGCCGCGATGGGCCATCCCTGGCCCAGCGCGGCTAAACCGGCATCCTTGCCGGTTTCCCCGCTGCGCAATGCCTGCGTTCGGCCAGCGTGGTTTAACGGGGCGCCTGCGATCAAGAGCCTCGCCGTGGCGGCCTCTGGGCCGACCAAGGCATCACGCCGGCGCGCTGCGCTTCTATGATTGTGCACTGCCTCCGGGCTGGAGTTGTTCCTGAGTAGGAGCTGTCGAGTGAAACGAGGCTGCGATCTTTTGATCTTGTTTTGTGTGCAGATCCATTGCTGCGGTAACGGCGGCTTAGGGTTCCGCCCTTACGGCGGGTCACTTTCGAAGAGCGCGAAAGTAACCAAAGCGCTCTTGCCCCACCACTTGGCACCTCGCCTGGGCTCGGTGTGCCCTCACTCCGGCATTGCTCCGCGGGTCGCCGCGATGGGCCATCCCTGGCCCAGCGCGGCTAAACCGGCATCCTTGCCGGTTTCCCCGCTGCGCAATGCCTGCGTTCGGCCAGCGTGGTTAACGGGGCGTCCGCGATCAAGAACCGGGCCGTGGCGGCCTCTGGGCCGACCAAGGCAACAAGCCGGCGCTGCGCTTCTCTGATGTGCACTGCCTCCGGGCTGGTGTTGTTCCTGTGGGAGCAAAGCTTGCTCGCGATAGCTGGGGGGCAGTCAGCATCAATGTTGGATGCGAAAACCGTCATCGCGAGCAAGCATTGCTCCCACAGATATCAATCCCTCCACAGATATCGAACTCTCTACAGATTTCGAACCTCCACAGAGATGACTTCCCAGAGGGATCACTTCCCAAGGAATTCGCCTTCCTCGGATACCACCTCACAGGTGTCATTTCATATCCAGAAAAGGTTCACGACCCAACAAGCGAAGCGCGCTTGCTTGATGCCTTGGTCGGCCCGAAGGCCGCCACGGCTCGGTTCTTGATCGCGGACGCCCCGTTAACCACGCTGGCCGAACGCAGGCATTGCGTAGCGGGTAAACCGGCAAGGATGCCGGTTTAGCCGCGCTGGGCCAGGGATGGCCCATCGCGGCGACCCGCGGAGCAATGCCGGAGTGAGGGCACACCGAGCCTAGGCGAGGTGCCAAGTGGTGGGGCAAGAGCGCTTTGGTTACTTTCGCGCTCTTCGAAAGTGACCCGCCGTAAGGGCGGAACCATAAGCAGCCATTACCGCAGCAATGGATATGCACACAAAGCAAGATCAAAAGATCGCAGCCTCGTTTCACTCGACAGCTCCTACACACCAACAACACCACCCGCCGCACCCACAGCACCCACCAATGAAGTGTTTGTCCCAATGTGTCTACTCAGCGGCACCCTTTGAACCGGAGGGGTCGGGTATACTCCCGCGTTTTGCGATGCCCTGCCGGCGTCATGGCTGAGATGGACAGCGTCATGCAATCCGCACTTACGATTTGTTCAGTGCAGACCGCGCGATTCTGAACCAGCCTTGCAGGGATGTTTCGGTGATTTTTGGAGTTTTTATGCTCGAACAGGCTCAACGCGTCCTCAAGGACATCTTCGGCTACGACAGCTTTCGTGGCCGCCAGGGTGCGATCATTGAGCGCGTGGCCAGTGGTGGCGACGCCCTGGTGCTGATGCCTACCGGCGGCGGCAAGTCCCTGTGCTTCCAGGTACCGGCATTGCTGCGCGAAGGCCTGGCCGTCGTGGTCTCGCCGCTGATCGCGTTGATGGACGATCAGGTCGCCACCCTCGAAGAACTGGGTGTTGCCGCCGCTGCGTTGAACTCCACGCTGAGCGCCGAACAGCAACGGGACCTGGCTAACCGCATCAAGCGCGGTGAGGTGAAGATGCTGTACCTCGCGCCAGAACGCCTGGTTCAGCCGCGGATGCTGGCATTCCTGCAAAGCCTGGAAATCGCCCTGTTCGCCATCGATGAAGCACACTGCGTATCGCAATGGGGTCACGATTTCCGCCGCGAATACCTGCAATTGGGCCAACTGGCCGAGCTGTTCCCCAACGTCCCGCGCATCGCACTGACTGCCACCGCCGACAAACGCACCCGCGAAGAAATCGTCGATCGCCTGCACTTGCAGGACGCCGAGCGTTTCCTGTCGAGTTTCGACCGCCCGAACATCTTCTATCGCATCGTCCCCAAGGAGCAGCCGCGCAAGCAGTTGCTGGCGTTCCTGGCCGAGCGGCGCAGCGATGCCGGCATCGTTTACTGCCTGTCGCGCAAGAAAGTCGACGAAGTCGCGGTATTCCTCAGCGAGCAGGGGTTTCCGGCGCTGCCTTATCACGCCGGGCTGCCCAACGAAACCCGCTCCCATCACCAGAGGCGCTTTCTCAACGAGGAAGGCCTGATCATGGTGGCCACCGTGGCGTTCGGCATGGGGATCGATAAACCCAACGTGCGTTTCGTCGCGCACCTGGACTTGCCCAAATCCCTGGAAGCGTACTATCAGGAAACCGGTCGCGGCGGGCGTGATGGCCTGCCGGCTGATGCCTGGATGGCTTACGGCCTGCAAGACGTGGTGATGCTCAAGCAGATGTTGCAGAACTCCGAAGGCGACGAGCGTCACAAGCGCCTGGAGCAGCACAAGCTCGACGCCATGCTTTCGCTCTGCGAAGAAACCCGCTGCCGCCGGCAAACCTTGCTGGCCTATTTCGACGAAGATATGCCGCAGCCGTGTGGCCATTGCGACAACTGTGTCGATGGCGTGCAGACGTGGGACGCGACCGAGCCGGCTCGCCAGGCCCTTTCGGCGATCTTCCGCACCGGCCAGCGTTATGGTGTGGGGCATCTGGTGGACGTGTTACTGGGCAAGGACAATGAAAAGGTCCGCAGCTTTGGGCATCAGCACCTGTCAGTGTTTGGTGTCGGCAAGGCGATGGGCGAGAGCGAATGGCGATCGCTGTTTCGCCAGCTGGTTGCCCGCGGGCTGGCGGACATCGACCTCGAAGGTTATGGCGGCCTGCGGTTGAGCGCCACTTGCCGGCCGCTGCTCAAGGGCGAAGTGACCCTGGAGCTGCGCCGCGACCTCAAGCCGCAAACGACTGCGAAAAGCAGCAAGAGCCAGGCGAGCCAGCTGGTTCGTGGTGAGGAACGCGAGCAGTGGGAAGCCTTGCGCGCGTTGCGTCGCAAGCTTGCCGAAGAGCACGGGGTGCCACCGTACGTCATCTTCCCGGATTCGACCCTGCTGGAAATGCTGCGCAGCCAACCGGGCTCCATGGCCGAGATGGCACGGGTCAGCGGCGTCGGCGCGCGCAAGCTGGAGCGTTACGGGGAGGCATTCCTCGAAGTGCTGGGCGGCCAGGCCGAGGCGCCAAAAGTGGTGGCCGACCTGCGCCACGAGTTGATCACACTGGCCCGCGCAGGCATGACGCCACTGCAGATCGCCGGCCAGTTGCAGTGTTCGGAAAAGAATGTGTACACCCTGCTTGCCGAGGCGATTGGCAAGCAACACTTGTCCCTGGAGCAGGCACTGGATTTGCCTGAGGAATTGATGGGCGAAATACAGGATGCTTTTCTCGACGGTGAAGGCGAGTTGCCACCGGTTGTGGAGATCGCAGCAATATTTGCCGGACGGGTTCCAGAGGGCGTGTTGTACTGCGTCCGGGCGGCACTGCAGTCGGAATTCGAAATTTGAAACAACCCTTGCTTTGATGTAACGATTCAGTACAAAGCGAGCCTTGCGTCATGTCATCGGCCATGCTTAGCTGACTAATAATTAGGTTTTCTCTATTTCAGTCTAACCATGAGTTTTTTATGCCGTTAACCGATCAACACCGCTTTGGCATGCAGTTGGCGCAGGTGTCCCGTGGCTGGCGAGCCGAACTGGACCGTCGCCTGGCGGGCCTGGGATTGTCCCAGGCCCGTTGGCTGGTGCTATTGCACCTCGCGCGTTTCGGAGAGCCGCCGACCCAACGAGAGTTGGCGCAAAGCGTTGCCGTAGAAGGTCCGACCCTGGCCAGATTGCTCGACAGCCTCGAAAGTCAGGGTCTGGTCCAGCGCCAGGCAGTGGTGGAAGACCGCAGGGCGAAGAAAATCGTCCTCTGCGCCCCGGCCCGTCCGTTGATTGAACAGATTGAAACCATTGCCAACCAGCTGCGCCAGGAACTGTTTGAAGGCGTTGATGAGGCGGAATTGAAGATATGCATGCGAGTTCACGGGCATATCCTGGCCAACCTGGAAAAATCCTGACTCGTTGCTTCGTGCAGGACTTTTGAGATCGCCCGTTGGGCGGACTATAAAGAACTACTATGCATTATCGCGTTCGTACCGGATGTGCGAACGCGTACGGTTGGTTCTGGTTATCTAAGGGATGCTCATGCTTGAGAGTTTGCACGTTGTCTTGCGGTGTGGCACCAGGCTGCTGCTGGTGGGTGGCGCTGTGTGTTACTCGGCATTGGCGCCTGCGCTGGGGTTGGGTGAAATCACCCTGCATTCCGCGCTGAATCAGCCGTTGCGGGCAGACATCGCGCTGGTGGACGCGGCGGGGCTCGAAGAGGGCGACCTGTCGGTCAACCTTGCTACGGCGGACGAATTCAGCCGCGCGGGTGTTGAACGCGTGTTTTTTCTCAACGACCTGAAGTTCACCCCAATCCTCAAGGGCAATCGCAGCCTGATCCGGGTGAGCTCCAATAAAGCGGTCAATGAACCCTTCCTGAATTTCCTGGTGCAGCTCAATCAGCCCAATGGGCGGGTGCTGCGCGAATACACGGTGTTGATCGATCCTCCTGGCGCGCCGGGTGTTGTTCCTGTGGTCGATGAACCCGCCGCCACCACGCCAAACTCTCCGTTTCCTGCAGTCAAGCCTGCGGCAGCCACGCCAGCGCCAGCGCCGAAAAAAGCTGCTGCGCCCAAGGCCGAGGCTGTTGCCCCGGTAGCGGAAATTGACCCCGCTGCAGAGCAGCTGGCTGCCAGCGTCCTGCAAAACCAACAACTGCAAGCGACCATCACTGAGCTGAATGCGCGGCTGCAGGCACAGGACGAACAGATTGCCGCCCACAAGAAGCAGGTGATCGAACTGCAAACCCGGTTGGCCGAACTGCAACAGGCACCGCCCGCGGCACCTGTTGCCGTGGCACCGCCGGTAGTCGCCGTTGAACAGCCTGATGCCAATCAATGGCCAATGATTCTCGGCGTTCTGGCCCTGGCGGTCCTGGTACTCCTGGGTTTGTTCATGCGGCGCCAACGCCAACGCCAACGCCAACAGGCGGATGAGGTGGCGCAGGAGGCTCCCGTGCCTGCTTCCCGGCCTGAGTCCGTGGCTGATGATCCTGTAGGAATGCAGGCACCGCCGGCCAAATCGGCGGCTGATCACCAAGAGGATGCGCCGTCGGGCGACGTGCTGGAGGGCGTGGGTATCTACATGGCCTATGGCCGATTTTCCGAGGCGGCCGGTTTGCTGCGCGAGGCGCTGGCCAAAGAGCCACAGCGCACTGATCTAGCCGTGCAACTGCTGGAAGTGCTCGGCAAACAAGGCGATGTGGCGGCCTATAACGCCCAGGAAACCCAGCTGCGCGACTCAGGATTTGACCCACAGGCCCTGCAGGACATTCGCAGCCGACACCCGAAAATGCACAACGTGACGCCGCTGGCTGCTGCGCCGGTTGTCGCTTCAGTGATCGCCGCAGCGCCCGTTGTTGCCCAGGGCGATGAGTTCCAGTTGAATCTGGATGACCTGTCGATGGACGCCAATTGGGACCTGATCAGCCCCTTCGACAGCGCTCCGCCGCCACCCGCACTTCCAGAAGAGCCGGCGTTTCACTCCAACCTCCACATCTTGCCCGAGGTGTTCGAAATGCCCGAGGAGCCGTCACTGGGCGAACCCGAGCTGGAGTGGGATGCGCCAGCGGATTCCCAGGGGCTGGACGACGATTTCCTCGCCGAATTCGGTGACCCGGACTCATCGCTGGAAATTGAGCCCTTCAGTCTTGAACCGGACAACGCCGGCAAACTCGAACAGGCTCAGACCTGTATTGATGACGGCGATCTGGACAGCGCGATTGAGCTGCTCAACGAGCTGCTCAAGGATGCCGATGAGCCACTCAAGCAGACCGCGCGGAGTTTGTTGGCCGGCATTCGCTGATAGTGCATGTGTCGTTATCAATGTGGGAGTGAGCCTGCTCGCGATAGCGGTGGGTCAGTCGACATAAATAGCGACGGACCAGCCGCAATCGCGAGCAGGCTCCCTCCCACAGGCTTCAGAATGTTTGCCCCAGGTTCAGGTACACGGCCTGCTCATCGGCATCGTTAAAGCCGTAACTGAAGTTCAGCGGACCCAAGGGCGTGTCGAAGCCGATGAATACGCTGGCGGCATTGATGTAGCCACTGTCGAACTCATTGTCGTTGTTCCACGCCCGACCTCGTTCCAGTGACCCACCGGCATACAGCGGGAAATCGAGCGGCAGGTACGAGCGCGGTGTCAGGCGTCGATAGTAGACGGCGCGCATCAGGCTGATGTTCTGCCCGGAAATCGCATCCTCCCTGAAACCCGATAACTGCCGTGCTCCGCCGAGCAGGAAGCTGGAAGTCACCACATTGGCGTCATTGAGCGTGCGCCCGTAGCGGCCGCCGAGAATGAAGGTGTCCGGGCCGTGGCTGAGGGCCTTGTCCAGCGCGACTTCCCATTGTCGATAGCGATTGTCCGAGCCCAGGCCGGGTTCGTACTGCCGCAAGGCCAGGCCGAAGTCTTCGCCTTCATGGGGGAAGTAGACGTTATCCAGTGAATCGAACGAGTACTTCACTTCATAAAACCCTTCGTTGAAGCTTTCGCTGGGCAGGTCCTGGTCGCCAATGCGCACGTCTGCCTTGCCCCAGGCTTCGCCAACACCCAGGCGCACTTCGCCGCTGTTGCCGATCTGGCGGCCTACGTTCAGGCCAAAGCCGTAGCGCTCAACCCGGTATTGGGCGATCGGATCGTTGTCCAGGGTGGCTTCGACGTTCTGCGCGTCAAAGGCGGCGTAGGGCGCAATGAAATATCGCGATCCGACATCCAGTGGCTGGTAGAACTCGCTGTACAGTTCCTGGCGGTCGCCGATCTGCGCGCGGGTCAACCATTCGGCACCCAGGCGGTTGATGCCGTTGACGCGGTAACTGGCGCCCAGGTTGAACGCACTGTCGCCGCGCATATCGTCCGAGAGGTTCAAGCCCAGCCGCAGGTAATCCGTGCCGCTGCGCTTGCCGCGGGCAGTGATGATCAGGGTGTGGTTAGTGCCCTTGTGGGCGACTCGGTATTGCACCTGCTCGAAGTAGTCCAGGCCATACAAGGTGCCCATATCGGTTTGCAGGCGTCCCAGGTCCAGTGGTTGACCAATGTGCTGGCGAATGTAGTACCGAATGACATCATCGCCGACTTTCGAGTCATTCTCGACCTTGATTGCGGTGATGATCGGCGTGCGCTCACTGGGCTCACGGGCGGCGCTCAGCTCCGGATCCAGCGGCTGCGACGGCTTGAGCTGCGCCAGGCGTGCATCGAGAATCCTGGTTGCGCGATAGCCTGCCTCGATCATTTCTTCGGCACGACCAAAGTCGGTCACCCCAACACTCGCCAGTGACGGCTGGATCAGGATGTCGTCCGGGTGCAAGGCGGCGAGCTGTTCTTCGGAGTTGCGGCGGGTCATCAAGGTTATCGACTGGTTCAGCACGTCGACCACGGTGGTCAGTTGTTTGCTGTTGCGCAGGGGCGTGCCGATGTCGACCACGATCGCCACGTCGACCCCCATTTCCCTGGCGACATCCAGCGGGATGTTATCGGTCATGCCGCCGTCCACCAGCAGGCGCCCATCCAGTTCGACAGGGGCGAACACCGCCGGGATCGACATGCTGGCGCGAATCACCTGAGGCAGGTGACCCTTGCGAAACACCACCTTCTCACCACTGGCAATGTCGGTGGCGACCGCGCGGAAGGGTATGGGCAGCTTGTCAAAATCCCGGGTATCGCTGGCATGGGCCAGCAGGCTTTCCAGCATCAAGGCAAGGTTCTGGCCCTGGATGACCCCGAGCGGCAAGCCGAGGCTGCCGTCGTCGCGAAAACTGAGTTTCTGCTTCACCAGGAAGTCGCGATCATCCTGCTTGCGCCGGAACGGCACGTCAGCTCTGGGCGGCGCATCCGACAGGGCCTGCTGCCAATCAATGTTGAGGGCGAGCTTTTCCAGCTCATCGATCTTGTACCCGGATGCGTATAACCCGCCCACCACCGCACCCATGCTGGTGCCGGCGATGGCATCGATCTGGATGCCTTGCTCCTCCAGCGCCTTGAGCACACCAATGTGCGCCAGGCCTCGGGCTGCGCCACCGGACAGCACCAGGCCGACTTTTGGTCGGGGGGCCTCGGCGGCCTGGACGATCATGGGCAGCAAGCAGAGCAGCAGGCAGGACAGAAGATGGCGCATCATGAATCTCGGGACCAGCGGAAAAGGTCGCTATTATAGCGGCGCCCCTCGCCTCTGGAGTCTCGTCAATCATGCCTGCCAGCAAACCGGAAATTGTCATCACCTATTGCACCCAGTGCCAGTGGTTGCTGCGCGCAGCCTGGCTGGCCCAGGAACTGCTCAGTACCTTTGGTGACGACCTGGGAAAGGTGTCGCTGGTGCCCGGCACGGGTGGGGTATTCCATATTTCTTGTGATGGCGTGCAGCTTTGGGAGCGCAAGAGTGACGGCGGTTTTCCCGAGGCCAAGGTGTTGAAACAGCGGGTCCGGGATCAGATTGACCCCGACCGCGACCTCGGTCACAACGACCGGACTCAGTGAGAGGCTGCCTCTGCAGCAACGGTTTTCTTGTCTGACCCGCCGGCAAGACGGCTGGAGACCACAATCGCCACGATGATCAACGCGCCGCCGAACAGCATGCGTGGCGTGGGATTTTCGTTGAACAGCAGCCAGGCCATGGTGATGCCGTATACCGGTTCCATGGCGAACACCACTGCGGCGGTGCGAGCCTTGATCACCGCCAGGCTGGCGACGAACAGGCTGTGAGCGACACCGGTGCAGAAGATTCCGAGCAGGCTGATCCACAGCCAGTCCAGGGCGCGCACTCCGCTCAATTGCGGTGCGGCCACCGGCAGCAGGCACAGCGCGACCACCACGTTCTGGCACAGCGCGGCCTGCACCGGCGGAATCCGTGAGGAACTGGCGCGGTTGGTCAACGACAATAAAGCGAAGAGCAAGCCCGAACCCACTGCCCACAGCAGGCCGGTGGTGGCGCCGCTGGCGAGGTCGAAATCAGGCGTGACCAGCACCAACCCGATACTCACCAGCACCACCAGGAGAATTTCGTTGGCGCGAATTCGCTCGCGGAAGATCAGTCCTTCGAGGATCACGGTAAAAGCCGGGAAACTGGCGAATCCCAACGTCGCAATCGCCACACCGGCAACCTTCACCGCGATGAAAAAGCTTACCCAGTGCCCGGCCAGCAGTACGCCGCTGAGTAGCAATCGGCGCCAATCCACGGCTTCGAGAGGTTGCCAGCGGGTGGCACTGGCGAAGCGCGCAAACACCGCCAAGGCGAGCACCGCGAATGCCGCGCGGCCAAAAACGATTACGGCCGGGGAGGCTGCCGCGAGTTTGCCGAACACGCCGGTCAGGCCGAACATCAGTGCACCAATGTGCAGGGCGCCAAGGGCGGTACGGGGAGTCATTGCAGATCCTTGATCGATGTGTGAGCACGGCCGATACAGCTCCTACAGTAGACCGTGGAGGAGCCGTATACGTCTGTCGCCAGACTAGCGTCTTTTGTCGCCGCCCTCGCGTCGCAGTTTTCCCGGAGAGGCGCCGAACTCGCGCAACACCGCGGCGGCGAATGCACTTTGCGAGCTGTAGCCGACCCGGCTGGCGATTTCGCCGATAGGCAGCACGGTGTCGCGCAACAGCTCGACAGCCCGGTGCAGGCGGCGGCTGCGGATGTAATCCATCGGCGTCTGCCCGCATTCGGCGACGAAGCGGGCATGCAGGCGGGCGCTGGACAAGTCGGCGATGCGGGCGAGGTCAGCGACCTGCAGGGGATAGGCCGCGTGCTGGTCGATGTGCGCATTCAACGCCGCATAGGGCAGGCGACGCCCCCCCATGACCTCGGGTTTGACGTTATTGAGACTGGCCAGCAACAGCACGGCACCCTGTTGCGCAATCAGCGGGTCGTCGACCTGGCTGCCCGCCAGCCAGCTCACCAATTGGCTCTGCCCGGCATCGAGGGGCAGGCGTGCGGCGCTGTCGAGCAGGCGTCGGCTGGCGTCGGCATGCTCACCCAGGGACTGCGCCACCCATTGATCGCTCGGTATATCCAGCACCAGGCAACGGCTGCCGTTGGCACTGTTGCAGGCGTGATGAAAACCGGAAGGCACCACCACAAAACTCTGCTGTATCACCTGGCTGCCATGCCCGCCCACCTCGAAATCCAGCGCCCCCGACAACCCGAACACCAACTGCGCATGGTCGTGGCTGTGGATGATCAGGTCCTTGGTGTATTGGCGGAGCGTGAGGATCGGTCTCATCGCAGGTCTCCCGGGCAAGGTGGGCATTCTACACCGCGTTGGCCGCCCGGCGTTGTCACAGGACTGACGCGTCATTGTCATGGGCGATTCACCCGCCCGGCGCACAGTTGCCCAAACCATCGTGGAGCGTTGCCAATGACCAGTGCCGAGCTCGCCAGACCCGGTCGCAAGCAGCGGGTGCGGACCTTGTGGATTTCCGACGTGCATCTGGGCACCCGGGACTGCCAGGCCGAGCACCTGAGCACATTTCTCAAGGGTTACCACGCGGACAAGGTCTACCTGGTCGGCGACATCATCGATGGCTGGAAGCTGCGTAGCGGCATGTACTGGCCCCAGGCGCACACCAACGTCATCCGCCGCCTGCTGACCATGAGCAAGCGCGGCACCGAGGTGATCTACGTGACGGGCAACCACGATGAATTCCTGCGCCGTTACTCGAAGTTGATCCTGGGCAATATCCAGTTGGTCGACGAGGCGGTGCACGTCACGGCGGATGGCCGGCATCTGCTGGTGATCCACGGCGACCAGTTTGATGTGATCACCCGCTACCACCGCTGGCTGGCGTTTCTTGGGGACTCGGCCTACGAATTTACCCTGACGCTCAACCGCTGGCTGAATCACTGGCGCGCCCGCTATGGATATGGGTACTGGTCGTTGTCGGCCTACCTCAAGCACAAGGTGAAAACCGCGGTCAGCTTTATCAGTGATTTCGAGGAGGCTATCGCCCACGAGTGCGTGAAGCGCGAGTTGCACGGCGTAGTGTGCGGGCACATTCACCATGCCGAAATCCGCCGGGTGGGCGGCGTGGATTACTTGAACTGCGGGGATTGGGTTGAGTCGTGCACGGCGCTGATCGAGCACTGGGACGGCTCGATCGAGTTGTATCGATTGGCGGACGCACAGGCGCGGGAAGAGCAGATGACGGCGCAGAAGGTGGGTGAGCCTGCCTGAGATCAGAAGATCTTTTGATTCTAGGCTGGTGAGTGCTCATGCATCGCCGCCTTGTAGATCGAGTTCTTCGGCTGCGCAAACAGGCGCTCCATCATCGGCTCGAAGAAGCTCAGCGGCAGCGTTTCGTAGGCGGGGTCAAACGCCGCCGCATCATATTTGGCACAGAAATCAATGGTCGCCTGATACTGCGGATGACCACTGAATTGCTCGCGCAGATGCCGATCCATACCCAAGTGATGAAAAAAGTAGTAACCCTGGAAAATCCCGTGCTTTTCCACCATCCACAAATTCTCGGTGCTGACGAATGGCTTGAGGATCGCCGCAGCAATGTCCGGATGATTATAGGAGCCCAGCGTATCGCCAATGTCATGCAACAGCGCACACACCACATATTCCTCATCACGGCCGTCGCGCCAGGCACGTGTTGCGGTTTGCAGGGAGTGGGTCAGGCGATCCACGGGAAAACCACCGAAGTCACCCTCGAGCAGCGTCAGGTGGGCCACGATCCGTTTCGGTAACTGCCTGGCGTAGGCACTGAAGTCGGCAGCGATGATTGCCCAGTCTTCCTGGGTGCCGTCCTGCATGTGGGTGAAGCGGGCATTGGCATTCATCGACTGTCCTCGAATAGCGGGTGATTCCTAGAACGGCACGCGACCCAGGATCATGTCGCGGTACATGACAAAATCGCCGAGCAGGCTGTAAAAGGGATGCTGGAAGGTCGCGGGACGATTTTTCTCGAAAAAGAAATGCCCGGCCCAGGCGAAGCTGTAACCGGCCAGCGGCAGGCTCAACAGTAATAGCCAGGCGCCTTTGCCGATGGTCATGGCCAGAATGAAAATAACCAGGGTGGTGCCGATGAAGTGCAATCGTCGGCAAGTACTGTCGCTGTGCTCGCTGAGGTAATACGGGTAGAACTCGGCGAAGCTGTTGAAACGTTTGATGTTTTCCACGACAACGGTCTCTGTGGTTATTGTTCTGGCGCCAAGTTGTTCTGCGGGTAGCTTATTTAAGTCTAGAGTGATCATTGGCATCAGCCAGTGACAATAGGCGCCACTTTAGTATCCTTCGGTAAACCTGACGCCGTAGACGGCTCACCAAGACAGTAAACGCCATGAGCGAAAGAACGACTTCTGCAAGCTGGGCGATGGGGATTGTCAAGGCACTGGAAATGGACGGCCTGGATTGTCGGGTCCTGTTCAGGCAGCTGGGGCTGGACTACGCGGCCCTGACCGACCCGGATGGGCGCTTTACCCAGGACTCCATGACACGACTGTGGCAACGCGCGGTCGAGCTGTCGGGTAACCCGGCGATCGGCCTGAACATGGGCAAAGTGGTGCGGCCGGCATCCTTTCATGTGGCGGGCTACGCCTTGATGTCGAGCCAGACTCTGGTTGAAGGTTTTCAGCGCCTGGTGCGTTATCAACGGATCATCGCCGAAAGTGCCGACCTGAGTTTCCGCCTGCTGGACCAGGGTTATGCGCTGATCCTGACGGTGCATGGCGACCATCTGCCGCCGACCCGGCAAAGCGCCGAGGCTTCCCTGGCCTGCGCCCTGGGGCTGTGCAACTGGCTGACCGGGCGAACCCTGCAACCCCGCAAGGTGATGTTCCAGGGTGAGCACCCCGTCAACCTTGAGCCCTATACCCAAACATTCCACGCCCCGCTGGTATTCAGCGCGCCCTATGACGCGCTGATTTTCGAGCGCGCCGACATGGAGGCGCCGCTGCCTACGGCCAATGAAGCGATGGCGGCGTTGCATGACCGGTTTGCCGGCGAGTACCTGGCGCGGTTTTCCGAAAGCCGAGTGACCCACAAGGCGCGTCAGGTGTTGTGCCGGCTGCTGCCGCAGGGCGAACCCAAGCGCGACACCGTGGCGCAGACGCTGCACCTGTCGCAGCGCACCTTGCAGCGCCGGTTACAGGAAGAGGGCACCAGTTTCCAGGCCTTGCTCGACGATACTCGCCGCGAGATGGCCGAGCAGTACCTGGCCCAGCCCAGCATGACCCTGCTGGAAATTGCCTACCTGTTGGGTTTCGCCGACCCCAGCAACTTTTTCCGCGCGTTCCGCCGCTGGTTTGACGCCACGCCGGGAGAGTACCGGGCACGGTTGACGGGCACGCCTGGGCCGGTCAGTGACGCCAAAACGCCGGAATACACAACACAAACACCGTGATGATCTCCAGTCGGCCCAGCAACATGCCGAACGACAGGATCCACTTGGCGGCGTCGGGCAGCGTCGCGAAGTTGCCCGCCGGGCCAATGGTCTCACCCAGCCCCGGGCCGACGCCGGACACGGTACTGGCTGCGCCTGTCAGCGCGGTCATCCAGTCCACTCCCAGCAGCGAAAGCAGCAGGGCGATGACGCAGATGGTGATGGCAAAGAAGAACGAGAAGGTCAGGATCGACCGCACGATCTCTTCGTCGAGCCGGTGTCCGTTGTACTTCTGCTTGATCACTGCGCGCGGGTGAATCAATTGGTTAAGGTTGGCCTTGAGCAGGATATAGGCGACCTGAAAGCGGAAGATCTTGATCCCGCCAGCGGTCGAGCCTGAGCAACCACCGACAAACCCCAGGTAGAAAAACAGCATCAGCGAGAAATTGCCCCACAGGCTGTAGTCTCCCAGGGCAAATCCGGTCGTGGTGACCACCGAGGTCACGTTCAGCGCCACGTGGCGCAGGGCCTCCAGCCAGTGCAGCTGGGTGGTCCACCAGTACCAGGTGCCGAGCACCAGCCAGGTCACCAGCAACATCCCGAGCAGACCCTGAACCTGCTGATCCTTGATCAAGGCGCGCCGGTTGCCGCGCAGGGTCGCCACGTACAAGGTGAATGGCAGGCTGCCGAGGATCATGATGACGATCGCCACCCAATGCACAGCGGGCTGTGTCCACTTGGCCAGGGAAAGGTCGGAGGTCGAGAAGCCCCCGGTGGAAATGGCCGACATCGCATGGTTGATGGCATCGAAGGGGCTCATCCCGGCCCACCAGAAGGCCAGGCTGCCGAGGATGGTGATGCCGACATAGGCTGCAACAATAAGACGCGCCACCATGTGCGAGCGGGGCATGACTTTTTCGGAGCGGTCCGAGGATTCAGTCTGGAACAGGCGCATGCCACCGATGCGCAGCAACGGCAGGATCGCCACTGCCATGCCGATAAAGCCGATGCCGCCGATCCAGTGCAGCAACGAGCGCCACATCAGGATCCCGGGGGACATCTTGTCCAGGCCGTTGAGCACTGTCGACCCGGTGGCGGTGATGCCGGACATGCTTTCAAAGAATGAGTCGGTGTAGCTGATGTGCTGGGTCAGCAGGAACGGCAGCGCGGCGAATATGCACACCACCAGCCAGCTGCTGACGGTCAGCAGGTACATGTCCCGCGGGCGCAGGTGTATGTGTTCGGGGCGACCGGGGATGACCAGCGCCAGGCCGGCGACGAAGGTGATCATGCTGGCCCAGAGGAACGACGGCAGGTCGCTGGTGCGGTCGAAAATCACCAGCGTGGCCATGGGCACGACCATGGCGATGGCCAGGGTGATCAGAAAGATGCCGATGATGAAACCAATGATCCGTAAGGTCGGCAACGCCATGAAGTCCGCTCGGGCTGAAATAGGGAAGGGCGCCATTCTACCTGTGGGGCAGGGCATGTAAACCGGCATCCCTGCGGCAGTTACCGCTAGAATAGCCAAACATTTTTCATTGGAGGTGGCCGATGCAGGCTCTCGACGCTTTGCTCAACCGTGTTTCCGTTCCCCGACTGCTCGACCCGGCACCGACCGCCGAGCAGCGTGAGGCCCTGTTCGCCGCAGCCATGCGCGCACCGGACCACGGTCATTTGCAGCCTTGGCGGTTTCTGACCATCGAGGGTGCTGCACGGGAGCAGATGGGCGAGCTGCTGGCTGAGGCGGCGAAGCAACAGGACAGCGAAGTGTCTGAAGCCGCGGTGGATAAGGCGCGCAACGGGCCGCTGCGAGCGCCGCTGGTGGTCGTGGTGATCGCGCGATTGCAGGAACACGTGAAGTATCCGAAATCCGAGCAGCTGCTGGCTGCGGGTTGCGCGGCCCATGGCATCCTGCTGGCCGCCTATGCCCAGGGGATTGGCGCGGTGTGGCGCACTGGCGACCTGGCGTATTCGCCCCACGTGGCCAAGGGCTTGGGTTTGGCGGAGGGGGAGGAAGTCATTGCGTTTCTCTACCTGGGCACGCCGCAGAAAGAACCGCGGGTGGCGGAGAAAGTGAACCTTGATGAGTTCGTCAGCGCCTGGCCGGGCAAGCGCTGAACATCGACAGATCGCAGCCCCATTTCAAAGACGGCGCGTTCTGTAGGAGCTGTCGAGTGAAACGAGGCTGCGATCTTTCCGACAACACCGCTATCGCTACGGCTGGACCACGGCCCCTGGCACCAACGGCAATTCGAGACTGGCAATGAACCCGCCTTGCGGATGATTGCTTAGCACCAGACTCCCGCCATGCCGCTCCGCCGCTCGGCGCGCAATCGCCAGACCCAGGCCATGCCCTGCGGCAGTCTGTCCCGGCGCCCGATAAAACGGCTCTCCCAGCTGACTCAGATGCACGGCCTCCACGCCGGGGCCGTGATCGCGCACGCTGATCACCATCCGCTCGCCCTGCCGGGTCGCCCGCATTTCTATCGATTGCCCGGGCGGATTGAATCGTTGGGCGTTGCGCAGCAGATTATCCACCGCACGTTCAATCATCGTTGGCCAGCCCTTGAGGCTGAGCGCCGAGTCGGCTTCCAGGCTTACGGGCTGTTCCGGCGAATTCAGCTGGGCATCTTTTTGCAGGGTTTGCAGCAGCGCATGCAGATCAACGTCTTCGGCGCTGGCATTGTCGGCATCGACCCGCGCCAGGACCAGGATTTCGCTGATCAGCGCCTCCAGTCGGTCGCACTCGCGGGTCAGGCGAGGCCAGAGCTTCTGCCGTTCTTCCGGGTTGGCCCGCTCGGCCAGCGCCAGGGCGATACGCAGTCGGGCGAGGGGCGAGCGCAGTTCGTGGGACACATCGCGCAGCAATTGCCGCTGGCTGCCGATCAGGCTTTGCAGGCGCGCACCCATGCGGTTGAAATCATTGGCCAGTACGCCGAATTCGTCGCGGCGATTGGCTAGTTTGACCAGGCTGTTCTGTTGGTAGGTGGTTTGCCCCAGGTCATGCACGGCCCCGCGTAAGCGGCTGAGCGGGCGGGTGATCGACAGGGTCACGAACAGGCTGAACAGGGTGAGTACCACCAGCGCGATGCCTAGCGCACTCAAGGGCCACAGCAGGCTTTCGCGGTGCCAGGAGTCGAGTTCCGGGTGCGGGATGCGGTAGATCAGCAAGTAGGTGTTGCCGGTTTTTTCGCTGGTGTACTCGTCGGTCAGGCGCCGCCAGGGCAGGCGTCGATCACCGTCGTTCTGGCGTGCTTCGAACGCTGCGGCGCGACGCGGGAAAGTGCCGCGAACCACCGGATCGCCGCTCTCGTTCAGCACCTGGACGTCGATATGGTATTGGCGCTTGCGCTGTTCAAGGATGTCTTGCGCGGCTTCTTCGCCCTGGGCTTCGAAGGTTTGCGTCCACTGTTCGGCCAGGGTGTTGAGGCCCGGGTGGCGGCTGAGGATCCATGCGTCCTGGTTGAGCATGTGCCCCAGCAGTATGGAAAGCCCTGCAACCAGAGCGATGGCTAGCCAGAAGCTGGCCAGGATACGCCAGAACAGTGAACGCACAGAAAGTCCTCAGCAGACACGAATTAACACTGTAGGAGCGAGCTTGCTCGCGAAAAACGCAGGTACGACGTGGGCTGTCTGATATCCCGCGTTTTCGTTGACGATTTTCGCGAGCAAGCTCGCTCCTACAAAAAACAGGACCCAACGGTGGGGGCCGTTGGGTCTGTGGTCAGCGTATTATTGCGCTTTTTGCGGTTGCTGCGCTTTCCACGCCTTGAACTCGGCCCATTCGGCGCGACGTTCAGCTTTTTTCTTCTGCATCTCGTCGAATTGCTTCTGCTGATCCGGTTTCAGCAGGGCGCGGACGTCCGCTTCGGCCTTCTTGTGGTTGGCGGCCATTTCATCTTTCATGGCTTTCTGGTCGGCCGGGGAGAGTTTCTCCAGGTACTTGTCGACCACTTGCTTACGCTCGTGCATCTGCTCGCCCATGATCTTGCGGATCTGCTCGCGCTGTTCGCGGCTCAGGTCAAGTTGGCCGTAGGGGCCTTTGCCGTGCATGCCGTGCATCTGACCGCCGTGGCGCGGGCCATCCATCGGACCACCCATCGGGCCGGCGCCTTCAGGCATCGCCATGGCAACGGTCGGCAGGGCGGTGGCGAACATCAGAGCGATAAGAGTCTTGCGCATGGTGAATCTCCTTGTCTCGTTCCCGGTACGTTCCGGATGAGTACAGATTATCGAGACCAAGGTAAGCGGCGGTCAGTGGAGCGTAAAGCCTGTGTAAAGAGCATTTTGGCCCGGCCTGACAAACCAGTTAACCACCTGATCCCCCGGACTCATGATCTCACCGATCTCTGATCTCGCCGAACCCCTGATTTCCCCTGGCTCCTGATTTCGCAGAACCCCGTAGGAGCCTTCGGCAGCTCCTACCGGGAGCGCGATTTATGTCGATCGCAAGGGGGCGCTTCAGAGACTGTAATAGTACCCACGGCTGCGCAACGCAATGATGCGCGGGCGGCCGTCGGGGTGAGGGCCGATCTTTTTGCGCAGGTTGCTCACGTGCATGTCCAGGCTGCGATCGTACAGGGTCAGTTTGCGGCCCAGGGCGATCTGCGCCAGTTCCTGTTTATCCAGCGGCTCGCCCGGTTGCTTGAGCAGCGCTTCGAGCAGGCGGCTTTCGGAAACCGTGAGGGTGAACTCCTGTTCGTCGATGCTGACCACGCCTCGCGCCGGGCTGAAGCACAGGTCGCCCAGTTCCACCTGGCTGGACACCGCCGCCGGATGACTGCGCCGTAGCACCGCGCGCAGGCGGGCGGTCAGTTCCCGCGGGTCGCAGGGTTTGGCCAGGTAGTCGTCGGCACCCAGTTCCAGCCCAAGAATCCGGTCCAGGGGTTCGCCACGGGCCGAGAGCATCAATACCGGCAGGTCCGGATGATCGCTGCGCAACTGCTTGAGCAACTCCAGCCCGCTGCCGTCCGGCAACATGACGTCCAGCACCACCGCTGCGGGAGAAGTTTCGGTCAGGGCCCGGCGGGCACTCTGGCCATCGTGGCAGGCACGGACCTGAAAGCCTTCCTGGCCCAGCCAACTGCACAGGAGCTCACACAGCTCCTGGTCATCATCAATTAATAACAGCTCGCTCATGAATCACTCAATTTAGCCATTGCCGAGGTTTTTCGACTTGCTCCGATGGCGAAGATACCGCACAGCAGGGCCAACCGCGCAACTCCCGCCTGATTCCAATCGGTTATTGGGCAGGTTGTCGGCAGGTAAACGGGAAGGATGAGCGATTGAGAACACGATGAACCCGGGAAGGTTCATCGTGGGGGACAAACTAAGGCAGGACTTGCTTGAACGGCTTGACCGAAACGTTGGCGTACACGCCCGCGGCGATGTAGGGCTCGGCGTCGGCCCAGGCCTGGGCGGCATTCAGGGAGTCGAACTCGGCGACGATCAGGCTGCCGGTGAACCCTGCAGCGCCCGGATCATTGCTGTCGACCGCCGGGTGCGGCCCGGCCAGTACGATTCGGCCTTCGCCCTTGAGCTGTTGCAGGCGCTCAAGGTGGGCAGGCCGCGCGGCCAGGCGAGCTTCCAGGGAGTTGGCGACGTCTGTGGCAATGATTGCGTAAAGCATGTCAGTCCTCGGTTTTTGGCGTTGTGGTATCGGTGTCGTGCAGGTGGCGCGACAGGTAGATGCCCTGTGCGACCAGGAACAACAATGTCATGCCCAGGCTGCCGAAAACCTTGAAGTCGACCCAGTAGCTCTGGAACGTGAACGCGACAAACAGGTTGGCGGCTCCGCAGAACAGGAAAAAGCCGATCCATGCGATGTTCAGGCGAGTCCAGACCGGGTCTGGCAGGGTCAATGCATGGCCCATGATGCGCTTGATCAGCAGGCGGTCGCCGATGAAATGACTGCCGATGAACGCCAGGGCGAACAACCAGTTGACCACCGGTGCCTTCCATTTCAGGAAGGTTTCGCTATGAAACGCCAGGGTCATGCCCCCGAACACCAGGCAGGCGATAAGGGTCAGCCACTGGCTCTTCTCCAGCTTGCGCTGGCTGATGAACAGGGCGCCGTAGACCACCAGGGAGCTGATGATCAGCATCGCGGTGGCGCTGTAGATACCGCCTACAGTCAACTCATGGCCGGCGATGTCGACGACCCGTGGATCAAGTTTGTAGACGATGAAAAACAGGAGAAGCGGGATGAAATCGATGAATTGTTTCACAGTGGCAGCCAGAAGCAGGATGTGGCGGCATAATAACAAACATATGGGCGCGCGATAGCGCCAGCTGATTTGAGGTAACACTTCCCCGTGAATGTTGATCTGCACTGCCATAGCACGGCTTCCGATGGCGCCCTGGCGCCGGCGATTCTGGTTGCGCGTGCGTTCGAGAAAGGCGTGCGAGTCCTGGCCTTGACCGATCACGACACCCTTGAAGGGCTGGATGAAGCCCGCACGGCCGCCACGGCGCTGGGCATGCAGTTGGTCAATGGCGTCGAATTGTCCTGCACCTGGGGCGGCGCGACCATTCATGTGCTGGGTTACGGGTTCGATGTAAATGCGCCATCGCTGGTCGAAGCTATCGCCCGGTTGCACGATGGCCGCTGGTTACGGTCCGAGGAAATAAGCCGCAAGCTGGCGCTCAAGGGCATGCCGGGCGCGCTCGAAGGCGCACGGGCCATCCAGCAGGAGTTGGGCGACAGTGGCAACGCGCCGGCCCGTCCGCATTTTGCCGACTGGATGGTGCGCGAAGGTTTCGTCAAGGATCGCGCCGAGGCGTTCCGCAAATGGCTGGGTGCCGGCAAGTTGGGGGACGTCAAGCAGCATTGGCCGACCCTGGAAGAAACGGTAGAAACCCTGCGCGCGGCGAAAGCCTGGGTCAGCCTGGCGCACCCATGGCACTACGATTTCACTCGCAGCAAGCGTCGTCGGCTGATTTCTGACTATATTCAAGCAGGCGGCCACGCCATAGAAGTGGTCAATGGCCATCAGCCCGCCGAACAGGTCGGCAGCCTGGCGATTCTTGCTCGTGAGTTCGGTCTGCTGGTCAGCGCCGGCAGTGATTTCCATGGCCCTGGAGGCTGGTCCGAGATCGGCGAATATCGCCCGCTTCCGGAGGATCTGCCGCCACTTTGGTCTCGATTCAAACATGACCCAATTATTGCCGCCGTCTGAACAGGTAGAGAATGTGAGTCAATTTTTCCAGATTCATCCGGAAAACCCGCAAGCGCGCCTGATCAAACAGGCGGTCGAGATCATCCGCAAAGGCGGGGTGGTCATTTACCCCACGGACTCGTCCTATGCGATTGGTTGCCAGATTGGCGACAAGAATGCGGTTGAGCGTGTGCGTCGCTTGCGTCAATTGGATGAAAAGCACAATTTTGCGCTGATTTGCAGCGATCTTTCGCAATTGGGCCTGTTCGCCAAGATTGATACCGGTACGTTTCGCCTGCTGAAGGCCCATCTTCCGGGCCCCTACACTTTCATTCTCAACGCGACACGGGAAGTCCCGCGGCTGTTGCTGCACCCGAAAAAGCGCACCATCGGCCTGCGTGTGCCGAGTCATCCGATTGCCCTGGCCTTGCTCGCAGAGCTGGGCGAGCCGCTGATGAGCGTGACGCTGATCATGCCGGGTGACACCGATCCCTTGACTGACCCGTACGAAATGCGCCAGCTGCTCGAGCATCAGGTCGACCTGATCATCGACGGCGGCGTCGGCGGGATCAAGGCCTCCACCGTGATCAGTCTTGCCGATGGCGAGCCGGAAGTGATCCGCGTCGGCTGCGGCGACCCTGCGCCGTTCATGGCCGAAGCCTAGATGTCGGCAGTAGAGCCCGTCGACACTCAGGCCGGCGCCCAACAGGAGCTGCCTTTCGCCATGGTCTATGGCCAGGCGGTAATGGAAATGCCGCTGGACCTGTACATTCCGCCGGATGCTCTCGAGGTCTTTCTCGAAGCCTTCGAAGGCCCCCTCGATTTGCTGCTGTACCTGATCCGCAAACAGAACATCAACATTCTCGACATTCCGGTCGCGGAAATTACCCGCCAGTACATGGGCTATGTCGAGTTGATGCAGTCGGTGCGCCTGGAGCTGGCGGCCGAATACCTGGTGATGGCCGCGATGCTGGCCGAGATCAAGTCGCGGATGCTGTTGCCTCGGGCGGAGTCGATCGAGGCCGAGGAAGACGATCCCCGCGCCGAACTGATCCGGCGCTTGCAGGAGTACGAACGGTTCAAGGCCGCAGCCGAAGGCATCGATGGCCTGAGCCGGGTTGGTCGCGATGTCGTGGTGCCCAGGCTTGATGCCCCCGAGGCGCGGGCGCGCAAGCTGGTGCCGGACGTCAGCCTGGCGGAGTTGCTGATGTCCATGGCCGAGGTGCTGCGCCGGGGCGACATGTTCGAAAGTCACCAGGTCAGTCGCGAAGCCTTGTCCACCCGCGAGCGCATGAGCGATGTACTGGAGCGGCTCAAGGGCGGCGGGTTCGTGCCCTTCGTCGAGCTGTTCACCGCCGAGGAAGGGCGCCTGGGGGTGGTGGTGACCTTTATGGCGATCCTCGAACTGGTCAAGGAATCCCTGGTCGAGCTGGTGCAGAATGAGCCGTTCGCGCCGATCCACGTGCGGGCCCGAGCCGAATAACGAGTTGAATCATGAACCTGACTGAACCCCGCGAGCTGGCACCACTGCTTGAAGCCTTCCTGTTGGCCTCGGGAAAACCGCAATCGCTTGAACGTCTGTTTGAACTCTTCGAAGAGGCCGAGCGCCCGGAGCCACCGGTCTTCAAGAAGGCCCTGACGATTCTGGCCAAGTCCTGTGATGGTCGTGCCTTCGAACTCAAGGAAGTCGCCTCCGGCTATCGCCTGCAAATCCGCGAAAAATTCTCGCCGTGGGTCGGGCGCCTGTGGGAAGAGCGCCCGCAGCGCTATTCCCGGGCCATGCTCGAAACCATGGCGTTGATCGCCTATCGCCAGCCGATCACCCGGGGTGAAATCGAGGACGTGCGGGGTGTGGCGGTCAACAGCCACATCGTCAAGACCCTGCTTGAGCGCGAGTGGATCCGCATCGTCGGCTACCGCGACGTGCCCGGCAAACCGGCGATGTTCGCCACCACCAAGGCGTTTCTCGACCATTTCAACCTGAAGAATCTGGACGATCTGCCACCCTTGGCAGAGCTGCGCGAGCTGGAGCCCGACCCGGTGCTCGACTTCGACGACGCCCCCGTACCTGCCAGCCTGCAAGAGCTGGCCGACGCCAGTGCCGAACCGGAGGAGCCCAAGGAGGAAACCAGTTTCCATACCTTGCTGCTGGAACTGGACACCATGGAGGAGGGGCTCAAGACCGATTTCGATGATCTGTTGCGCGATGGTGCGGTGACCCAAAGTGATGAGTTTCAGGATCAGCCTGAATCTGAATCCGAGATTGAGCCTGAGATGGAAGTTGAGGTTGAGGTTGAGCCAGAACCTGCGATTGAAGTTGAACTTCACGCCGAGCCTGACGCCACACTCGAAGAGGAACCGGACGACGATGTGCTTGGCGTTGCCGAAGCTCGCGAAAAACTACTGGCCGCCGTCGCTGCCCTCGAACAGCACAAACCGGAGCCCGAATCTGAGTTGAGTGACGAGGAAGCCGAAGCCCGCGCTCTGGCCGAAGCCATCGAAGCTGAACGCCGCGAATTCGAAGACTGAGGTGCTGCCAAAAGATCGCAGCCTTCGGCAGCTCCTACAGGACCGCGTTTGCCACCGGTATCAATTTGTACCCGGTCATGTAGGAGCTGCCGCAGGCTGCGATCTTTTGACTTTAATTTTTGAGGCCTCAAGTGAGCTCAACCAAAGACCCCTGCATCAGCGTCTGCAAATTCACCGACGACATCTGCATCGGCTGCGGCCGCAGCAAGCGCGAGATCAAGTCGTGGAAGAAGCTCGACAAGGTCGACAAGCGCACCGTGCTCGCCGAAGCCGCGTTACGCCTGATCGCGCTCGGCCCTACCGCTCGGCGCAAAAGCAAATAACCTGGTCTGCCTGCGCTAGTCTCTGATGCGTAAATCCGCGCATGCGCGTATGATTCGCGACCCTTCGGCGATCCCTTCGCCCAAGTACCAGATAGACAACGCTTCAGGAGGCCTTATCAGCGCTTCCTGAACAGACCACACCGGGAGGTGCCCAGATGAGTATCAACGACCAGAAAGACGACCAGGAAATCGGCCCAGCAGGCGAAAAACTGCAGAAGGTCCTCGCCCGTATCGGCGTAGGCTCGCGCCGTGACGTGGAAGCGTGGATCAGCCATGGCCGCATCAAGGTCAATGGCAAAGACGCCACCCTTGGTCAGCGCGTCGACCTGCATGACGCCATCACCATCGATGGCAAGGTGATCAAGCGCGAAGAGGCCGCCGAGTCGGTTCGCCGCGTGATCATGTACAACAAGCCCGACGGTGAAATCTGCACCCGCAATGACCCGGAAGGCCGTCCAACCGTTTTCGACAAGATGCCGCGCCCGAAAGAAGGTCGCTGGATCAATATCGGCCGCCTGGACATCAACACCACCGGTCTGCTGATGTTCACCACTGACGGTGAGCTGGCCAACCGCCTGATGCATCCTTCCTACGAGATGGACCGTGAATACGCGGTACGTGTGCGTGGCGAAGTGGATGACGAGATGATCGAGCGCTTGAAAGCCGGGGTTGTCCTCGAAGACGGCCCGGCCAAGTTCACTGACATCAAGCAGGCGCCAGGTGGCGAAGGCTTCAACCACTGGTACCACTGCGTGGTGATGGAAGGTCGTAACCGCGAAGTTCGTCGTCTGTGGGAATCCCAGGGCCTGGTGGTCAGCCGCCTGAAACGCGTGCGTTTCGGTCCGGTGTTCCTCAACTCCGACCTGCCGATGGGTCGCTGGCGCGAAATGAGCCAGTACGAAGTCGACATCCTCAGTGCCGAGGTTGGCCTGACGCCTGTGGCCATGCCGCAGATGAACGCCAAGAGCAAAGACAAGCTCGAGCGGATGCAGCGCAAGTCGTCGCGTCCGATGGGCACCACCGAGCGTGTACGGACCCTGCGTCCAGCCGCCGGTGCTCCAGCTGCCAACCCGCGTCCGGCCCGTGAGCCGCACATCGAAGGCGAACGTCCGGCCCGCAAGCCGGCGGCTCCTCGCGCCGATGGCGAGCGCGGGCCACGCACGCCGCGTCCGGCCAATGGCCGTACCGAGCGCGGTGAAGGCCGTGGCGCGCCAGCCGGTGGTCGCAGTGATCGCGGCGCTCCCGCCGGTCGCGGTACGCCAGTGGCGGATCGTCCAGCGGACACCAAGCGTCCAGCCAAGCCAGCCGCGAAAAAGCGTCCGGGCATTGTCCTGGTCGACAAGGATGCGCCATCAGGCAAGCGCCGTGGCGCGCCGGCCGGTTCGGGTCAGCGTCCGGGCTTCGGGCGTCGCAAGCCGGAGTGAAGCAGCGGTAAGCTTCAAGCGGTAAGTCGTCAGTGAAAAGCGCCATCCTTCGGGGTGGCGTTTTTTTTGTCTGGCTCAAATGCTGCGGCGCCTGGCAGTCCGCCTTCGCGAGCACGTCGCACCGTCGCTCCCACAGGGTATTGGAGGTGGACGCAGCATTTGTGTTCGGCGGATATCCCTGTGGGAGCCGGGCTTGCCCGCGATGGCACCAGCGAAGACACCAAAGCATGTCGATTGGAAATCCGTCGTTACACGCTGTAACGAGATCTTGACGAATTACCCAGTGCTTCAGCTACTTCCCGCCGGGTGTAAGGAAATCCTTCCGCTAGCCCAGACCTTATGGATTCCCAAGCCCTCTATCGCGCTTGTTTCAACCTCCATAGCAGGATCAGATGCGCCCCATGCCTGCCGTGCAGGTGCATAAAAATAAGGAGGCGCAATGAACGCCGTGACCCAACTCCACCTCTCTCCGAGGGGCGATTTTCCTGTCGTCCCCGTCGAAGACCTGCAAAGGTCTGAATCAGTTTTTGCAGCCGTCCGGCACTGCCGGGGCGGACACAGGCAATCCCGGCAAATGACACGCTGATCCAGCGGGTCTGGCAGCAGGGGGTTACAGGTGTACAATGCGCCGCGTTTTAACTGTGACTTCCTGCGCACCAGCGCAAACCTCAGGGCTATCCGCCTTGTTAACTCCGTTGCGCCACAAGCGCGTCGGGTTCGATTTCGTCACAGATAAAAACAAACAGGTGACGCATGAACGTTGTAAATACGCTGAACTCCTGGTGCTTGCGCTGGGGTTTGATCGGCGCTGCTTGAAATCGCAACCCGAGCAGCACGTCTACTGAACATCATCAAACCTTGCGTGAGACCCTTTTCATGAGTGGACAAAACTCGCATTCAGGCGAGCTGAAACGCGGCCTGAAAAATCGCCATATTCAACTGATCGCCCTCGGTGGGGCGATCGGTACCGGACTGTTCCTCGGCTCGGCCGGGGTGCTTAAATCCGCCGGCCCGTCGATGATCCTCGGCTACGCCATCTGCGGCTTCATCGCATTCATGATCATGCGCCAGCTTGGCGAAATGATCGTCGAAGAGCCGGTTGCCGGTTCGTTCAGCCACTTTGCGCACAAATACTGGGGTGGTTTCGCCGGCTTCCTGTCGGGCTGGAACTGCTGGATCCTGTACATCCTGGTGGGCATGTCGGAGCTGACTGCCGTCGGCAAGTACATCCACTATTGGGCGCCGGACATCCCTACCTGGGTTTCGGCGGCCGGTTTCTTCGTCCTGATCAACCTGATCAACCTGGCCAACGTCAAGGTGTTCGGCGAGGCAGAGTTCTGGTTCGCGATCATCAAGGTCGTGGCGATCGTCGGCATGATTGCCCTGGGCAGCTACCTGCTGGTCAGCGGCAACGGCGGGCCGCAGGCGTCGGTGAGCAACCTGTGGTCCCACGGCGGCTTCTTCCCCAATGGTGTCAGCGGGCTGGTGATGGCCATGGCGATCATCATGTTCTCCTTCGGCGGCCTGGAAATGCTTGGCTTCACCGCAGCAGAAGCAGACAAGCCGAAAACCGTGATCCCGAAAGCCATCAACCAGGTGATCTACCGGATCCTGATTTTCTACATCGGTGCATTGGTCATCCTGCTGTCGCTGACCCCATGGGACAGCCTGCTGGAAACCCTGAACGCCTCCGGCGATTCCTATAGCGGCAGCCCGTTCGTGCAAGTGTTCTCGATGCTGGGCAGCAACACGGCGGCGCATATCCTCAACTTCGTGGTGTTGACGGCGGCATTGTCGGTGTACAACAGCGGCACCTACTGCAACAGCCGCATGCTGCTGGGCATGGCCGAGCAGGGCGATGCCCCGAAAGCCCTGGCGAAGATCGACAAGCGCGGCGTGCCGGTGCGTTCGATCCTGGCCTCGGCGGCGGTCACGCTGATCGCGGTGTTGCTCAACTACCTGATTCCTCACAGCGCGCTTGAGCTGCTGATGTCGCTGGTGGTGGCCACCCTGGTGATCAACTGGGCGATGATCAGCTTCTCGCACTTCAAGTTTCGCCAGCACATGAACAAAACCAGCCAGACGCCGCTGTTCAAGGCGCTGTGGTACCCGTACGGCAACTACATCTGCCTGGCGTTCGTGGTGTTTATCCTTGGCGTGATGCTGTTGATCCCGGGCATCCAGGTCTCGGTGTACGCGATCCCTGTATGGCTTGCCTTCATGTGGATCTGCTATGGCATCAAGAACAAGCGCAGCGCACGGCATGCCTTGCAGCCTGCCGTGAAGTAACGCGGTACGCAGAAACAACAAACCCGGCCATGTGCCGGGTTTTTTTGCAGGTGAGCAGCATAATCTGTGGGAGCTCGCTCCCACAGGGTATCCTGCACCTTCTGAATACGGACACTTTTACCATGCTGGAGATTTCCAACAACGTGCACCTGCCGGATGCCGAGATCGAGCTGACGGCCATTCGCGCCCAGGGCGCCGGCGGGCAGAACGTCAACAAGGTCTCCAGCGCCATGCACCTGCGCTTCGACATCCCCGCGTCTTCATTGCCCGAGTTCTACAAGGAGCGGCTGCTGGCGCTGCGCGACAGTCGCATCACCAGCGATGGCGTGCTCATCATCAAGGCCCAACAGTACCGCACGCAGGAAGCCAATCGCGCCGATGCGTTGGAGCGCCTTGTCGAGCTGATCCAGAGCGCCACCAAGGTCGAAAAGAAGCGCCGCCCGACCAAGCCGACCCTTGGCTCGAAAAAACGTCGCCTCGAGTCCAAGACCAAACGCGGCAGCATCAAGGCCGGGCGCGGCAAGGTCGACTTCTAGCGGGCGTCCCGTTGTTCCCGGTACTTCGGCGCCTGGCGGTACAGATAGATGCTCAGGGCCAGACCGCTAAGGGCGGCAAGCGCGGCGAACAGGAAGATCGAGGCAAAGCCGAACCCTGCGGCGATGGCACCGGCCAATGGCCCGGTGATCCCCAGTGACAGGTCGATAAACAACGAATATGCGCCCACTGCTGCCCCGCGGCTCGAAGCCGGCACCAGGTTCACGGCTTCCACGCCCAGCGCCGGGAACACCAGGGAGAAGCCAAATCCGCTAAGCGCTGCGCCGGCCAGGGCCCAGTGTGCATCCGGTGCCAGCCACAGCAGCAATAGGCCCAGGGTTTCCACCGACAGGCAGGCAATCGCCACGCGAAAGCCCCCGAGGCGGTTGATCAGGTTGCCGAACAGCAGGCGCGCGCCAATGAAGCTGGCACCGAACAGGCTCAGGCAAAGCACGGCGTTGTTCCAGTTTTGCGTGGCGTAATACAGGGTAATGAAGGTGGCGATGGTGCCAAACCCGATGGAGCCCAACGCCAGGCCACAGCCGTGAGGCAACACCCGCCCCAGCACGTGCATGAACGGCAAGCGCTCGCCGATCACGATCGGCGCGGCGGTCTTTGGCCAGGCCAGGGCCAGGCCGATCACCGCCAGCAGCACGATACTCACGCCCATGCTCCACAAGCCCAACTCCCTCACCAGCAGCACACCCAGCGGCGCGCCGACAGCCAGTGCGCCGTAGCTGGCGATGCCGTTCCAGGAGATGACTTTGGCGGTATTCGCCGCACCGACCCGGCCGATGCCCCAGCCGATCGAACCGGAGCCGACCAGGCTTTCGGCGCTGCCGAGCACCAGGCGGCCAATCAACAGGCTGATCAGACTCACCATCGGCAGGCTTTGGGTCCAGGCTGAAATCAGCATGAACACCCCGCTCAGGCCGCAGCCGGCAAGGCCGTACATGACTGCCAGCTTGCTGCCCTTGTTGTCGATGATTTTGCCGGCGTAGGGTCGGCTGAGCAGGGTGGCCAGGTATTGCACGCTGATCACCAGCCCGGCGATCACGGCACCAAAGCCCAGGTCGCTGTGGACATAGCCCGGCAGTACCGCCAGGGGAATGCCGATGTTCAGGTAGCCGATGAAGGTGAAGAGGACGATGGAGACAACTTGCAGCGTGACCGCCAGGGGGCGCTGGTTTTCAGACATGGGTAAAGATCCACGGCAAAGCAGGATAGATAGGCTGCTTATGATAGCGGTGGGAGGGGGCGCAGGTCGTGAAAAAGTAAAACTATTTGCCGGGCGGGGTTGAGTCGGTCGTGGCCGGGGCAACCAGTTGCGTCGTGACCAGGGCGGCCAGGGCGTTTTCCTGGGTGCCGAAACGGGCGAGCAGGGCGGCCTGTTTTTCGGCGGAGAGGCGATTCCAGATAGCGATCATTTTCTCGGCGGTGCCGATCAGGACGCTGGCCTGGTTCTCGTTAAAGTCGTCGTTCATGCGCGGCTCAGGGTCCAGGCGGTGTGGAAAGCGCATGTTAGCGCTTTCCACACGGTCTGGCATTGCCGGTGTCTCAGTCTTCGCTGTCAGCCTTGCGACTGTCAGATGCTTCTTTCGGCTCGGGCTGTTGGGCGCCGGCTTGCTGCGTGGTTGTCTGCTCAGTTTCGTGCAGGCTTGGGAAGGGGAGATTAGGGATCTCGTGCATGTTTCGCGCTCCTCGCAAAGTCTGTTGATAGATCTGGTAGATCCGCGCTTTTACAAAGCTTGGGCAGGATACAGCAGGAGAAATGACAATTAGAGTTTTATCTGGAATTTCTGCGACAGATGGCCGCAGGGGGGGGCGCTCGATCTTGCGATGGTTCCCCGCAGGAGCTGCGTAGGAGCTGCCGAGCCTGCGAGGCTGCGATCTTTTGATTTTGTGTTGAAGGGCAACATCAAAAGATCGCAACCTCGCAGGCTCGACAGCTCCTACGGGGTTGTTTTGCAAACAGGGCTATTTGCAACCAGGGTTACTTGCAGACCTCGGCGATGGCCTCGGCCAGCAGGTCCAGGCGCGTTGCATCGATGCCGGCCACGTTCGCCCGGCCGGTGCCGACCATATAGACGCTGTGGTGGTCACGTAGATTTTTCACCTGCTCCGGCGACAGGCCGGTATAGGAGAACATCCCGCGCTGAACGCCGATGTGGGCAAAACGCTCGCGCAAACCGTGAGGCTCAAGCGCCTCTACCAAACCGCTGCGTAACTGCGCAATGCGCAGGCGCATGGCTTCCACTTCGTCGGCCCACAAGCTTTTCAACTCAGGGTCGCCAAGGATGGTCGCCACCACTGCAGCGCCATGATCCGGCGGTGTCGACCACAGGTTGCGAGCAATGTTGGCCAGCTGGCTGCGTATGTCCACCAGCTTGTCAGCGCTCTGGGCGCAAACAATCAGCGCGCCGGTGCGATCGCGGTACAGGCCGAAGTTCTTCGAGCAGGAACTGGTGATCAGCACTTCCGGCAACTCGGCGGCGAACAGTCGGGTTGACCAGGCATCCTGCTCCAGGCCATCACCAAAACCCTGGTAGGCGAAGTCGATCAGCGGCAGCAGGTCGCGGCTGCGCACGATGTCCAGCACCCGCCGCCAGTCGTCATGGGACAGATCAAAACCGGTCGGGTTGTGGCAGCAGGCGTGCAACAGCACTACGTCGCCCTTGGGCACTTCACGTAGTACCGCCAGCATGGCCTCGACGTCGAGACGGTTATCGCTGCCCACGTACGGGTAATGGCTGACCTTCACCCCGGCTGCCGCGAAAATCGTTTCATGGATCGGCCAGGTCGGGTTGCTCAGCCACACGCCACGGCCCGGCAGGCACTGGGCAATGAAGTCGGCGCTTAGGCGCAGTGCCCCGGTGCCGCCTGGGGTCTGCGTGGCCCCCGCGCGCTGCCCGGCGATCAACGGGGAGTCGGCGCCCAGCACCAGCTCGTTGATCACCTTGCCAAACGCCGGCTCGCCATGACCACCGATGTAGGTCTTGGTGGATTGCTTGTCAACCAGTCGCGCCTCGGCGAGTTTCACCGCTTGCGGGATTGGCGTCAGGCCGTGGGCGTCTTTATAGACGCCCACCCCGAGGTCGAATTTGCGCGGGTTGGGATCCTGCGCATACGCCTCCATCAACCCCAGGATCGGATCGCCAGGCACCCGGCCGATCGAGTCGAAATGCATTATTTGCGGCCCTCGGCGTCCTTGGCCACTTCGTCGGTGCGCGCGGCCATGATGAAGTCGTTGCGGTGCAGGCCCTTGATGGAGTGGCTCCACCAGGTCACGGTGACTTTGCCCCACTCGGTGAGCAGGCCCGGGTGGTGACCCTCCGCCTCGGAGATTTCACCGACCGCGTTGGTGAACGCCAGCGCATGCTTGAAATTCTTGAACAGGAAGACTTTTTCCAGCTGCATGATGCTGTCGCGAACTTCGATGTTCCAGTCCGGGATCTGCTTGAGCAATACCGGCAATTCTTCGTCGCTGACCTGAGGTGCGCCGGCTTGGCAGGCTTCGCAGTGGGCTTGGTTCAGAGCGTTCATGGTGTATTCCTGAATTCGATTCTTGTTTGAAATTACTATCTTTGCGCGCAAGTCGCGAGCGGGATCTGCTCAGGCCGCTTTTGGCTTGGGCGGAAATTTTGGTGCGTGCAAGCCCAGCTGCATGCCTTGCTTGACCATGCCCATGATGTCCTCGTGGGCCAGGTCGAACAGGCGCTTGAGGTTGGGCAGCACGAAGTACAGGGGCTGCAGGATGTCGATGCGGTAAGGCGTGCGCATGCATTCCAGCGGGTCGAAGGCTTGATGTTCAGGCTCATCGGACAGGCAGTAGACGGTTTCTTTCGGTGAAGAAAGGATACCGCCGCCGTAGATGCGCTGGCCCTGGGGCGTGTCGACCAGGCCGAACTCGATGGTCATCCAGTACAGGCGCGCCAGGTACACCCGTTCTTCCTTGGTCGCCTGCAGGCCAAGCTTGCCGTAGGTGTGGGTGAATTCGGCGAACCAGGGGTTGGTCAGCAGCGGGCAGTGGCCAAATATCTCGTGGAAAATATCCGGCTCTTGCAGGTAGTCCAGCTCTTCGCGAGTGCGAATGAAAGTGGCCACCGGGAACTGCTTGTTGGCGAGCAATTCGAAGAAAGTTTGGAAGGGAATCAGCGCAGGCACCCGGGCCACCTGCCAGCCGGTGGTTTCACCGAGCACCTTGTTGATCTCGCCCAGTTGCGGGATGCGGTCGTGGGGCAGACCGAGTTTTTCGATACCGTCCAGGTATTCCTGGCACGCACGACCCTCGATCACTTTCAGTTGGCGAGTGATCAGCGTGTTCCACACCGCGTGTTCTTCGGCGGGGTAATCGATAAAACCTTGCGCATCGGGCTCGCGAGCCACGTATTGCGTCTGCTTCATGCTGCTCTCCTGCTAGGGGAAATTCGTTCTTGTTATGTCCAGCTATGGACTTACAAATACCCCAGGATTTTCGGATGTGCAGCCCCGTGCGCGAGGTGTAGGGAGCAAAAACCAGTGCTTTTCGTAAACTTTTCGTTACGCAATGGCAGTTGTAGCGTAGCTGTTGAGTTTTCTGGTTTGAAAAGCGCCCTGTGTGTCACATAATCTTTACGACTATCTGAGCGTCGCAGCAAAAAACCGCTCCTGCGGCCACCGCAATCCCCCTGTGGGAGCGGGTCGAGCTTGGCATGATTTCCTTAACCGCTTTTCGAGCCTTTATATGCGTATCAAAGTCCACTGCCAGAACCGCATCGGCATCCTGCGCGACATCCTCAACCTGCTGGTGGAGTACGGGATCAACGTCGCGCGTGGCGAAGTCGGGGGTGAGCACGGTAATGCGATCTACCTGCACTGCCCGAACCTCATCAACCTGCAGTTCCAGGCGCTGCGGGCGAAGTTCGAATCGATCCCCGGGGTGTTTGGCGTCAAGCGCGTAGGGCTGATGCCCAGCGAGCGCCGGCACATGGAGCTCAATGCGCTGCTCGGCGCGCTGGAGTTTCCGGTGCTGTCGATCGATATGGGCGGTTCGATCGTCGCGGCCAACCGGGCCGCCGCACAGCTGCTCGGTGTGCGGGTGGACGAGGTGCCGGGCATCCCGTTGTCCCGTTACGCCGAGGATTTCGACCTGCCGGAACTGGTACGTGCCAACAAGTCGCGGATCAACGGGCTGCGGGTCAAGGTCAAGGGCGACGTGTTCCTGGCCGACATCGCGCCATTGCAATCGGAGCATGACGACAGCGAGGCCATGGCCGGCGCGGTATTGACGCTGCATCGCGCGGATCGGGTAGGTGAACGCATCTACAACGTGCGCAAGCAGGAACTGCGGGGGTTCGACAGCATTTTCCAGAGCTCGAAGGTTATGGCCGCCGTGGTCCGCGAAGCCCGGCGCATGGCGCCCCTTGACGCACCGTTGTTGATAGAAGGCGAAACCGGCACCGGCAAGGAGTTGCTGGCGCGGGCCTGCCACCTGGCAAGTCCCCGCGGCCAGTCGCCGTTGATGGCGCTCAACTGTGCGGGGCTGCCGGAGTCCATGGCCGAGACCGAATTGTTCGGCTACGGCCCTGGCGCATTCGAAGGCGCCCGTGCCGAAGGCAAGCTCGGGCTGCTGGAGCTGACTGCCGGCGGTACGCTGTTTCTCGATGGTGTCGGTGAAATGAGCCCGCGCTTGCAGGTGAAATTGCTGCGCTTCCTGCAGGACGGATGCTTTCGTCGGGTCGGCAGTGATGAAGAGGTGTACCTCGATGTGCGGGTGATCTGTGCGACCCAGGTCGACCTGTCGGAGCTGTGCGCTCGCGGGGAGTTCCGCCAGGATCTGTACCACCGCCTGAACGTCTTGTCGTTGCACATCCCGCCACTGCGCGAATGCCTGGACGGCTTGACGCCCCTGGTCGAGCACTTCCTGGACCAGGCCAGCCGGCAGATCGGTTGTCCGCTGCCGAAACTGGCGCCGGCGGCGATGGAGCGGCTCAGTCATTACCATTGGCCGGGCAACGTTCGGCAATTGGAGAATGTACTGTTCCAGGCGGTGTCCTTGTGCGAAGGCGGCACGGTCAAGGCCGAGCACATCCGCCTGCCGGACTACGGCGTGCGTCAGCCGCTTGGCGATTTTTCTCTGGAAGGCGGGCTGGACGAGATTGTCGGGCGCTTCGAGAAGGCGGTGCTGGAGCGTCTGTATTCAGAACATCCGAGCAGCCGGCAGTTGGGTAAACGCCTGGGGGTTTCGCATACCACCATTGCCAACAAGCTGCGTGAGTATGAGGTGGGCAAGGACAGCAGCACTTAAAGTCAAAAGATCGCAGCCTCGTTTCACTCGGCAGCTCCTACGGGGATCAGGTATTCATGTAGGAGCTGCCGAGTGAAACGAGGCTGCGATCTTTCGCTCTATTGCCGCGAAGCGGCACAACACCGCCGGTTTTTCGACTTCACCCCATTCCTTCACTCCTCTCCAAACCCCTCAAGCCCCCTGTTTGCCGGGCCCCGCGCCGCCAGAAAATAGTTGGTCTGCAAATTGCTTATGGCTCAGCAGTACAGCGGTGGGCGGCAAACGTCCGGCATGCAGAGGAAAGAGTGTGGATAAGTACCTTTATGTAGCTATGACCGGCGCCAGCCAGAATGCACTGGCGCAGAAGGCTCATGCGAACAACCTCGCGAACATCTCCACCAACGGTTTCCAGAAAGACCTGGAGCAGGCGCGCTCGATGCCGGTGTTTGGTGACAGCTTTCCGGCGCGTGCGTTTGCCATGTCCGAGCGTCCGGCCACCGACTTCTCCGCAGGTTCGCTGGTGGAAACCGGCCGCGACCTCGACGTTGCCGTACAGGGCAATGGCTGGATTGCCGTGCAGAACCCCGATGGCGGTGAAAGCTATGTGCGCACCGGCAGCCTCAACGTCGACGCCCTGGGCGTATTGCGCGCCGGCAATGGTATGCCGGTGATGGGCAATGGCGGGCCGATTGCCGTGCCGCCCGAGCAACAGATCGAGGTGGGCGAGGATGGCACCATCAGCATTCGGGCGATGGGCGAAGGCCCGCGCGTGATGGCCGAAGTCGACCGCATCAAGCTGGTCAACCCTGACTTCCGGAACATGACCAAAGGCCTGGACGGTTCGATCCACACCAAGGACGGTCAGCCGGCGCAGGCGGATGCCAACGTCAAGCTGGTGTCCGGTTTCCTCGAGTCGAGCAACGTCAACGCCGTGGAAGAAATGACCTCGGTGCTGGCCCTGGCCAAGCAGTTCGAATTGCACATCAAGATGATGAACACCGCCAAAGAAGACGACCAGGCCATGGCTCGGGTCTTGCAGATCAGCTAATTACCAGAACGTCGCGCCGTAAAACAGGCGCACGAGGAGAATCGAATGCTTCCGGCTCTATGGGTTGCCAAAACGGGTCTGTCCGCCCAGGACACCAACCTGACCACCATTTCCAACAACCTGGCGAACGTGTCGACCACGGGTTTTAAACGTGATCGCGCCGAGTTCCAGGACCTGCTGTATCAGATCAAGCGTCAGCCTGGCGCCCAGTCGACCCAGGACAGCGAATTGCCGTCGGGTCTGCAAGTGGGTACTGGTGTGCGCATCGTCGGCACCCAGAAAAACTTCACCGCCGGCAGCCTGCAAACCACCGAGCAGCCGCTGGACATGGCCATCGACGGTCGCGGTTTCTTCCAGATCCTGCAGCCGGATGGCACCACGTCCTACACCCGAGACGGTACTTTCCACCTGGACTCCAACGGCCAGATCGTCAATGCCAGCGGCTTCGCCCTGGAGCCGGCCATTGTCATCCCGAACGACGCCCAGACCTTCACGGTCGGCCGTGACGGTACCGTGTCGGTCACCGTTCCTGGCAACGCCGCTTCCCAGGTGATCGGCAACCTGCAGACCGCCGACTTCATCAACCCGGCCGGCCTGCAAGCCGTGGGCAACAACCTGTTCCTGGAAACGGCCGCCAGCGGCGCGCCGCAGGTTGGCACCCCGGGCCTCGCCGGTTTTGGTACCACGCTGCAGAACACCCTGGAAACCTCCAACGTCAGCACCGTTGAGGAGATGGTCAACATGATCACCACCCAGCGCGCCTACGAGATGAACTCCAAGGTGATCTCCACCGCCGACCAGATGCTCTCGTTCGTAACGCAGAATCTGTAATCAAGAATATGGGGCGGCCACGCGGTCGCCTGCAACACCGTGAGGTAGGGTCATGAATCGCTTCGTATCTGTTCTGGCACTGAGTGGCATCACCGCACTCGCGGGCTGTGTCGCGCCTGCGCCGCGGCCCAATGACCCTTACTACGCACCGGTGTTGCCGCGCACACCACTGCCGGCTGCCGCCAACAATGGCTCGATCTACCAGGCCGGCTTCGAACAGAACCTGTACAGCGACCGCAAGGCGTATCGCGTCGGTGACATCATCACCATCACGCTGAACGAGCGCACCCAGGCCAGCAAGAACGCCAACTCCCAGGTGGGCAAGACCAGCAAGACCGACATTGGCCTGAGCTCGTTTTTCGGTGGTGGCCTGAACACCAACAACCCGGTCGGTGGCGGTGACCTGAGCCTGGACGTCGGTTATTCCGGCGACCGTGCGACCAAGGGCGACAGCAAGTCCGGGCAGAGCAACAGCCTGACCGGCTCCATCACCGTGACCGTCGCCGACGTATTGCCCAACGGCATCATCGCCGTACGCGGCGAGAAGTGGCTGACCCTCAACACCGGCGATGAGCTGGTGCGCATCGCCGGCATGGTCCGCGCCGATGACATCGCCACCGACAACACCGTGTCGTCGACCCGGGTTGCCGATGCACGTATTACCTACTCGGGCACCGGTGCCTTTGCCGATGCGAGTCAGCCAGGCTGGTTCGACCGTTTCTTCCTCAGCCCGCTGTTTCCTTTCTAGGTGGCTATCAAGTTGAGCATGTTGAACTTCAAACGCCTGATGGTGGCCGCCCTGATGCTCTCGGCTGCGTTCAGCGCGCAAGCCGAGCGGCTCAAGGACATCGCCAGTATTTCTGGCGTGCGTTCCAACCAACTGATCGGCTACGGCCTGGTGGTCGGGCTTAGCGGCACCGGCGACCAGACGACGCAGACCCCGTTCACCCTGCAGACTTTCAACAACATGCTCTCGCAGTTCGGCATCAAGGTGCCGCCGGGTTCGGGCAACGTGCAGTTGAAAAACGTCGCGGCGGTGTCGATCAGCGCCGACTTGCCGGCGTTCGCCAAGCCGGGTCAGCAGATTGACATCACTGTAGCGTCCATCGGCAACTCCAAGAGCCTGCGCGGCGGTACCTTGCTGCTGACGCCACTCAAAGGTATTGACGGTAACGTCTACGCGATCGCCCAGGGTAACCTGGTGGTCGGCGGTTTTGATGCCGAGGGCCGCGACGGTTCGAAGATCACCGTCAACGTCCCGTCGGCGGGGCGCATTCCCGGTGGTGCATCGGTCGAGCGGGCGGTGCCAAGTGGTTTCAACCAGGGCAACAGCCTGACCTTGAACCTCAACCGTTCGGACTTCACCACCGCCAAGCGCATCGTCGACAAGATCAACAACATGCTCGGCCCGGGTGTGGCCCAGGCCATCGACGGCGGCTCGATCCGCGTCAGTGCGCCACTGGACCCGAGCCAGCGCGTGGACTACCTGTCGATCATCGAGAACCTCGAAGTCGATCCGGGCCAGGCGGTGGCCAAAGTCATCATCAACTCGCGCACCGGCACCATCGTGATCGGCCAGAACGTGAAAGTGTCCCCGGCCGCCGTGACCCACGGCAGCCTGACCGTGACCATCACCGAAGACCCGATCGTCAGCCAGCCGGGCCCGCTGTCCAATGGCCAGACGGCCGTGGTGCCACGCTCGCGGGTCAACGCCCAGCAGGAAGCCAAGCCGATGTTCAAGTTCGGCCCGGGCACCACCCTCGACGAAATCGTGCGAGCGGTGAACCAGGTCGGCGCCGCACCGGGTGACTTGATGGCCATCCTCGAAGCACTGAAACAGGCCGGCGCACTGCAAGCCGACCTGATCGTGATCTGAGGACTGCGCCCATGGATATGTACAAGAGCGGTCTGGTCAGCAGCAGCGATTCGGGGTCCTACTCGGACTTGAATCGCCTCAACCAGCTAAAGGTCGGCGACAAGAACAGCGACGCGAACATGCGCAAAGTGGCGCAGGAGTTCGAGTCGCTGTTCCTCGGTGAAATGCTCAAGTCCATGCGCTCGGCCACCAACGCGCTGGGCCAGGACAACCCGCTCAACACCGCCGAAGCCAAGCAGTACCAGGAAATGTACGACCAGCAGCTGGCCGTTTCCATGTCCCGCGAAGGCGGCGGTATCGGCCTGGCCGATGTGTTGATGCGTCAGATGTCGAAGAACAAACCCATGGCCCCGGGTGAAGCGGCGGCAGCGTCCGCCGCCAAGCAAGCCGAGGCCAAAGCCGCCGTGGAAACGCCAATTGCCGCCGGCACGGCTGCCACCCACGGACCCTTGTCGCGCCTCAATGGCCAGCGCCCGTTGTGGGCGTCGCGATCGATCCATGCACCGCAGGCAGCAGGCGAGGGCGCGCATCGCAATGACATGGCGCTGATCAACCAGCGCCGCCTGGCGTTGCCGCCGAAGCTCGCAGACCGCCTGCTCGCCGGCCTGGTGCCATCGGCCGCGACGCCGGCTGCGACTGCGACGACAGCGGCGACCGCCATCAACAAAATCGACGTGCCCACGATCAGCCCGACCGGTTCCGGCTCGCTGTACAACGGCGACTGGCTGACCGCGCAAACCGAAGCACCGGCCAGCGGTCGCCTGCAGGTCTACGGCCGGGCCATGGCGCAGATCCCGCTGGCACCGCCAAAGAAAGCCTTCAGCTCCGCCGACGAATTCGTCAACGCCATGCTGCCCATGGCCAAGGAAGCCGCCGACCGCATCGGCGTCGATCCGCGTTACCTGGTGGCCCAGGCCGCCCTCGAAACCGGCTGGGGCAAATCGGTCATGCGCGCCCAGGATGGCAGCAGCAGCCACAACCTGTTCGGCATCAAGGCCAGCAGCAACTGGAAGGGCGATTCAGCCCGGGCCATCACCAGCGAATTCAGAAACGGCGAGATGGTCAAGGAGACGGCGCAGTTCCGATCCTACGACTCCTACAAGGACAGCTTCCACGACCTCGTGACGCTGCTGCAATCCAACAATCGCTATCAAGATGTTGTGAAGTCTGCCGATAACCCCGAACAATTTGTACGCGAGTTGCAGAAGGCCGGCTACGCAACCGACCCGAACTACGCCAGCAAGATTTCGCAAATAGCCAGGCAGATGACGAGTTATCAGAACTACGCTGCGGCGGGCGTTTCCATTACGCCTTTATAGGCACAAGGTATAAGGTCTGAACCATGAGTTTGCTCAATATCGGGATGTCGGGTCTCAACGCCAGTCAGGTGTCGTTGGCGACTGTCGGCAATAACATTGCCAACGCCAACACCGCCGGCTATTCACGCCAGCAGACCATTCAGACCAGCAATGCCTCGAACCTCAATGGCGGGGTGTTCATCGGCAGTGGCACGACCCTGGCGGATGTGCGTCGGGTATATAACGCCTATCTCGATCAGCAGCTGCAGACCAGCACTTCGCTGAGCAACGATGCCAACTCCTACCTTGAGCAGGTGAACCCGCTCGACAAGCTGTTCTCGGACAAAACCACCGGCATCAGTGCGGTGTTGAGCAGCTTCTTTGCTGCCGTGCAGACCTCGGCCGCCACGCCCAGCGACACGGCTGCGCGGCAGTTGCTGCTGACCAATGCGCAGACCCTGAGCAACCGCTTCAACGCGTTGTCGTCGCAGATGCAGCAGCAAAACGAAGGCATCAACAGCCAGCTGACCACCATGACCGAAAAGGTCAATCAGCTGACGTCCTCCATCGCCTCGCTGAACCAGCAGATTTCCCAGGCCGGCAGCTCGAACGGCAGCGGCCCGAACAACCTCCTCGATGCGCGTAACGAAGCCCTGCGCACACTCAATGAACTGGTCGGCGTGACCGTCCAGGAACAGAACGGCAGCTACAACGTATCCCTCGGTACCGGCCAGTCGCTGGTGTTGAGCAACACGTCCAACACCCTGACGACCGCCCGCACCGGCATCGACAAGAACCAGGTAACTATCCAGGTCAAATCGCCGTCTTCAGTGAGCGATGTGACCTCTGTCGTCAGCGGCGGCAAGATCGGCGGACTGCTGCGCTACCGCGACGACGTGCTGGTGCCGGCAATGAACGACCTGGGCCGCACCGCCATCGTGGTCGCCGACAAGATCAACCGCCAGTTGGGCCAGGGCCTCGACGCCAATGGCGAATTCGGCGCATCGCTGTTCTCCAGCATCAACAGTGCCGCAGCGATCAGCCAGCGCAGTCTCGCCGCCTCGAGCAATAGCGCGGGCTCGGGCAATCTCGACGTCACCATCACTAACTCCAGTGCGTTGACCGCCTTCGATTACGAAGTGACGTTCACCGCTGCGGACAAGTACACGGTCAAGCGCTCCGACGGCAAAAGCATGGGCAGTTTTGATCTGAACCCGGCGGCCGAGATCGATGGGTTCAAGCTCAATCTCAATGGCGCTGCCCTGAGTGCGGGCGATACCTTCAAGGTGATCCCGACGCGCACCGGTGCCAGCAATATCACCACCCAGATGACCGATTCCAACAAGCTGGCCTTTGCCGGCGCCCTGGTCGCGACCAGCAACACCGGCAACGGCGGCACTGGCGCCTTGACCGCGCCCGCGCTGACCGTGCCAATGGACATCTACGCCGGCGCCGACCTGGCCGACCTGCAGGCCGGGATCAAGAATTCGATGCCGGTGACCCTGACCTTCAAGGACGCTGCCGGCGGCAGCCAGGGCTACGAAGTGTTCAACGCCAAAGGCCAGAGCATTGGCATCGGCACCATCGTGCCGGGGCAGGGCAACGACCTGACGATCAACGTGCCGATGCTCGACGCGACAGGCACGGCGATCCCTGGCAAATCGTTTTCCTTCAACACCACGGTCAGCGGCTCGCCGTCGAAGAACGACAAGTACGAAGTCGCCTTCAACGTCGACGGCAAGAAAGACAACCGCAACGCCAACGAATTGTTGGGCCTGCAAACCAAGGCCACGGTCGGCGTCAGCGGCGGGAATGCCGGGATGAGCATGACCACCGCCTACAGCCGCCTGGTGGAACAGGTCGGCGCCAAGGCCAGCCAGGCCCTGGGTGACAGCACCGCCAGCGGGGCGATCCTGGCCCGCGCCAAGTCCGAAGTCGCCTCCGTGTCCCAGGTTAACCTGGACGACGAGGCCGCCGACCTGGTCAAGTTCCAGCAGTACTACACCGCGTCGTCGCAGATTATCAAGGCCGCGCAAGAAACCTTCAGCACGCTGATCAACAGTCTTTAAGGGAGTCTTCGACGATGCGAATTTCTACAGCCCAGTACTTTGAGACGAGTGCGGCCAAGTACCAGAACAACTTCTCCTCGATTGTGAAGACTCAGGAGCAGATCACTTCGGGCGTGCGTATTCAAAGTGCCGGTGATGATCCTGTCGGGGCTGCGCAGTTGTTGATGTTGCAGCAGCAGAAGGCGATGCTGGGGCAATACAGTACCAATATGGGCAGCATCAAGAGTTCGCTGTCTAACCAGGAGAGCGTCCTTGAAAGCCTGAATACCTCGATACAGCGCGGTCGCGAACTGGCGCTGCAGGCCGGCAACGGTGGCTACAGCGATGCTGATCGAAAGTCGATTGCCAGCGAAATCGGTGAGATCGAAGAGCAAGTATTGGGCCTGCTCAATAGCAAGGACCCGTCCGGCAACTACATGTTCTCCGGCTCGAAAACCCTGACTCCCCCCTATGTGCGCAACAACGATGGCACCTACTCTTATCAGGGTGATGACAACCAGTTGAGCTTGCAAGTCTCTGACATCTTGTCGATTGCGACCAACGACACCGGTAAGAGCGTCCTCGAGTCGGCCACGAACTCAGGTCGCACCCAGGCGGTACTCGATCCTTCCAAGCCTAATGACGGTACGGTTTCAGTGTCGGCAGGCCTGATGAAATCGAATGCGGCCTACACCAAGAACTTTGCTGCGGGCGAGCCTTACGAACTGAAGTTCGTCGACAGTACTCACTACACCATCGCTGATAAGGATGGTAACGACGTGACCACCGAAGTGTCCGGCAATGGCACTTTCGATGCGAGCAAGCAGGGTGGCTCGACCATCAATTTGCGCGGAGTGGAGTTCGACATCACGCTGCGACTAAAGGCGCCTATCGATCCGGTGACCACGTTGCCGATGACGCCTGATGAAGAAGTGAAGGATCACATTTTTTCGCTGGGCACCAAGCCTGACAGCTTTAACTCTTCACGCACGCCGAGTAATACCTCGACTGCTCAGATCACCGGTTCTGGCGTCTCCAGCCAATCTGACTACGTCAACGGATTTCCTAACAGCGGCGTGGTGGTCAAATTCACCGATGCAACAAACTACGAAGTCTTTGCCCAGCCAATGGGCTCGGACAGCAAGCCAATCGGTGGTGGGGTGCTGGCTGCGGGCTCGATCACTGTAGCGGGAGTCAAGCTCGACTTCACCGGCGCCCCGGCAGCAGACGATCAATTCGTAGTAGGTGCCAGCAGCCATAAAACTCAGAGTGCACTGGATACATTGAGTCAGTTGCGCCAGGCGCTCGAAACACCTGCCGACGGCAATGATCTGGCTCAGATCAAGCTCAAGGACGCGGTGAATGCGGCAATCAGTAACCTGTCCAACTCCAGCGAGCAGATCGACAACGTTCGCGGGTCGATTGGGGCTCGATTGGGTGCGATTGACATCCAGAGCGCCGAAAACACCAGCATCGGTCTGGTAAACACCAGTACCCAGGCCGCCATTGGCGATACTGACGTGGCAACAGCATCTATCGACCTGGCCTTCCAGCAATCCTTGCTGCAAGCCTCCCAGCTGGCGTTCGTGAAAATCGCTCAATTGAGCCTGTTCAACAAGCTGTAACCCTCCTTGATTCCCGGCACCCCAGGGTGCCGGCGATGTCTCATTGACGCTCTTGTCTCCCTTCGTTTGATCTTTTTTACCCTCCAGTCGGCGGTCGATCGCCTGTTTGTGACTGGATGTTTGGTATAAGCCACGCATAATGCGTGACCTGCGAGTCATAAAGCGCATCTTCACTGTATTGTGTAAAAAAGGATGGGCAGGGGGCTGACCCTTGTCGGGCGTGTTTTCCGGATTGGCGGAGCGCCTGCGCCGTATTTTTTCACTCGGCGAAGTCCAGTATTGTCAGTACCTCTCGGTCTTGCGAGCGGTGATCTCCAGCTATTTAGTATTGGGAAGCCATAATGATTGGCATAAAAAGCATTGCCAGCTACGTGCCAGCGAGTGGGCTGGATAACTATGCTCAGGGTGCGAAGTTCGAAAAGGATGAAGAATTCATCCTTGGAAAAATCGGCTCGGCGTTCCTGCCGCGCAAGGACGCTGCCCAGGAAACCTCCGACCTGTGTGTCGAGGCCGCCAACGCGTTGTTCGCCAACAACCCGCAGCTCGATCGTCAAGCCATCGACGTATTGATCGTCGTCACCCAGAACGGTGACGAAGAAGGGCTGCCGCACACTTCAGCGATCGTCCAGGACAAGCTCGGCCTGTCGACCAACGTCGCAGCCTTCGACATCTCCCTTGGGTGCTCGGGTTATGTCTATGGCATCTACGCCATCAAGGGCTTCATGGAAGCTACAGGCCTGAAGAATGGCCTGCTGATCACCGCCGACCCGTATTCGAAGATCGTCGACCCTGAAGACCGCAACACCACCATGCTGTTCGGCGACGCCGCCACGGCCACCTGGATGGGTGAAGATGCAGCCTGGCAGCTCGGCAAAGCCAAGTTCGGCACCGACGGCTCCGGTGCTCCGCACCTGAAAGTCACCGACGGCGTGTTCTATATGAACGGCCGGCAGGTGTTCAACTTTGCCCTGCTCAAGGTGCCGGCGCATCTGCACGAGCTGCTCGATGAGTCTGGCCTGAAGTCTCAGGACATCGATGCGTTCTGCATCCACCAGGGCAGTGCGGCCATCGTTGACGCCGTGGCACGGCGTTTCGAAGGCGAGCCGGAGAAGTTCATCAAGGACATGGTCGAGACCGGCAACACCGTGTCGTCGAGCATTCCGCTGCTGCTGGAAAAGCACATGTTCGACTCCAGCTGGAAGCGCGTAGCGATCAGTGGTTTCGGTGTGGGCCTTTCCTGGGGTTCGGCAATTATTCACCGCCCCTGACGCGCCAGTTAAATAACGCCAAAAAAACGCCCATGGCCGCGAGGTCATGGGCGTTTTTGCTTTCTGGCGTGTCGATGTAAGCGCTTGAATCGCAAGGAGTGGCACGGTGCTAGTAAAAAAAATCAAAAAAGCGCTCAAGCAACCTGCTTTTACGACGATAACTATTACGAAGGTTCTCTAGGCCACACCCGGCGGTTGCCAGGGCCGGAAGCCGCAGCACCCAACCAACGAGGAATTCGTCATGTCTTTATCTGTTAATACCAACATCACCTCCCTGGGCGTTCAGAAAAACCTGAACAAGGCTTCCGATGCTCTGAGCACCTCGATGAGCCGTCTGTCTTCCGGCCTGAAAATCAACAGCGCTAAAGACGACGCTGCCGGCCTGCAAATCGCTAACCGTCTGACCAGCCAGATCAATGGTCTGAACGTTGCCGTGAAAAACGCCAACGACGGTATCTCCATCGCCCAGACTGCTGAAGGTGCGATGCAAGAATCCACTAGCATTCTGCAGCGTATGCGTGAGCTGGCTCTGCAATCGGCGAACGGCTCGAACAGCGATGACGACCGTACTTCCCTTAATCAGGAATTCACCGCACTCACGGGTGAGCTGAACCGTATCGCCAGCACCACGACCTTCGGCGGTCGCAATCTACTTGACGGTTCTTTTTCAAGCACCACTTTTCAAGTTGGCTCTAGTGCAAACGAAACCATCTCGTTCGGCATGGGCAATTTGAGCTCAACTGGCCTGAAAGGTTCTTACAGCGAATCAGCAGCCACGACTGCCGTGACCAAGATGCAGGCTTCCGTGACTAACAGTGCTACCTTTTCCCAAGGTGGTGCTTTCACTACAGTGGCTGCTGGTCCTGCTCAGACGTTGACCATCGGCAGCACTGATATCACCCTGGCTGCCGGTACGGATGCAGCAGCGGCGACTGGCTTAATCAACGCCAAAACCGCCGAAACAGGTGTTACCGCTGTCAATAATGCCGGTGTCCTGACACTGGTTTCGAAGAACTCCTTCGATGCCAAGAACAGTGCTGCAAACATGGGCCTCACTACAACAGCTTCCACCGCAACTGCTGCAACCACCGCAGCGTCAGCGGGCTCCATTACCATAAATGGCCAGCCTATCGCCTTCGCAGCTGGCGCCACTATGGCCAGCATCGCCACTACCATCAATACCGCAGCAACCGTAACACTCACTGGCGTAACGGCCGCTGTGGATGCCAACAATCGCCTCGTACTGACCTCCAAAGACGCGGCAGGCGCAGGCACGGGCCGTGCTATTGCTTTGAGCGATACCGCAGGCAACGCGGGCTCCTTGGCCACCCTCGGCCTGAAAGCTGATACCAACGAAGCCAAGCTGGTAGCTGACACTTCCATCAACCTGAATGGCGTGGAGGTCAAGGTCAAGGCGGGCAACAACATGGACGATATCGTTAGCGCGATCAACAGTGCTAGTACGGGCGTGACCGCAAGCCGTGTCAACTCGGCTACCGGTAACAAACTGGCGTTGACGTCCGATAGCGACATCAAAGTGGCTGAAGGCAGCGCTGGTACTGGCTTGTTAGCCTTGGGTCTGACCGCTGCAACGACTTCTGCGGTCGAGCAGAAAACCACCGTCTCCGACTTAAGCATCCTGTCGGCCGCCACTTCCCAGCAGGCCATTCAGGCACTGGACAAGGCGATCCAGCAAGTCGACAGCCAGCGCGCCCAGCTTGGTGCGGTACAGAACCGCTTTGACAGTACTGTATCGAACTTGAACAGTATCTCGGAAAACACTACTGCTGCCCGTAGCCGTGTACAAGACGCTGACTTCGCTGCGGAAACTGCTGAGCTGACCAAGCAACAAACCCTGCAACAGGCTTCCACCGCGATCCTCTCCCAGGCTAACCAACTGCCATCCGCAGTACTGAAGCTGCTTCAGTAATCAGCGCGTCTGGTCAGTGAAAAGGAAGGGCGCGTCTAACGCGCCCTTTTGTTCATTCCGCTGGTTGTTCATGTGAGGTTACGGCAATGGACATGAGTGTGACGTCAAGTCAGTCGCAACCGGTTAGCGCGTTGCAAGCGACAAACAACGCCAAACCCTCGGCGCAGTCCGCCGATGTGAGTTCAGTAGCAAAGATGGAACCGCCCAAACGGGCAGAATTGGAACAAGCGGTAACCGATATCCGCGACTTCGTGCAGGCGACTCAGCGCAATCTGGATTTCTCGATTGATGACTCTACTGGCAGAATCGTGGTCAAAGTTATCGCTACGGAGAGTGGTGAAGTGATTCGCCAACTGCCTTCGGAGGCGGCTTTGAAATTAGCCGCCAGCTTGAGTAGCGCCAGCAGCCTGTTGTTCGACGAAAAAGTCTGACTTGGCACGTGTTTTGATGTTGGCTGGTATTGGTGAATCGTTCGTCAAGAACATGGCGATCGTCCGGGAAGGAGAGAAACATGGCAAGTTCAACCGTCAGTGGCATTGGGTCAGGGATCGATACCCAGAAAATTGTCACCGCCTTGGTCGATGCCGAAAAAGCGCCAAAGCAGGCGCAGATCGACAAGAAGACCGCTTCGACCAGCACCACGCTGTCTGGCATCTCCGTGATCAAAAGTGCACTGGACACCTACCGGGCAGCGATTGCCAAGCTCAATACCGCAACATCCTTTGGCAGCATTTCCGGGGCGTCTTCCGATGAGAAGATCGCCAAGACCAGCATCAGCGATGGGGCCACCAATGGCACCTACGCATTGGAAGTGACCAAGCTCGCCACGGCTTCGAAAGTGTCCACGGCGGTATTTGCCGGGGGCGCTTTGAGCGTTGTGAATACCGGCACCACGGCCACCACGCTGACCATTTCTCAGTCGGGCACTGACTATAACGTCAGCATCGAACCTGGTGCGACTTTGCAAGAGACCCGGGATGCAATCAATAGCCAGCTCAAGTCGAAGAACATCAGCGCCAACATCCTGACTGATGCCAATGGTTCGCGACTGGTATTGAGTTCGGCGACCACCGGCAAGGGCACGGACCTCACCCTCAGTGGCTCTGACGAGCTGACCAAGGACTACACGGTCACCACGGTTCCGCAGAACTCCGAGTACACGCTGGATAACGTGCAGATGGAGTCGGCATCCAACTCGATCAGCTCGGCGGTCAGTGGGGTTAATCTGGAGCTGATCACCGAGGGAAAGTCCACCATCACGGTGTCGACCAGCACCGATAAGCTGAAGACTTCTGCGCAAGCTTTCGTGTCGGCCTATAACGCGCTCCTGACCGTGATCAATTCCCAGACAAAGGTCACGACATCCGCCACTGCTACCGGCGGCGCTTCCACCACGGGTGGTGCGTTGACCGGTGATGCTACGATGCGCAGCCTGGTGACTTCGGTGCGCAATGAGTTGGTCGGTGGCGAGGCAGGCTCAGGTGCCAGCGGCCTGAGCATGCTGTCGCAGTTAGGGATCAACACCAATAAGAGCACCGGCCTGCTGGATCTTGACGATGCCAAGTGGGACAAGGGCGTAAGTGCATTTCGGTCCGAGGTCGCCGAGCTGTTCACCGGCAAAGACGGCTTGATCAATCGCATGACCAGCGCCACCGATAGCTATGCGCGAACGGGGGGGGTCCTGGCTCAGCGCCAGACTAGCCTGACTGAATCGCTGGACTCGCTCAAGGATGATCAGGAGAGCTTGACCCGTCGTATCGCCAGCCTGCAAGCCACCCTGACGGCCAAGTACACCGCGATGGATACCCTGGTTGCCCAGTTGAACGCGAGCTCCAAGAGCATCATGACCACGCTCAACGCGCTGAACAAAGTCAACGCCGACTGATGATTGCCTGACCGACAACCCGGACTCCTGTGCTCAGGCGCTCCGGGTTTTTTTTGTCTGGCGCGCCGCTCCAAGACTAAAGTTCTGCCGGCTTGGGTCGATAAAAAGTCATGGTAGATAATTGACCGTTTACAGTTTTTCAAGGAATCGAACATGAACCCTATGAGAGCCCTACGCCAGTATCAGAGCGTTAACTCGCACGCGCAGACTTCCGAGGCTAGCCCGCACCGCCTGGTGCAGATGCTGATGCAAGGCGGCCTTGATCGTATTGCCCAGGCAAAGGGCGCGCTGGAGCGCAACGATACTGCTGGCAAGGGCCTGTGCATCGGCAAGGCCGTGGCGATCATCGGTGGTTTGCGTGAGGGCCTGGACCCAGAGAAATCGCCAACGCCTTTGGCAGATCTCGACAGTCTTTACGACTACATGATGCGTCGCCTGACGGAGGCGAACATCAAAAGCGATCCGCTCATTCTCGACGAGGTCGCCGGGTTGCTCAGCAACATCAAGGAAGGATGGGATGCCATCGCGCCCTGATGGTCTTCGCTTTAATTCTCGAGGAACAACGCCATGAGTCAAGCATTGCAACGGATTGAACAAACCCGCGAAGCGCTCATCGATGCGCTGGCCGAGCGTGATTGGGATGCGATTGGTGAGCTGGATACGGCCTGCCGGGAATGCGTCGACGAAGTGCTGAGCGAAGCGCCAGTCGACGAGGAGGCGGTGCGGACCAATCTGGAAAGCCTGCTGGCGGTGTACAAGGATTTACTGACGGCGACGATGGGCGAGCGTCAGGCGATAGTAGACGAGATGTCGCAGATCACCCAAGCGAAGAGTGCGGCGAAGGTTTACCATCTGTTTGGCTAATTAATCCCCGGTTAATCCAGACATCTGCGCCATATATTTGACTATGCACGGTTTTTTGACTTAACTAGTGGCTGTTTACTGATTTCAGGCGTCTCATAGGCTTAACAGGTCTGCAAGCGTCTAGCTTGCCCACTCATTTCGGGCATCGAGTTGACTAGGGAAGTTGCTATTGCATGTGGCGTGAAACCAAAATTCTGCTGATTGATGACGATAGCGTCCGCCGCCGCGACCTGGCGGTGATTCTTAATTTTCTCGGTGAAGAAAATTTGCCCTGCGGAAGCCATGACTGGCAGCAGGCTGTGGGCTCTCTATCGTCTAGTCGTGAAGTGATCTGTGTCCTTATCGGGACGGTCAATGCTCCTGGTGCACTTTTGGGCTTGCTTAAGACACTCTCAACCTGGGATGAGTTCCTTCCGGTTTTGTTGATGGGCGATAATTCTGCCAGCGACTTGCCTGATGACCAGCGTCGACGCGTGCTGTCGACCCTGGAAATGCCGCCCAGCTACAGCAAATTGCTCGACTCCCTGCACCGTGCCCAGGTCTATCGCGAGATGTACGACCAGGCCCGCGAGCGCGGTCGGCATCGCGAACCCAATCTGTTCCGCAGCCTCGTCGGCACCAGCCGGGCGATCCAGCATGTGCGCCAGATGATGCAGCAGGTGGCTGACACCGACGCCAGCGTGCTGATCCTTGGCGAGTCGGGCACCGGCAAGGAAGTGGTGGCGCGCAACCTGCACTACCACTCCAAGCGTCGTGACGCGCCGTTCGTGCCGGTCAACTGCGGGGCGATCCCGGCCGAGTTGCTGGAAAGCGAATTGTTCGGCCACGAGAAGGGCGCGTTCACCGGGGCGATCACCAGTCGTGCTGGTCGCTTTGAGCTGGCTAATGGCGGCACGCTGTTCCTCGACGAAATCGGCGACATGCCGCTGCCGATGCAGGTCAAGCTGCTACGCGTGCTGCAGGAACGCACCTTTGAGCGCGTGGGTAGCAACAAGACCCAGAGCGCCGATGTGCGCATCATTGCCGCGACCCACAAGAACCTCGAAAGCATGATCGAGATCGGCACCTTCCGCGAAGACCTCTACTATCGCCTGAACGTGTTCCCGATCGAGATGGCGCCGCTGCGTGAGCGCGTCGAAGACATCCCGCTGCTGATGAACGAACTGATCTCGCGCATGGAGCACGAGAAGCGCGGTTCGATCCGTTTCAACTCGGCGGCGATCATGTCGCTGTGTCGTCACGGCTGGCCGGGCAACGTCCGCGAGCTGGCCAACCTGGTGGAGCGCATGGCGATCATGCATCCGTACGGGGTGATCGGCGTGGTCGAGTTGCCGAAGAAATTCCGTTACGTCGACGACGAAGACGAGCAACTGGTCGACAGCCTGCGCAGCGACCTGGAAGAGCGGGTGGCCATCAACGGCCATACCCCGGACTTCTCCGCCAATGCCCTGCTGCCGCCGGAAGGTCTGGACCTCAAGGACTACCTCGGTGGCCTGGAACAAGGGCTGATCCAGCAGGCGCTGGATGATGCCAATGGCATCGTGGCGCGCGCCGCTGAACGCTTGCGTATTCGTCGAACCACCCTGGTGGAGAAGATGCGCAAGTACGGCATGAGCCGGCGTGATGGTGATGAACAGGCAGATGATTGACGCCTGTTTTTCAAGTCATTCATTTATAGGCGGTTTTTTTTAGGCACGGGTATTGCTACATCCCTCGCAACGTTCCGTTTAACTGACGGTCAGCCAAGCGAGAGTGCCCGATGCCCCAAGCCGCCCAGATGTCTCCTGTCCCTGATGCTTCGGGGCCACTGTCGTCCGTAGAGCAGGCCAGCCGGCTGGGTCTTGAGCAGTCGTTTGCGCTGTTCAACCAGATGTCGAGCCAGTTGACGGATTCCTACAGCATGCTCGAAGCCCGGGTGACCGAGCTCAAGGGCGAGCTGGAAGTGGTCAGCGCCCAGCGCATGCAGGAACTGGCGGAAAAAGAACGCCTGGCCAACCGCCTGCAAAACCTCCTTGATCTGTTGCCCGGTGGCGTGATTGTCATCGACGCCCAGGGCATCGTGCGCGAAGCCAATCCTGCGGCCTGTGAGTTACTTGGCCTGCCTCTGGAAGGCGAGTTGTGGCGCCAGGTGATTGCCCGCTGCTTTGCGCCGCGTGAGGACGATGGGCATGAAATCTCCCTCAAGGACGGTCGGCGCCTGTCGATCTCGACCCGCTCGCTGGATGCCGAGCCGGGCCAGTTGGTGCTGCTCAACGACCTGACTGAAACCCGTCACCTGCAGGACCAGTTGGCCCGGCATGAGCGCCTCTCGTCCCTGGGGCGGATGGTCGCTTCCCTGGCGCATCAGATCCGCACGCCCTTGTCCGCCGCCTTGCTTTACGCCAGTCACCTGACCGAACAGGAGCTGCCCGTCGCCACGCAACAGCGCTTCGCCGGGCGTTTGAAAGAGCGGCTGCACGAGCTGGAGCATCAGGTGCGCGACATGCTGATTTTCGCCCGAGGCGAACTGCCGCTGACCGACCGAATCACCGCCAAAATGCTCATGCAGTCGCTTCAGGCGGCGGCCCAGGCGCATGTGCAGGGTCTGCCGATTCGCTGGCAATGCGATAGCCATGCCGGTGAGTTGCTGTGCAACCGCGACACCCTGGTGGGGGCGATCCTCAACCTGATCGAGAATGCCATCCAGGCCAGCGCCACGGACGTGCGATTGAAGGTGCATCTCTATGCCCGGGGCAACCACCTGCGGGTGGCGATCAGCGACAGTGGCAGCGGCATCGATCCTGCGGTGCTGGCGCGTCTGGGCGAACCTTTTTTCACCACCAAGGCCACCGGAACGGGCCTGGGCCTGACCGTGGTCAAGGCAGTCGCCCGTGCGCATCAGGGAGAATTGCTGCTGCGCTCGCGACCCGGTCGCGGCACGTGTGCGCAGGTGATCCTGCCGCTGTTTTCCAATGAACAACCCCCCTGCAGGAGCGAGCTCGCTCGCGAAAAACGAGAGAGCGCCACGGAGACTCTGGTCCCCGCCGCAATCGAAAACGTCCATCGCAAGCAGGGAGCGAAGTAACCCAAATGCCAATCAAGGTTCTGCTGGTCGAGGATGACCGGGCTCTGCGCGAAGCGCTGGCCGATACCCTGCTGCTCGCGGGGCACGATTACGTCGCCGTCGGCTCGGCAGAAGAGGCCCTGACGGCCGTCACCAAGGATGCGTTCAACCTGGTGCTCAGCGACGTCAACATGCCGGGCATGGATGGTCATCAACTGTTGAGCCTGTTGCGTGCGCGGCAGCCGCAGCTGCCTGTGTTGCTGATGACGGCCCACGGTGCGGTCGAGCGTGCGGTGGATGCCATGCGCCAGGGCGCGGTGGACTATCTGGTCAAGCCGTTCGAGCCCAAGGCGCTGCTCGATTTGCTGGCGCGGCACGCCTTGGGCAGTGTCCCAGCCGAGGGCGAGGGGCCGATTGCGTTCGAGCCGGCCAGCGCCCAGCTGCTGGACCTGGCCGCTCGCGTGGCCCGCAGTGATTCCACCGTGCTGATTTCCGGCGAGTCCGGAACCGGCAAGGAAGTGCTGGCGCGCTACATCCATCAACACTCCCATCGGGCTACCCAGCCGTTTATTGCAATCAACTGCGCGGCGATCCCCGACAACATGCTCGAGGCCACGTTGTTTGGCCACGAAAAGGGCTCGTTCACCGGCGCGATTGCCGCGCAGGCGGGCAAGTTCGAGCAGGCGGATGGCGGCACTATCCTGCTCGACGAGATATCCGAGATGCCCATGGGGCTGCAGGCCAAGCTTCTGCGGGTGTTGCAGGAACGCGAGGTCGAGCGGGTGGGTGCGCGCAAGCCGATTTCCCTGGATATCCGGGTGGTCGCCACCACTAACCGCGACCTGGCTGCGGAAGTGGCGGCGGGGCGCTTCAGGGAGGATCTGTACTATCGACTGTCGGTGTTCCCGCTGGCCTGGCGCCCGTTGCGCGAACGGACCGCCGACATTCTGCCGTTGGCTGAGCGTCTGCTGGCCAAACACGTCAATAAAATGAAGCATGCGGCGGCCAGGCTTTCGCCAGAAGCGCAGGCGTGCCTGATCGCTTATCCGTGGCCGGGGAATGTGCGCGAGCTGGATAACGCCATCCAGCGGGCGTTGATCCTGCAGCAGGGCGGGTTGATCCAGCCTCAGGATTTCTGCCTGGCCGGGCCGGTTGCCTGTGCGCCGTTGCCGGCATTGGCGGCGCCGCTGCCCCTGGTCGAGGCCGAGTCCGCCGGGGCGCTGGGGGATGATCTGCGCCGACGCGAGTTCCAGATGATCATCGACACCCTGCGCACCGAACGTGGCCGGCGCAAGGAAGCCGCCGAACGCCTGGGCATCAGCCCGCGCACCCTGCGCTACAAACTGGCGCAGATGCGCGATGCCGGGATGGACGTGGAAGCTTACCTGTTCGCCACCTGATCCCGGATAACCTGATTTGTGATCAGTGCCCACATAGCTGGCACCCTTGTTGCTACCACCTGTATACCCGCCGAGTGAGCGTCAAAAAATTGCGGGTAGTCATTGGGAGTGGAACATGAGCCAAGGTATTGAATTTAATCGGTTGATGCTGGATATGCGAGCCATGCAAATGGACGCCATGTCTGCGCCTAAAGCGACTGCCGCCGTGCCTCAACTGCCGGGCAGCAGCTTCTCCGATATGCTCGGCCAGGCCGTCAATAAAGTGAACGAAACCCAGCAGGCGTCCAGCCAGCTGTCCACCGCGTTCGAGATCGGTAAAAGCGGTGTCGACCTGACTGACGTGATGATCGCCAAGGAAAAAGCCGGCGTGTCGTTCCAGGCCATCACCCAGGTGCGCAACAAGCTGGTCCAGGCGTATCAAGACATCATGCAGATGCCGGTTTAAGGACGATATTGAGTCATGGCAGAAGCAGCCAGCGATAACGTTCCGGCCAAGGCCAGCGCAATAGACGGCAAACCGCCGCTGTTCGGCTTGTCCTTCCTGGAAAACCTTTCCCAGATGACCATGTTGCGTCAGGTCGGCCTGTTGGTCGGGCTGGCAGCGAGCGTGGCCATTGGCTTTGCCGTGGTTCTGTGGTCCCAGCAACCGGATTACCGTCCGCTGTACGGCAGCCTCGCCGGAATGGACGCCAAGCAAGTGATGGACACACTGGCGGCCGCTGACATTGCCTACTCCGTCGAACCCAATTCCGGCGCCTTGCTGGTCAAGGCCGAAGACCTGTCCCGCGCGCGGCTCAAGCTCGCGGGCGCTGGTGTCACTCCCAGCGACGGCAATATCGGCTTTGAAATCCTCGACAAGGACCAGGGCCTGGGCACCAGCCAGTTCATGGAAGCCACCCGTTATCGTCGCGGCCTCGAAGGCGAACTGGCGCGCACCATCTCCAGCCTGAACAACGTCAAGGGTGCCCGGGTGCACCTGGCCATTCCGAAAAGCTCGGTGTTCGTGCGCGACGAACGCAAGCCGAGCGCCTCGGTACTGATCGAACTGTACTCCGGCCGCTCCCTGGAGCCTGGCCAGGTGCTGGCGATCATCAACCTGGTGGCGACCAGCGTGCCTGAGCTGAGCAAGTCCCAGGTCACCGTGGTCGACCAGAAAGGCAACCTGCTATCGGACCAGGCGGAAAATTCCGAGCTGACCATGGCCGGCAAGCAATTCGATTACAGCCGCCGCATGGAAAGCATGCTGACCCAGCGCGTGCACAACATCCTGCAACCGGTGCTGGGTAACGATCGCTACAAGGCTGAAGTGTCCGCCGACGTGGATTTCAGCGCCGTCGAATCGACCTCCGAGCAGTTCAATCCGGACCAGCCGGCGTTGCGCAGCGAGCAGTCGGTGAACGAACAACGCACCACCAGCAATGGTCCGCAAGGCGTACCGGGGGCCCTGAGCAACCAACCGCCATCGCCGGCGTCCGCGCCTGCAACCACCGGTGGCGCTACCGCTTCTGCCGGCATGGTGCAGCCCGGCCAGCCGCTGCTGGACGCCAACGGCCAACAGATCATGGACCCTGCCACCGGTCAGCCGATGCTGGCGCCTTACCCGGCAGACAAGCGTCAGCAGTCCACCAAGAACTTCGAGCTCGACCGTTCCATCAGCCACACCAAGCAGCAGCAGGGGCGGTTGAATCGCTTGTCGGTGTCGGTGGTGGTGGACGATCAGGTCAAGATCAACCCGGCCAACGGTGAAACCAGCCGCGCGCCGTGGACCGCCGACGAATTGGCGCGCTTCACCCGTCTGGTGCAGGACGCGGTCGGCTTCGACGCCAGCCGTGGTGACAGTGTGAGCGTGATCAACATGCCGTTCTCAGCCGAGCGCAGCGAAGTGATTGCCGATGTGCCGTTCTATTCCCAGCCGTGGTTCTGGGACGTGATCAAGCAAGTGCTGGGCGTGTTGTTCATCCTGGTGCTGGTGTTTGGTGTGCTGCGCCCGGTGCTCAACAACATCACCAATGGCGGCAAAGGCAAGCAGCTGGTCGGCATGGGCAGCGACGTCGAGTTGGGTGGCATGGGCGGCCTGGATGGCGAACTGGCCAACGACCGCGTCAGCCTCGGCGGTCCGCAGAGCATCCTGCTGCCGAGTCCGAGCGAAGGCTATGATGCACAGTTGAACGCAATCAAGAGTCTGGTGGCAGAAGATCCGGGTCGTGTGGCCCAGGTCGTGAAAGAGTGGATTAACGCAGATGAGTGATAACCGAGCCGTTGCCGCCAAACTGTCCAAGGTCGACAAAGCCGCGATCCTGCTGCTGTCCCTGGGCTCTACCGATGCTGCGCAGGTGTTGCGCCACATGGGGCCCAAGGAGGTCCAGCGTGTGGGCGTGGCCATGGCGCAGATGGGCAACGTGCACCGCGAGCAGGTCGAGCAGGTGATGAGCGAGTTCGTCGACATCGTCGGCGACCAGACCAGCCTGGGCGTCGGTTCTGACGACTACGTGCGCAAGATGCTCACCCAGGCCCTGGGCGAAGACAAGGCCAACGGCCTGATTGACCGGATCCTGCTGGGGGGCAACACCAGCGGCCTCGACAGCCTGAAATGGATGGAACCGCGCGCTGTCGCCGACGTGATCCGCTACGAGCACCCACAGATCCAGGCGATCGTCGTGGCGTATCTCGACCCGGACCAGGCTGGCGAAGTGCTGGGCAATTTCGACCACAAGGTGCGCCTGGACATCATCCTGCGCGTATCCTCGCTTAATACCGTGCAGCCGGCGGCGCTGAAGGAACTCAACCAGATTCTCGAGAAGCAGTTCTCCGGCAACTCCAACGCCTCGCGCACCAACCTCGGTGGCATCAAGCGCGCAGCCGATATCATGAACTTCCTCGACAGCTCGATGGAAGGGCAGTTGATGGACTCGATCCGCGAAGTCGACGAAGACCTGTCCGGTCAGATCGAAGACCTGATGTTCGTGTTCAACAACTTGGCCGATGTCGACGACCGCGGCATCCAGGCGTTGCTGCGCGAAGTGTCCTCCGACGTACTGGTGCTGGCCCTCAAGGGTTCGGACGAGAACGTCAAGGAGAAGATCTTCAAGAACATGTCCAAACGAGCGGCCGAACTGTTGCGCGACGACCTCGAGGCCAAGGGCCCGGTGCGCGTCAGCGACGTGGAAACCGCACAGAAAGAAATCCTCACCATCGCCCGCCGTATGGCCGAAGCCGGAGAAATCGTTCTCGGCGGGAAGGGCGGCGAAGAGATGATCTAAGGTCACCATGTCGACCAAACACGATGAGTCCCAGACTGACCTGATCCGTGCCAAGGACGTCAGCACTGTTGATATCTGGTCCCTGCCCAGTTTCGATCCCTACGTCCCCGCGCCCGAGCCGGAACCTGTGCCCGAGCCTCCGGAAATGGAGGAGGTGCCGCTCGATGAGGTCCAGCCAATGACCCTCGAAGAGCTCGAGAGCATTCGCCAGGAGGCCTACAACGAAGGCTTCGCCACGGGCGAGCGCGAGGGTTTCCACAGCACGACGCTCAAGGTTCGCCAGGAAGCCGAAGCGGCGCTGTCGGCCAAGGTCGGCGCGCTGGAAAAGCTCATGGGTCAGTTGTTCGAACCGATTGCCGAGCAGGACACCCAGATCGAAAAATCTTTAGTCGACCTGGTGCAGCACATCACCAAACAAGTGATCCAGCGCGAACTGGCGATCGATTCGACCCAGCTTGAACACGTCATGCGCGATGCCCTGAAGCTTTTGCCGCTGGGCGTGGGGAACGTGCGGCTGTACATCAATCCGCAGGATTTTGAACAGGTCAAAGCCCTGCGCGAGCGTCATGAAGAAACTTGGCGCATCGTCGAGGACGACACCTTGTTGCCCGGTGGTTGCCGGGTCGAGACCGAACACAGTCGCATCGATGCCACGGTGGAAACACGCCTGGCGCGGGTCATGGCCAAGCTGTTCGATCAACTTCACGAACAGGCCCTGCATCCTGCTGCCCCGGACTTGAGCGTGGAGCTGTCGGGGCGCAATCCGCCGCCAGTCGCCCCGGCGGCGGACGAACCTGATGCGCCTTGATCGCACCAGCTTCGCCAAGCGCCTGGGCAGTTACGCCGAGGCCACGCAACTGACCGGCGGCCCGATCCTGGAAGGCCGCCTGCTGCGCATGGTCGGCCTGACCCTCGAAGCCGAAGGCTTGCGCGCCGCCATGGGCAGCCGCTGCATGGTCATCAACGACGACAGTTACCAGCCAGTGCAGGTGGAAGCCGAAGTCATGGGCTTCTCCGGCAACAAGGTGTTCCTGATGCCGGTAGGCAGCGTCGCCGGTATTGCGCCGGGCGCCCGGGTGGTGCCGCTGGCCGATGCCGGTCGCTTGCCGATGGGCATGAGCATGCTCGGGCGGGTACTGGACGGCGCCGGTCGTGCGCTTGACGGCAAGGGCGGGATGAAAGCCGAGGACTGGGTGCCGATGGATGGCCCTACGATCAACCCGCTCAAGCGCGAGCCGATCAGCGAGCCGCTGGATGTGGGCATCCGCTCGATCAACGGATTGTTGACCGTGGGGCGCGGCCAGCGTCTGGGTCTGTTTGCCGGTACCGGCGTGGGCAAGAGTGTGCTGTTGGGCATGATGACCCGCTTTACCGAGGCCGACATCGTGGTCGTCGGCTTGATCGGCGAGCGCGGACGGGAGGTGAAGGAATTCATCGAGCACATCCTTGGCGAGGAAGGGCTCAAGCGTTCAGTGGTGGTGGCTTCGCCGGCGGACGATGCGCCGTTGATGCGCCTGCGTGCCGCGATGTACTGCACGCGCATCGCCGAGTATTTCCGCGACAAGGGCAAGAATGTCCTGTTGCTCATGGATTCCCTGACCCGATTCGCCCAGGCCCAGAGGGAAATCGCCCTGGCCATTGGCGAACCGCCGGCGACCAAGGGCTACCCGCCTTCAGTGTTTGCCAAGTTGCCGAAACTGGTCGAGCGCGCGGGTAATGCGGAGAAGGGCGGGGGCTCGATCACCGCGTTTTATACGGTGCTGTCCGAAGGCGATGACCAGCAGGACCCGATTGCCGACTCCGCACGGGGCGTGCTCGACGGTCACATCGTGCTGTCGCGGCGCCTGGCCGAGGAAGGTCACTACCCCGCTATCGATATCGAGGCGTCCATCAGCCGGGTCATGCCGTCGGTGGTGACGCCGGAGCACATGACCCGGGCGCAATACTTCAAGCAGCTGTGGTCGCGTTATCAACAGAGTCGCGACCTGATCAGCGTCGGCGCCTACGTGGCCGGCGGTGACCGCGAGACCGACCTGGCGATTGCCCTGCAACCGCAGCTGGTCAAATACCTGCGCCAGGGCTTGAACGACAACATCAGCCTGGGTGAGAGCGAAGCCTATCTTGGCTCGATCTTCGCCCCGGCGGCCGGCGGCTAACCGGCCATGGCCCAGAGTCGAGCTTCGCGCCTGGCGCCCGTGGTGGACATGGCCGAGAAGGTCGAGAAAGCCGCGGTGCAGCGCCTTGGGCATTTTCAGGGCCAGGTGCGCCTGGCCGAAAGCAAGCTCGCCGACCTTGAAGCCTTCCGTCTCGATTATCAGGAGCAATGGATCGTGCGCGGCAGCAGTGGGGTGTCCGGCCAGTGGTTGCTCGGCTATCAGGGGTTTCTCGCGCAACTGGGCACTGCTATCGATCAGCAGCGGCAAAGCCTGGCCTGGCACCAGAACAACCTGAACAAGGCACGCGACACCTGGCAGCAGGCCTATGCCCGAGTGGAAGGGCTGCGCAAACTGGTGCTGCGCTACATGGATGAGGCGCGCCGCCTGGAGGACAAGCGTGAGCAGAAGCTGCTGGATGAATTGTCCCAGCGGCTGCCGCGGCAAAACCCTTATTAATCTCCGCCCCTTTTGATCTTGCTCCTGTCACCACCAAATGCTACACCTTGTACTAGCAAGTTCCCCCAAGACAAGGAAGCCAACAATGTCAGTCGTCTCAGAAGTTTCCCCGGATGGGCAAAAACTGACGATATCGATCAAGGGTCGTTTCGATTTCGCCAAGCATCAGGAGTTTCGCCAGTCCTATGAGGACAGGAATCTCAATGCTGTGGTGGTGGATCTGAAGGAGGCCACCTACCTCGACAGCTCCGCCTTGGGCATGCTGCTGTTGCTGCGCGATCACGCTGGCGGCGACCAATCCGACATTCGCGTGGTCAACAGCAGCATCGACGTGAAGAAAATCCTCGCCATTTCCAATTTCGACAAACTGTTCGACATCAGTTGAATTCGGTGCAGTCGCCGCTTGAAGCACTGACGATCCTGATCGCCGAGGACAGTGCGGCCGATCGCCTGTTGCTCTCGACCATCGTCCGCCGCCAGGGCCATGCGGTGTTGACCGCCTCCAACGGCGCCGAGGCAGTCGAAGCGTTTCGTTCGCAGCACCCGCAGCTGGTGTTGATGGACGCCATGATGCCGGTGATGGACGGTTTCGAAGCCGCACGACAGATCAAGGCGCTGGCCGGGGAAACCCTGGTGCCCATCATCTTTCTGACCTCGCTCACCGAAAGCGAAGCCCTGGCGCGCTGCCTGGAGGCTGGCGGTGACGATTTTCTGGCGAAGCCCTACAATCAGGTGATCCTCGCCGCCAAGATCAAGGCAATGGACCGCTTGCGCCGCTTGCAGGCCACGGTGCTGGAGCAGCGTGACCAGATCGCCCGGCACCACGAATACCTGCTCAACGAGCAGCGCGTGGCCAAGGCGGTGTTCGACAAGGTGGCGCATTCCGGATGCCTGAACGCCCCCAACATCCGCTACCTGCAATCGCCGTATGCGTTGTTCAACGGCGATCTGCTGCTGGCCGCGTTTACCCCGGCCGGTGACATGCACGTGCTGCTGGGGGACTTCACCGGCCATGGCTTGCCTGCGGCCGTTGGCGCCATGCCTCTGGCCGAGGTCTTCTACGGCATGACTGCCAAGGGTTACGGGCTCTCGGAAACCCTGCGCGAGATGAACGCCAAGCTCAAGCGCATCCTGCCGGTGGACATGTTCTGCTGCGCGACGTTGCTGCGCCTGAGCTTCCAGAGCCGCTCGGTGGAAGTCTGGAATGGCGGCATGCCCGACGGCTACCTGCACCGGATCGCCACTGGCGAGCGCACGCCGTTGCCGGCCAGGCATTTGCCGCTGGGGGTGCTGAGCCCGCAGGCGTTTGACGATCGCACCGAAGTGCTGCCCATGGCGGTGGGTGATCGGGTGTTCCTGTTGTCCGATGGCGTGATCGACACCTGCGATGCCAACGAACAGCTGTTCGGAGTGGAGCGCCTGCAGCAAGTGTTTGCCGCCAACCGGCAGCCGGATGCACTGTTTCAGGAAATCGAGCAGGCATTGGGCGATTTTCGCGGGCAAGCCCGGGACGATGTCAGTCTGCTCGAAGTCAGCCTGATCGACGCGGCGCAGATGCGCCCACCGACACTGGTCTACTCCGACAGTGGGCAGTCGTGCCCGCTGGACTGGTCCGTCAGCTTCGAATTTCGCGCCGACTCGCTCAAGCGCTTCAATCCACTGCCCTACCTCCTGCAAATGCTCAGCGAAGTGCACGGCCTGCGGGCCCAGAGCGGAGCGATGTACAGTGTGCTGGCGGAGCTGTATTCCAATGCCCTGGAGCACGGCGTGCTCGGGCTCGATTCCAGTCTCAAGCGCGATGCCCTGGGATTTGCCCGCTATTATCAGGAGCGCGACACGCGCCTGGATGCCCTGGACGCAGGTTACGTGCGCGTGCACCTGCAGGTGGTGCCGGAGGGCGAGGGCGGTTGCCTGACCATTCGGGTGGAAGACAGTGGCAAGGGATTTGATGTGGTGCGGGTGATCGAGCGACCGCTGGACAGTGTCCGTTTGTCGGGACGTGGTATCAGCCTGGTCCGACAATTGGGGCGTAATGCCCGGTGGTCCGACGATGGTCGCAGTGCTCACGTGGAGTTTTTCTGGGAGGCTCTGGCATAATCCTGCCCATTCTTGATCAAGGAGTGAACAAGTGGATTCCCCACATCTGAATCGCGACGTTTTGCGCGCCTTGCAGGAAGTCATGGAAGATGAATATCCGATGTTGCTGGATATCTTCCTTGCCGACGCCGAAGAGCGGTTGGTTATCTTGCGCGGGACGCAGGATGCCGCGCAGCTGATGGAAACTGCACACAGTTTTAAAGGCAGTTGCAGCAACATGGGGGCGGTTCGCCTTGCAGAGTTATGCAATGAGCTGGAGCAGCGCGCCAAAAACGGTAGAAACAGCGAACCTGCCGAGCTGGAAAAACTCGTCCATGCGATCGGCTCCGAATTTGCCTTGGTTCTTCCTCTCTATCAGGCCGAGCGCTCCCTCGCAGGCAGTCACATCACGCGGTCCGTCTAGCGTCAGTTCAGTAAACCTGGCTCGACCTTTGCAGTAATCCACCCACTTGTATCATCGACCACAGTGCGGCGGAGACTGTCCCATGCCCGTTACCCCGAATTTGCTGCTTCAGGCCGCCGCCAAGGCCAAGGCTCAACCCGCATCCGCCAATCCCTTGGCGTCGCCCGCCGAGCCGGCGGGCAAGGCCTCGAGCTTCGCTAACGTGTATGCCCGGCAGGAGCGAACCAGTCCTGCTGACGGGTTTGACACTGCTGCCCGGACGGTGCGCGACAAGTCGCCTGACTTCGCTGCAAAAAAGGACTTGGGCAACGACAAGTCTGCCGCCGCGAAACCTCAAGTTGCCGATAGCGGCAAATCCTTGCCCGCCGATAAACCGGCGCAGGTCGACGATAAGGTCGCCAGTGACGAGACCGGCGACACAACGGTTGCGGCTGACCCTGCAACTGCAACTGCGTCCGTGGTTGAGTCGCAGCCCGCCGCCCCTGTGGCCGCCACCGAGCCTGCGCTCGACCCCGCTACAGCCGCAGCACTGGCGGCTGCAGCCGTCGCTGCCGACCCTGATTTCGATCCTGAAGCCGACCCCCTCGATGCGCTTCCAGCCGTGCGCATGGCCCTGGAGCAGAGCGGGCATGTGTCCGCTTCCAGTCAGGCGCAAGCCAAGGCTTCCCCGGCCCAGGCAGACGGCGAGTCGACTTCGGCGCAGAATTTCGCCTCCGGCCTGGCCAATATGCTGGACGTGCAAGCCGGCAAGGACAGTACCAGCCAGGGAGGAGAGAAGGCCTTCAGCGGCCTGATCGATGATGGCCTCAAGGACTTGAAAGCCTCGACCAGCGACACCCGCGTCGAAGATTTCGCCAACCGCCTGGCTGCACTGACCCAGGCGGCCACCCCCAAGACCGCCAACGCGATCCCGGTAAACCAGCCGATCGCCATGCACCAGAGCGGCTGGACCGAAGAAGTGGTCAACCGCGTGATGTATCTCTCCAGCGCCAACCTCAAGGCGGCCGATATCCAGTTGCAGCCGGCCGAGCTTGGCCGCCTGGACATCCGGGTGAACATGGTGCCTGACCAGCAGACCCAGGTGACCTTCATGAGCGCCTATCCCGGCGTTCGCGAAGCGCTGGACGGGCAAATGTACCGGCTGCGCGAGATGTTCGTGCAGCAGGGCATGGGGCAGGTCGACGTCAATGTCTCCGACCAGTCCCGGGGCCAGGATCAGCAACAGGCCCAGCAGAGTCAGGCTGGGCGCGCAGAAGCCGGTGGCGGTCGTCTGGATGCCATGGATGAAGACCTCGCCCCGGCGGTTGCGCAAGTGGCCGCAGCCACCAGCGTGATCGGCTCCAGTGCAGTCGACTATTACGCCTGAAATTGGGCGGTGCCCTTTCAAAAGATCGCAGCCCTGCCGCAGCTCCTACAGTGGGATGGTGTACACGCTGTAGGGGCTGCCGCAGGCTGCGATCTTTTGCGCTTCCATCCCCACTCAATTTTTCCTACATGGCATAACACTTGCTCTTGCCTTCCCGTGCAACTGTGAAACCCCGAATAGTGACGGATTATTGGCATGGCGAAGAGCGACGCAGCAGTAAAAGACCCTGCAACCAAAGGCAAACTCAAGCTGATCATCCTGGTCGTGGTGGCGTTGCTGCTGGCGATCGGCGTGTCCGTGGGGGCGACCTGGTTCTTCATGCACAGCCCCGAAAGCAAGCCTGCCGTCGTTGCCGAAACCGCCGTGGCGGGCAAGCAGGCGGCGGTCTTCGAGCCTTTGCTGCCGGCGTTCGTTTCCAACTACAACCAGAACGGCCGCCAGCGCTACATGCAGGTGAGCATCACCATGATGGGTCGCAACCAGGCTGACATGGAAGCGCTCAAGGTGCACATGCCGGTCATCCGCAACAACCTGGTGATGCTGTTCTCCGGGCAGGATTTCGCCACCCTGGCCTCGCCGGTCGGTCAGGAAATGCTGCGTCAGAAGGCCACCGCCAGCGTCCAGGAAGTGGCGCAGAAAGAACTCGGCAAGGTCGCCATCGAGCAGTTGCTCTTCACTAATTTCGTACTGCAGTAGGAACACGACATGGCCGTGCAGGACCTGCTGTCCCAGGATGAGATCGATGCGCTGTTGCATGGCGTCGACGACGGTCTGGTACAGACCGACAACACCTCTGAACCCGGTGCTGTCAAAAGCTACGACCTGACCAGCCAGGATCGCATCGTCCGTGGACGCATGCCGACCCTGGAAATGATCAACGAGCGTTTCGCGCGGTACACCCGCATCAGCATGTTCAACTTGCTGCGCCGCTCGGCAGACGTGGCGGTCGGTGGCGTGCAGGTGATGAAGTTCGGCGAATACGTGCACTCGCTGTACGTGCCGACCAGTCTTAACCTGGTCAAGATCAAACCGTTGCGCGGCACTGCCTTGTTCATTCTCGACGCCAAGCTGGTGTTCAAGCTGGTGGACAACTTCTTCGGCGGCGACGGTCGCCACGCCAAGATTGAAGGTCGCGAATTCACTCCGACCGAGCTGCGCGTGGTGCGCATGGTGCTGGAGCAGGCCTTCATCGATTTGAAGGAGGCCTGGCAGGCAATCATGGAAGTCAACTTCGAGTACATCAACTCGGAAGTGAACCCGGCCATGGCCAACATCGTCGGGCCGAGCGAGGCGATTGTGGTGTCGACTTTCCATATCGAACTCGATGGCGGTGGCGGCGACCTGCACATCACCATGCCGTACTCGATGATCGAGCCGGTGCGCGAGATGCTCGATGCCGGCTTCCAGTCGGACCTCGACGATCAGGACGAGCGCTGGGTCAACGCCCTGCGCCAGGACGTGCTGGACGTCGACGTGCCGATTGGTGCCACTGTTGCCCGCCGTCAACTGCGCCTGCGGGACATCCTGCACATGCAGCCGGGGGACATCATTCCGGTGGACATGCCGGAAACAATGATCATGCGCGCCAATGGCGTGCCTGCGTTCAAGGTCAAGATGGGCTCGCACAAAGGCAACCTCGCGTTGCAGGTGATCGAGCCGATCGAGCGCCGGTGATCGGCGTCTTTATTCGTTTTTAACTGACGGCGTCCATCCGAGATGGGCGCTCGCCGAGGACACATGATGGCTAGCGATATGAATTCCCAGGACGACCAGGCACTGGCTGATGAATGGGCTGCGGCCCTGGAAGAATCCGGTGATGCTTCGCAGGACGAGATTGACGCGCTGCTGGCTGCTGATTCCGGCAGCTCGCCGTCCAATCGCCTGCAAATGGAAGAGTTCGGCGCCTCGCCGAAAAACCACGAGCAAGTGACCCTCGACGGTCCGAACCTGGACGTGATCCTCGATATTCCGGTGTCGATTTCCATGGAAGTGGGCAGCACCGATATCAATATTCGCAACCTGCTGCAGCTCAACCAGGGCTCGGTGATCGAACTCGATCGCCTGGCCGGTGAGCCGCTGGACGTGCTGGTCAATGGCACGCTCATCGCCCACGGCGAAGTGGTGGTGGTCAACGAGAAGTTCGGCATCCGCCTGACGGACGTGATCAGCCCAAGCGAACGCATCAAGAAGCTGCGCTGAGTGAACAGGGTCCTGGGTTTTTTGTTGGCATTGCCCTTGAGCGCCCTGGCGGCCGAACCGGTGGCCACGGCTGCCGCGACGCCGGCGGTGGGCAGTGGGGTGGCGGGGCAATTGACGCAGTTGGTGTTCGGCTTGCTGCTGGTGCTGGGGCTGATCTTCTTCCTCGCCTGGTTGCTGCGTCGGGTGCAGCAGGCAGGCCCTGCCGGCAAAGGCCAGGTGATCGAACTGATCGGTTCGCGCGCACTCGGTCCGCGTGATCGCTTGATGCTGGTGCAAGTGGGCAATGAGCAGATCCTGCTCGGCTTGAGCCCTGGCAGCATCACCGCCTTGCATGTGCTCAAGGAGCCGGTGCAGGTGCCGGCCAGTTCGGAAAAAGCCACCCCGGAGTTCGCCCTGCGCCTGATGGAGCTGATGGGCAAGGACCAGAAGGATAAGAAGTAATGGGTGCGCTACGCATCGTCTTGACGCTGGCCTTGCTGCTGGCTGCACCACTGGCATTGGCCGCCGATCCGTTGTCGATCCCGGCCATCACGCTCGGCACCAATGCCGACGGCGCCCAGGAGTACTCGGTCAGCCTGCAGATCCTGCTGATCATGACGGCGCTGAGTTTCATCCCGGCGTTTGTCATGCTGATGACCAGTTTCACCCGGATCATCATCGTCTTCTCGATCCTGCGCCAGGCCCTGGGCCTGCAGCAGACGCCGTCGAACCAGATCCTCACGGGCATGGCGCTGTTCCTGACCCTGTTCATCATGGCGCCGGTGTTCGACCGGGTTAACCAGGATGCCCTGCAGCCGTACCTGGCCGAGAAACTGACCGCCCAGGATGCCGTGGCCAAGGCCCAGGTGCCGATCAAGGACTTCATGCTGGCGCAGACCCGCAGCAGCGACCTTGAGCTGTTCATGCGCCTGTCCAAGCGCACCGACATCGCCTCCCCGGATCAGGCCCCGCTGACTATTCTGGTGCCGGCATTCGTCACCTCCGAGCTCAAGACCGCGTTCCAGATCGGCTTTATGATCTTCATTCCGTTCCTGATCATCGACCTGGTCGTGGCCAGTGTGCTGATGGCCATGGGTATGATGATGCTGTCGCCGCTGATTATTTCCCTGCCGTTCAAGATCATGCTGTTCGTGCTGGTAGATGGCTGGGCACTGATCATCGGCACGCTCGCCAGCAGCTTCGGCGGTGTGTCGCCATGACGCCGGAAGTAGCGGTAGACATCTTCCGCGAGGCGCTGTGGCTGACCACCATGATGGTGGCCGTGCTGGTGATCCCGAGCTTGCTGGTGGGGTTGCTGGTGGCGATGTTCCAGGCAGCGACCCAGATCAACGAACAAACGTTGAGCTTCCTGCCGCGACTGCTGGTGATGCTGGTCACGCTGATCGTTGCCGGGCCGTGGCTGGTGCAGACCTTCATGGAATACATCCTGCAGTTGTACGGCAGTATTCCCCAGGTCATTGGCTAAGCCATGCAGTCGCTGCTGCAACTGACCGATACCCAGATCAGCACCTGGGTGGCGACCTTCATGTTGCCGTTGTTTCGCGTCGGCGCGCTGCTGATGGTTATGCCCATTGTCGGCACGACCCTGGTGCCCACTCGCGTGCGCCTGTACTTCACGCTGGCCATTACCGTGGTGATCGTCCCGGGCCTGCCGCCGATGCCGCCGGTGAATGCGCTGGACCTCAGTGGCCTGCTGCTGATCGCCGAGCAGATTCTCATCGGGGCGATCCTGGGCTTTGCCTTGCAGCTGTTTTTCCAGGCATTCGTGGTCGCCGGGCAGATCGTCTCGATTCAGATGGGCATGGGCTTCGCCTCGATGGTCGACCCCACCAACGGCGTCTCGGTGGCGGTGATCGGGCAGTTCTTCACCATGCTGGTCACGCTGCTGTTCCTGTCCATGAACGGCCATCTGGTGGTGTTCGAAATCCTCACCGAAAGCTTCACCACCTTGCCCGTCGGCAGTGGCCTGATGGTCACCCATTTCTGGGAGCTGGCGGGCAAGCTGGGCTGGGTCCTGGGGGCCGCATTGCTGCTGGTATTGCCGGCGATCACGGCGCTGCTGGTGGTCAACATCGCGTTTGGCGTGATGACCCGGGCCGCGCCGCAGCTCAACATCTTCTCCATCGGCTTCCCGCTGACCCTGGTGCTCGGGCTGTTCATCGTCTGGGTCGGGCTTGCCGACATCATCAATCAGTATCAACCACTGGCCTCCGAGGCCCTGCAGTGGTTGCGCGAACTGGCACGGGCGCGCTGAGCCATGGCAGAGAGCGAGAGCGGTCAGGACAAGACAGAAGACCCCACGGAGAAAAAGAAAAAGGACGCCCGGGAGAAGGGCGAGATCGCCCGTTCCAAAGAGCTCAACACCCTGGCCATCATGCTCGCCGGTTCGGCCGCGCTGCTAATCTTCGGCGGCGCGCTTGCCCAGGAAATGATGGACCTGATGCGCATGAATTTCTCGCTGTCGCGCGAAGTCATCCTCGACCAGCGGTCCATGGGGACCTTCCTCCTGCATTCAGGGCTGATCGCCTTGCTGGCCATCCAGCCGGTGATGATCACGCTGTTGCTTGCGGCCCTGATCGGCCCGATTTCCCTGGGTGGCTGGCTGTTCTCCGCCGGCACCATGGCGCCCAAGTTCAGCCGCATGAACCCCGGCGCCGGGCTCAAGCGCATGTTCTCGTCGAAGGCCGTGGTAGAGCTGCTCAAGGCCCTGGCCAAGTTCTTCATCATCCTGTTCGTGGCCCTGGCCGTGTTGTCCTCGGACATCGACGACCTCTTGCGCATCGCCCACGAACCGCTGGACATGGCGATCATCCACAGCCTGCAGGTGGTCGGCTGGAGCTCGTTGTGGATGGCTTGCGGCCTGATCATCATCGCCGCCGTGGACGTGCCGGTGCAGCTGTGGGAAAGCGCCAAGAAACTGAAGATGACCAAGCAGGAAGTGCGCGACGAGCACAAGGACCAGGAAGGGCGGCCGGAGGTCAAGCAGCGCATTCGGCAACTGCAGCGCGACATGTCCCAGCGCCGGATGATGGCGGCCATTCCTGATGCCGACGTGGTCATCACCAACCCGACTCACTACGCCGTGGCGCTCAAGTACGACCCGGACAAGGGCGGGGCGCCGATGCTGGTGGCCAAGGGCAGCGATTTCCTGGCGTTGAAGATGCGTGAAATTGCCGTGGCGAATAATGTGCTGCTGCTGGAATCGCCGGCGTTGGCGCGGTCGATCTACTACTCCACGGAGCTGGACCAGGAAATACCCGGTGGCTTGTACCTGGCCGTTGCCCAGGTACTGGCGTATGTCTATCAGATTCGCCAATACAAGGCAGGCAGGGGCAAGCGCCCGGACCCGCTCAAGGATGACTTGCCGATTCCGCCGGACCTGCGGCGCGATTCTTGAGTTGTGTGCCGGTGATGCCGGCCCCCTCAGAAGCAGGAATAGCCGCCAAATCACCCGTCGACACACAACCTGTGGGAGCGGGCTTGCCCGCGATGAGGCCCGCCCAGGCAACACCACAATTCCTGAATAAACCCCTCTGCTTCAACACTCCGCGAAAGTTGGAAGGTTTCTTGCAATAGCGGCTTTGCGCCTGCTTCTGGCGTCAAAAGTTTGCTTTACAGGAACGAGGAAAATCGGTGGATCGCTCTCAGTTATTCAACAGTGCTCGCACAAACGTTGCCGACTTAAGTCGGGGCAATCTGGGCGTGCCGTTGTTGCTGCTGGTCATGCTGGCGATGATGATGTTGCCGATGCCGCCGTTCCTGCTTGACGTGTTCTTCACGTTCAACATTGCGTTGTCCATCGTGGTCCTGCTGGTGTGCGTCTACGCGTTGCGGCCGCTGGATTTTGCGGTATTCCCCACCATCCTGCTGGTGGCGACGCTGCTACGGCTGGCGTTGAACGTGGCCTCCACACGCGTGGTGATGCTGCACGGCCAGGACGGTCACGCCGCTGCGGGCAAGGTGATCCAGGCCTTCGGTGAGGTGGTGATCGGCGGCAACTACGTGGTCGGTATCGTGGTGTTCGCGATCCTGATGATCATCAACTTCGTCGTGGTGACCAAGGGTGCCGGGCGGATTTCCGAGGTGAGCGCACGTTTCACCCTCGATGCGATGCCCGGCAAGCAGATGGCGATCGACGCCGACCTCAATGCCGGTTTGATCGACCAGAACCAGGCCAAGGCGCGCCGTTCGGAAGTGGCCCAGGAAGCCGAGTTCTACGGTTCTATGGACGGTGCCAGCAAGTTTGTGCGCGGTGACGCCATTGCCGGCCTGTTGATTCTGTTTATCAACCTGATCGGCGGCATTGCGGTGGGTATCTTCCAGCACGGCATGACGTTTGCCGACGCCGGTAAGGTGTACGCGCTGCTGACCATCGGTGACGGTTTGGTGGCGCAATTGCCATCACTGCTGTTGTCCACCGCAGCGGCAATCATGGTGACCCGTGCTTCCGGTTCGGAAGACATGGGCAAACAGATCAGTCGCCAGATGTTCGCCTCGCCCAAGGCCCTGGCCGTGGCCGCCGGCTTGATGGCGGTGATGGGTCTGGTGCCCGGCATGCCGCACTTTTCCTTCCTGAGCATGGCGGCGCTGGCGGCAGGTGGTGCGTACCTGTTCTGGAAGAAGCAGAACGGCGTCAAGGTGCAGGCCTTGGAAGAGGTCAAGCGCCAGCAGGAACTGCTGCCATCGCCGGCCCGCGCCCAGGAAACCAAGGAACTTGGCTGGGACGACGTGACGCCGATCGACATGATTGGCCTGGAAGTGGGCTATCGCCTGATTCCGCTGGTCGACCGCAATCAGGGTGGGCAGTTGCTCGCGCGGATCAAGGGCGTGCGCAAGAAGCTGTCCCAGGACCTGGGTTTCCTGATGCCCACTGTGCACATTCGTGACAACCTCGACCTGGCGCCGAGTGCCTATCGCCTGACCCTGATGGGCGTGATCCTGGCCGAGGCGGAGATTTACCCGGACCGCGAACTGGCGATCAACCCGGGGCAGGTCTACGGCACGCTCAACGGCATCACCGCCAAAGATCCGGCTTTTGGTCTGGAGGCGGTCTGGATTGAAGTCAGCCAGCGTGCCCAGGCGCAGTCGCTGGGATACACTGTGGTCGATGCCAGTACAGTAGTGGCCACTCACTTGAACCAGATTCTGTACAAGCACTCCAGCGAGCTGATCGGGCACGAAGAAGTGCAGCAACTCATGCAATTGCTGGCCAAAAGCTCGCCCAAGCTGGCAGAAGAGCTGGTGCCGGGCGTGGTGTCGCTGTCGCAGTTGCTCAAGGTGCTGCAGGCTTTGCTCGCCGAACAGGTGCCGGTTCGGGACATTCGCAGCATCGCCGAGGCCATCGCGAACAACGCGGCCAAGAGTCAAGATACCGCCGCGTTGGTGGCTGCCGTGCGGGTCGGCGTATCCCGCGCAATCGTCCAAAGCATTGTAGGTACTGACTCCGAGCTGCCAGTTATCACGCTGGAGCCAAGGTTGGAACAGATATTGCTCAATAGTCTGCAGAAGGCAGGACAGGGCTCGGAAGAGGGCGTCCTGCTGGAGCCAAGCATGGCTGAGAAGCTGCAGCGCTCGTTGATCGATGCTGCGCAGCGTCAGGAAATGCAAGGTCAACCGGTGATTCTGCTGGTGGCCGGTCCGGTTCGCGCGATGCTCTCGCGGTTCGGTCGGCTGGCAGTCCCGGGTTTGCACGTGTTGGCGTATCAGGAAATCCCTGACAACAAGCAAGTGACCATCGTTGCGACAGTAGGGCCCAACGGCTGAGGTAGTGGTTTATGCAAGTTAAGCGTTTTTTCGCCGCCGATATGCGTCAGGCCATGAAACTGGTTCGTGACGAGCTGGGCGCCGATGCCGCGATCATCGGCAACCGCCGAATCGCCGGCGGCGTGGAGCTGACGGCTGCCCTCGATTACAAGCTGTCGGCGCTGGCACCGCGGGTTCCGAACATGGAACTCGAGGACGAATTGCGCAAGACCCAGTCGCGGATCGTCACCGCCCAGGCCGAACTGAGCCTGCGCAGCGAAGGCGAGAGCGACAAGGCCACCAATCGCCAGCTGTTCGCCGGCTTGCCCCTGACTGCCGCCGAACCGCTGGTCGAACCCACCTACACCGAGTCTGCACGCCCGGCGCCGGCGCCCGCTGCCACTGGCGGTGTCGATCCGCGTGCATTTGACTCGATGCGCTTTGAACTCAACAGCCTGCGCGAACTGATGGAAGTGCAGTTGGGCTCCCTGGCGTGGAATCAGCTGCAAGGCAGCCGCCCGGCCCAGGCCAACCTGTGGCGCCGGCTGCAACGCATTGGCCTGTCCGGTCCGCTGTCGCGGGATCTGCTGGCAATGATCGGCGACATTGACGAGCCTCGCCAGGCCTGGCGCATGCTGCTGGCGCACCTGGCGCGGATGATCGCCACACCGGAAATCGAACCCCTGGAAGAGGGTGGCGTGATTGCCATGGTCGGCCCTGCCGGCATGGGCAAGACTACCACCCTGGCCAAACTCGCTGCCCGCTACGTGCTCAAGTACGGCGCGCAGAACATTGCGCTGGTGAGCATGGACAGCTACCGGATCGGCGCCCAGGAACAGCTCAAGACCCTGGGCCGCATCCTCAATGTGCCGGTGACTCATGTCGACCCGGGGCAGTCGCTGGTGCAGGCGCTGGAGCCTTTGTTGCGCAAGCGTGTGGTGTTGATCGATACCGCCGGCCTGCAGGCCAGCGATCCGGCACTGCGCATGCAGCTCGAAAGCCTGGCCGGACGTGGCATCAAGTCAAAAAATTACCTGGTCCTCGCAACCACCAGCCAGAAACAGGTTCTAACCGCCGCTTATCACAGTTACAAGCGCTGCGGGCTCGCCGGCTGCATCCTGACTAAACTGGATGAAACGGCCAGTCTGGGCGATGTGTTGAGCCTGGCCATCAGTCATGAACTGCCGGTGGCCTACCTGACCGATGGGCCACGGATCCCGGATGACTTGCATCTGCCGCGGCGTCATCAATTGGTCAGTCGCGCAGTCAGCGTGCAAATGCAGGAAGAACCCAGCGAAGAAGCCATGGCTGACATGTTCGCTGATATTTACCACAGTCCCACCAAGCAGGTTGGCTGAGGTATTAATGAATCGTTTTTGTACCTACATCGATGGTCTGCCATGCATTGTTCAGATGATGAACGCGCAGCCAGTAATGTGGCCTCCGTCTATGCAAGACAAGGTAAAGAAATAACATGGGCAGCATGCATCCCGTACAGGTGATCGCGGTGACCGGCGGCAAAGGTGGCGTCGGCAAAACTAACGTGTCAGTGAACTTGTCGCTGGCTTTGGCTGAGCTCGGACGGCGCGTCATGCTTCTGGACGCCGACCTTGGGCTGGCGAACGTCGACGTCCTTTTGGGGCTGACACCCAAACGTACCCTGGCCGACGTGATCGAAGGCCGCTGTGAGCTGCGCGACGTTCTGTTGCAAGGCCCGGGCGGCATTCGTATCGTGCCGGCCGCGTCCGGCACCCAGAGCATGGTGCACCTGACACCGGCTCAACACGCCGGCCTGATCCAGGCCTTCAGCGACATCGGCGATAACCTCGATGTGCTGGTGATCGACACGGCTGCGGGCATTGGTGATTCGGTGGTCAGCTTTGTGCGCGCCGCCCAGGAAGTCCTGCTGGTGGTGTGCGACGAGCCGACCTCGATCACTGACGCCTATGCGTTGATCAAGTTGCTCAACCGCGACTACGGCATGAACCGCTTCCGCGTCCTGGCCAATATGGCCCAGAGCCCGCAGGAAGGGCGCAACCTGTTCGCCAAGTTGACCAAGGTCACGGACCGCTTCCTCGACGTCGCCCTGCAATATGTCGGCGCGGTGCCATACGACGAAAGCGTGCGCAAGGCCGTGCAAAAACAGCGTGCGGTTTACGAAGCGTTTCCGCGTTCCAAATGTTCGCTGGCGTTCAAGGCGATCGCGCAGAAGGTCGATACCTGGCCGCTGCCGGCGAACCCGCGCGGGCACCTGGAATTTTTCGTTGAGCGCCTCGTACAACAAACGGCAGGGCCGGTGCTATGACCGCCAGTGGCTATAACCTCTACAAGATATCGGCCCGCGATGCGCAGTGCGAGCTGATCGAGCGTTACGCGCCACTGGTAAAACGGATTGCCTACCACCTGTTGGCGCGTTTGCCGGCCAGTGTCCAGGTCGAAGACCTGATCCAGGCCGGGATGATCGGCCTGCTTGAAGTATCCACCAAATACGACGCCAGTAAAGGCGCGAGTTTCGAGACGTACGCGGGCATTCGAATCCGCGGCGCGATGCTCGATGAAGTGCGCAAGGGGGACTGGGCGCCACGTTCGGTCCACCGCAATACCCGAATGGTCAGCGACGCAATTCGCTCGATTGAAGCTAAAACAGGTCGCGACGCTAAAGATCACGAAGTTGCGGCCGAACTCCAATTGAGTCTTGACGATTATTACGGGATTTTGAACGACACCCTGGGCAGCCGCCTCTTCAGTTTCGACGACCTGTTGCAGGACGGCGAACACGAAGGGCTGCACGAGGATGGCGCAAGTGCTCATACGGAGCCGTCGCGTGACCTGGAAGATGAACGCTTCCAGGCCGCGCTGGCGGACGCGATTGCCAATTTGCCGGAGCGTGAGCGACTGGTGTTGGCGCTGTACTACGACGAAGAGCTGAACCTCAAGGAAATCGGTGAGGTCCTGGGTGTCAGCGAATCGCGGGTCAGCCAGTTACACAGCCAGTGCGCGGCCCGTTTGCGGGGGCGTTTGGGGGAGTGGCGAGCGCGCTGAAGGCAGTGTGGGGACACTGCGAACGGGCTGGCGGGTGTTAAACGCGCCGGTCGCGATCTGTTGTGCTCCAGACAGTCATCGAGTGTTTTGCCGGATTGAATGAAATGGCGTGTCCAGGTGCTGGACGCGTTTAAGACTGCTTGGAGGTCGAATTGGACAAGAACATGAAAATCCTCATCGTTGATGACTTCTCAACGATGCGGCGGATCATAAAAAACCTGTTGCGTGACCTTGGGTTCACCAACACGGTCGAGGCGGATGACGGCACTACGGCCATTCCGGTCCTCAACAGCGGCAGCATCGACTTTCTGGTAACGGACTGGAACATGCCCGGCATGACCGGCATCGATCTGCTGCGCCACGTGCGTGCCGACGAAAAGCTCAAGCACCTGCCAGTGCTGATGGTGACCGCCGAAGCCAAGCGCGAGCAAATCATTGAAGCAGCCCAGGCCGGTGTTAACGGCTATGTGGTCAAGCCCTTCACGGCCCAGGCGTTGAAAGAAAAAATCGAAAAGATTTTCGAACGCATAGGCTGAGTCACTGCGCCACGGGGGAGCTATGGAGCAAAAAGAAATTTCACAGGGCGATTTCGAATCGACCCTGAAAAAACACGCCGTCGAATTGGTCGAGAGCCTTGAAAAAGGCAAGTTCGGCGACGCCGTGCAACTGATCCATGAGCTCAACCAGACCCGTGACCGCGGCCTGTACCAGGAGGTGGGCAAGCTCACCCGCGAGTTGCATAGCGCGATCGTCAATTTCCAGATTGATCCGAATATGCCGCAAGCCGAGGAGGTCTCTCAGATCACCGACGCCACCGAGCGCCTGGGGTACGTGGTCAAGCTCACCGAAGCCGCCGCCAACCGCACCATGGACCTGGTGGAAAACGCCACGCCGCTGGTTAACAGCCTGAGCCAGGAAGCCGAGGCCTTGAGCACGGACTGGGGACGGTTCATGCGCCGCGAAGTCGGGGCCGAAGAGTTCCGCGAGCTTGCCCGGCGGGTCGACGGTTTCCTGACACGCAGCAGCGAAGACAATCGCGTGGTGGCGGGCAACCTCAACGACATTCTGCTCGCTCAGGATTACCAGGACCTCACCGGCCAGGTGATCAAGCGCGTGACTCAATTGGTCACCGAAGTTGAAAGCAATCTGCTCAAGCTCGTGCTGATGGCCAGTCAGGTGGACCGCTTTGCGGGCATCGAACATGACCGTCAAGCGATGCACGCGGAAAAAGATCCACAAAAACATCTCTCTCAGGGTGAAGGTCCGCAGATTCATGCCGATAAAAGAGAAGACGTTATGTCCGGTCAGGACGATGTGGACGATTTGCTATCCAGCCTTGGATTTTAGACCTGTAGGAGCACCCCATTAATGAGCTTCGGCGCCGATGAAGAGATCCTTCAGGATTTCCTGGTTGAGGCCGGCGAGATTCTAGAGCAACTGTCCGAACAACTGGTCGAGCTGGAAAGCCGACCGGATGATGCGGATTTGCTCAATGCAATTTTTCGCGGTTTTCACACTGTAAAAGGGGGCGCCGGCTTCCTCCAGCTCAACGAGCTGGTGGAGTGCTGTCACATCGCCGAGAACGTGTTCGACATCCTGCGCAAGGGTGAGCGTCGCGTCGACTCGGAACTGATGGACGTGGTTCTCGAAGCACTGGACGCGGTGAACGGCATGTTCACCGAAGTCCGCGAGCGCAGCCCGATCACGGCGGCCACGCCTGAGTTGCTGGCAGCCCTGGCCCGTCTGGCCGAGCCGCAATCGGCCGACGAAGCCGCACCGGTTGCCGAAGTGGCGCCGGTGGCAGAAAGCACATCGGGTGACATCACCGACAACGAATTCGAGCAACTGCTGGACTCGTTGAACGCCGTCAAGGCCCAGGCCGAGGCGGCGCCTGCCGCACCAGCACCCGTCAGCACCACGGCTGCAGCCAGCGACGAAATCACCGACGACGAGTTCGAGTCGTTGCTCGATCAGTTGCACGGTAAAGGCCAGTTCGCCATCGACGCCGTGGTTGCCCCGGCGGCACCTGCCGCACCGGCTGCACCAAAGGCCGCAGGCGACAGCTCGGACATCACCGACGAAGAATTCGAAGCACTGCTCGATCAGCTCCATGGCAAGGGTAACTTCGCCGTCGAAGCGCTGGAGTCGGCGATTGCGTCGGCGCCCGTCGCGGCAGCACCAGTCGCCGCCGCAGTGGGCAGCGACCTGATCTCCGATCACGAATTCGAAGCGCTGCTCGACGAATTGCACGGTAAAGGCAAGTTCTCCGAAGTCGGCACGGCTACGGTCGCTGCCAGTGCTGCTGTAGCCGCGCCGGTAGCCAAGGCCGCAGCGCCCAAGCCGGTGGCGAAAGCCCCTGAGCCAAAAGCCGAAGCCGCCAAGCCTGCCCCGGCTCGCGCACCGGCCACGCCGCCGGCGGAAAAGCCGGCCAGCGAAGCCGAGACTACCGTGCGGGTCGATACCGCGCGCCTCGACGAAATCATGAACATGGTCGGCGAACTGGTGCTGGTGCGTAACCGCCTGGTGCGCCTGGGTGCCAACAGCGCCGACGAGGCAATGTCCAAGGCCGTGTCCAACCTCGACGTGGTCACGGCGGACCTGCAAACCGCGGTGATGAAGACCCGCATGCAGCCAATCAAGAAGGTCTTCGGGCGTTTCCCGCGCCTGGTTCGCGACCTGGCTCGCCAGCTCAAGAAAGAGATCAACCTGGAACTGGTCGGCGAAGAAACCGACCTCGACAAGAACCTCGTCGAGGCCCTGGCCGACCCGCTGGTCCACTTGGTACGCAACGCCGTCGACCACGGTATCGAGTCGCCGGAAGAGCGCGAAGCCGCGGGCAAGTCCCGTGGTGGCAAGGTCATTCTTGCGGCCGAGCAGGAAGGCGACCACATCCTGTTGTCGATTTCCGATGACGGCAAAGGCATGGACCCCAACATCCTGCGCGCCATTGCGGTCAAACGCGGGGTCATGGACAAGGACGCCGCCGATCGCCTGAGCGACACCGAGTGCTACAACCTGATTTTTGCCCCGGGCTTCTCGACCAAGACCGAGATCTCCGACGTGTCAGGGCGTGGCGTGGGCATGGACGTGGTGAAAACCAAGATCTCCCAGCTCAACGGCTCGATCAACATTTACTCGGCCAAGGGCCAGGGCTCGAAGATCGTCATCAAGGTGCCGTTGACCCTGGCGATCATGCCGACGCTGATGGTCATGCTCGGCAACCAGGCGTTCGCGTTCCCGCTGGTGAACGTCAACGAGATCTTCCACCTCGACCTGTCGCGCACCAACGTGGTCGATGGCCAGGAAGTGGTGATCGTGCGCGACAAGGCGTTGCCACTGTTCTACCTCAAGCGCTGGCTGGTCGCTTCCGCCGCTCATGAAGAGCAGCGTGAAGGCCATGTGGTGATCCTTTCGGTGGGCACCCAGCGGATCGGCTTTGTCGTCGATCAACTGGTAGGCCAGGAAGAAGTGGTCATCAAGCCATTGGGCAAGATGCTCCAGGGAACCCCGGGCATGTCGGGCGCCACCATCACCGGTGATGGCCGTATTGCGCTGATTCTCGATGTTCCGAGCATGCTCAAGCGTTACGCCACCCGGCGTATTTGATTCTGGTGGAGCAGGGCGATCGCGCCTTCGCTCCATCTAACGGAGTGTTTATGGCAGTCAAGGTCCTGGTGGTGGACGATTCGGGTTTTTTCCGTCGCCGCGTCTCGGAAATTCTTTCGGCGGATCCGAACATCCAGGTCGTCGGTACCGCGACCAACGGCAAAGAGGCGATCGACCAGGCGTTGGCCCTCAAGCCGGATGTGATCACCATGGACTACGAGATGCCCATGATGGACGGCATCACGGCGGTGCGGCACATCATGCAACGCTGCCCGACCCCGGTATTGATGTTCTCCTCGCTGACGCACGAAGGCGCCCGGGTCACCCTGGATGCGCTGGACGCTGGTGCGGTGGATTTCCTGCCGAAGAATTTCGAAGACATCTCGCGCAACCCGGACAAGGTCAAGCAACTGCTGTGCGAGAAGATCCATACCCTCTCGCGCAGTAATCGGCGCGCCGGTGCCTACAGTGCGCCGGCCCCCGTTGCCGCGCCCGTAGCCGCACCTGCGCCCGCGCCGTCGAGCGTTGGCAGTTACAGCAGCAGTGCGCCTGCGCGTCCGGCACCGGCACCGATTGCCTCGCGCGCCCCGGCCCCGGCCCCGTCGTCGCCTGCCCCCAAGCGCAAGGGCTATAAGCTGGTGGCAATCGGTACGTCCACTGGCGGCCCGGTCGCGCTGCAACGGGTACTGACCCAGTTGCCCGCGAATTTCCCGGCGCCCATCGTGCTGGTGCAGCACATGCCGGCGGCGTTTACCAAGGCCTTTGCCGAACGCCTGGACAAACTCTGCCGCATCCACGTGAAGGAAGCCGAAGACGGCGACATCCTGCGTCCGGGCCTGGCGCTGCTGGCGCCGGGCGGCAAGCAGATGATGATCGACGGTCGTGGCGCGGTGAAGATTCTGCCGGGCGACGAGCGCCTCAACTACAAGCCGTGCGTGGACATCACCTTCGGTTCGGCGGCCAAATCCTACGGTGACAAAGTTCTGGCGGTGGTACTGACCGGCATGGGGGCCGACGGCCGCGAAGGCGCGCGCCTGCTCAAACAGGGCGGCAGCACCATCTGGGCCCAGGATGAAGCCAGCTGCGTGATCTACGGGATGCCCATGGCCATCGTCAAGGCCGAGCTCGCCGACGCGGTGTACAGCCTGGACGAAATCGGCAGGCACCTGGTCGAGGCGTGTGTCTGATGGATGTACTGAGCCTCATCGGGATCATCATGGCGTTCGTCGCCATCATCGGCGGCAACTACCTGGAAGGTGGTCACCTCGGCGCACTGGCGAACGGTCCGGCGGCACTGATCGTTATCGGCGGTACCGTCGGTGCGGCGCTGCTGCAGTCGCCGATGAGCGCCTTCAAGCGCGCGATGCAAATCCTGGTGTGGATTCTGTTCCCGCCGCGGGTCGACCTGGCCGGTGGCGTCGATCGCGTGGTCAACTGGAGCCTCACCGCCCGCAAGGAAGGGCTGCTGGGCCTGGAAGGGGTGGCCGACGCCGAACCCGACAACTACTCGCGCAAGGGCTTGCAACTCCTGGTCGATGGCGCAGAGCCTGAGGCCATCCGCAGCATCCTCGAGGTCGATTTCTATACTCAGGAAAGCCGGGACATCGAGGCGGCCAAAGTCTTTGAAAGCATGGGCGGCTACGCGCCGACCATCGGCATCATCGGTGCGGTAATGGGCCTGATTCACGTCATGGGCAATCTGGCCGATCCGTCGCAACTGGGCAGCGGCATTGCCGTTGCGTTCGTTGCCACCATCTACGGCGTGGCCAGCGCCAACCTGGTGCTGTTGCCCATCGCTGCCAAACTCAAGGCCATCGCCCTGCGGCAGTCGCGTTATCGCGAAATGTTGCTGGAAGGCATTCTGTCGATCGCCGAAGGTGAAAACCCTCGCTCTATCGAATTGAAGCTCCAGGGCTTCATGGATTGATGGGGGTTATGGAAGATGGCACGTCGCCGGCAACCTGAAGAACATGTGAACCATGAGCGCTGGCTGGTTTCCTACGCCGACTTCATCACGCTGCTGTTCGCGTTTTTCGTGGTGATGTACTCGATCTCGTCGATCAACGAAGGCAAGTACAAGGTGATTTCCGAGGCGCTGATCGGCGTGTTCAACGACTCCGATCGAGCGCTGAAACCCATCCCCATCGGCGATGAACGCCCCAAGACCGTGACCCCCGCCAAGCCTCTGGTCAAGGACAGCGAGCAGGTCGACGCCGGCATCGCGCAGGCGGGTGAAAACCCTCTGCAAAGCATTGCCGATGATATCAGTGCCGCGTTCGGCGACCTGATCAGCTCCAACCAGATGACCGTGCGTGGCAACGAGTTGTGGGTGGAGATCGAACTCAATTCCAGCCTGTTGTTCGGCAGCGGCGACGCCATGCCCAGCGACATCGCCTTTAACATCATCGACAAGGTCGCGGCCATCCTGAAGCCGTTCGACAACCCCATCCATGTCGAGGGCTTTACGGACGATCAACCGATTCGGACCGCGCAATACCCCACCAACTGGGAGCTGTCTTCTGCCCGCTCGGCGAGCATCGTGCGCATGCTGGCGATGCAGGGAGTGAACCCGGGGCGTCTGGCGTCGGTGGGTTATGGCGAGTTCCAGCCGGTGGCCAATAACGCCACCGCTGAAGGCCGCGCGCGCAACCGGCGGGTGGTGCTGGTGGTGTCACGAAACCTGGATGTACGGCGCAGCCTGACAGGCACCGGTACCGCCAATGCACAACCGGATGCTGCATTGAAGCGTGCTGGCACACAAACTGCACCTGCACCGGTCAAGCCGCCGGGACGAGAGAGCGCCGTCAATTCTCCGTCACCCGCATTAACACGCTGAGCTATTTCTCGGTCGGCATTTCGACCGGGAGGAATCATTCGAATGAGAGTCTGGGCAGTCGCCAATCAAAAGGGTGGTGTTGGTAAAACCACATCCTCCATCGCTTTAGCCGGGTTGCTGGCCGAGGCGGGCAAGCGTGTGGTCGTGGTCGACCTCGATCCCCACGGCTCCATGACCAGCTATTTCGGGTATGACCCCGACGCCCTGGAGCACAGCAGCTACGACCTGTTCCTGCACAAGGGCAGCGTCCCCGCCGGGTTGCCGGGTCAACTGTTGTTGCCCACCAGCCATGAGAGCATCTCGCTGCTGCCTTCGAGCACCGCCCTGGCGACCCTGGAACGCCAGTCGCCGGGCCAGAGTGGCCTGGGCCTGGTGATCGCCAAGAGTCTGGCGCAGTTGTGGCAAGACTTCGATTACGCGGTCATCGACAGCCCGCCGCTGCTGGGGGTGCTGATGGTTAACGCCCTCGCCGCGAGCCAGCAGTTGGTGATCCCGGTGCAGACCGAGCATCTGGCCGTCAAGGGCCTGGAACGCATGGTCAACACCCTGGCGATGATCAACCGTTCGCGCAAACAGCCGCTGCCGTTCAGCATCGTGCCGACCCTGTTCGATCGACGGACCCAGGCGTCCATTGGCACGCTGCGAGTGGTGCGCGACATGTTCCCGGAAGAAACCTGGCAGGGTTATATCCCGGTCGACACGCGCCTGCGTGATGCCAGCCGTGCCGGTCTCACGCCGTCGCAGTTCGATGGCAAGAGCCGCGGCGTATTGGCGTATCGCTCGTTGCTCAAGCATTTGCTGGAGCAGCAGCTTGTCCCGGCGGTGGCGTAGATGAACCCGATCCCAGCAGGAGCTGCCGCAGGCTGCGATCTTTCGATCTTGCCTGCCGGCATCCTTGAAAAAAGCCAGATCGGCAGATCGAAACCTGCGGCAGCTCCTACGGTGGAGGTGTGTCTGTGAATCGGCCGGTCAAGATCACGTCACGTCCGCAACTGGCGTTGCAGTCCTACCTGGACAGCCTGCTGATGGACGCGACCGAAGACCTGCCGGTTGAAGTTCAAGCGCCTGTTGAAGCGGTCGAAGTCGAAGCGACTCTGGACGAGTTCCAGGCGGCAGTGCTTGAAGAGCAGGTCCGGGATGCGCGTAAGCCAGAGGCGGTTGTTGCTCCGGTAGTGGCTGCGGTTGAAGAGGTTCAGGTTGAGCAGGCCAGGGTAGTGCTGGTAGAAGCACCTGCGCTGGCCCTGGCATCCGTGTCGACCATCGCGCCGCTGCTTCAGGCCCTGGTTCCACCGGTTGTCGAAGTCCACCTGCCGCCCGGTAACAGGCTGCCGCCGGCGGACAGCAATGGCAGGCCCGCCTGGGCCGCCGAGCCCTTCGAATGCCTGTTGTTCGATGTGGCCGGGTTGACCCTGGCGGTGCCGCTGGTGTGCCTGGGCTCGATCTACTCGCTGGAAGGCCATGAGCTGACACCCTTGTTCGGCCAGCCGGATTGGTTTCTCGGGATTCTGCCGAGCCAGGCCGGTAACCTGAAAGTCCTCGATACCGCGCGCTGGGTCATGCCCGACCGCTACCGCGACGATTTTCGCCAGGGCCTGCAATACGTGATTTCGGTCCAGGGTTACGAATGGGGGCTGGCGGTGCATCAGGTCAGCCGCTCCCTGCGCCTGGACCCGAATGAAATCAAATGGCGCAGCCAGCGGGGCCAACGCCCCTGGCTGGCCGGTACCGTGATTGAACACATGTGTGCGTTGCTTGATGTTGCCGAGTTGGCGGAGTTGATCGCCAGCGGCGGGGCAAGGCACATGGGCGGCAAAAAGCCAGCCCACACACCGACATAACAAACAGGCAGCGACCTATCGAGGGCCGCTGTGCCGAACACACACCGCCACGGCGGTTTTTTGAGGGGTCAGGGTATGAATGACAAGGCGACGGCGGCAAAGGGTTCTGAAGATCCGATCCTGCAATGGGTAACCTTCAAGCTGGACAATGAAACCTACGGCATCAACGTAATGCGCGTTCAGGAAGTACTGCGCTACACCGAGATCGCGCCGGTTCCGGGTGCCCCAAGCTACGTGCTCGGCATCATTAACCTGCGCGGTAATGTCGTCACCGTGATCGACACCCGTCAGCGCTTCGGCCTGATGAACGCCGAGATCAGCGACAACACCCGCATCGTCATCATCGAAGCCGACAAGCAAGTGGTCGGGATCATGGTCGACAGCGTGGCGGAAGTGGTTTACCTGCGTCAGTCGGAAATCGAAACCGCGCCTAACGTCGGGAATGAAGAGTCCGCCAAGTTCATTCAGGGCGTGTGCAACAAGAACAACGAACTGCTGATCCTGGTCGAGCTGGACAAGATGATGAGCGAAGAAGAATGGTCGGACCTGGAGAACATCTGATTGATTCTTGAGGTCGCGGTCATTGTCCTGTTCCTTTTGTGGGCAGGCACCCTGGCAATGTTCCTGGCGTACGTGCGTACGCAAAAACCGCTCGCGGCGAAACAGGTCGAGGGCGACGCGCTGCGCGATCAGCGGATCAAGGACCTGACCCGACGCGTCGAGAACTACCAGGACGGTAACGTGCGCATGGGCCAGGAACTGCAGGAACTGCGCGCGGTAGTCGGGCCAATACCGGACAAGCTGGTGGCGCTTGAGCAGCGCGACCCGTCGAGCCTGTCCTTTGCCCAGGCAGCGCGCCTGGTTGGCATGGGCGCCAGCGCCGAAGAGCTGACGGCGTCCTGTGGCCTGACCCAGGCCGAGGCGGAGTTGATGCGCAAGTTGCACAAGAGCTGATAGATCAAAAGATCGCAGCCTCGTTTCACTCGACAGCGCCTACGGGACTGTAAGCGTTCCACTGTAGGAGCTGCCGAGTGAAACGAGGCTGCGATCTTTTACAAACGGCACCTCAATAATCATCCCCACGTGCAGTCACGTCCTTCTCCACCATCGGCGCATCCGGATCCTGCCCTTGCGGAAATTTCCCCTTCAACCTCCAGGCAAACGCAATAATCTCCGCAATCGTTCGATACAACTCTTCCGGAATACTCTCGCCCAACTCCATTCGCGCCAGCAACTTCACCAGTTCGGCGTTCTCGTAGATGGGTACTTCGTAATCACGGGCAATCTTCAGGATGGCTTCGGCCAGGGCATCGTCGCCTTTGGCCGTGAGCGTCGGGGCGTGGGTGCCGTCGTACTTGAGGGCGATGGCCTGGCGTGGGGTGTCGGAATGGCTCATGCGGTTTCATCCACCCAGCGTTGTTCGAGACGGGTTTGCGGGCCTTGGGGTGGGGTTCCGAGGTGACAGTCGATGTCGCCCACGTTCAGGCCAGAATCGAGCAGTTGTTGCCGCAGGGCTGCCAGGTTGCTTTCGATCAGGCTGGCGGTGTACGGCCGCTCGGCCCACAGCTGGCCAGACAGGCTGCCACTGATCAGCTGGGCCTGAACCTGCAACGGCCCCAGCGGTTCCATGTCGAACGCCAGCTCGACTCGCCACAGTTGCTGCTTGGGTGGGCGTTCTTCATGACGATCTTTTGGCTGTTCTTTTTCCGGCGCGTCTTCACGCTGGAATTTGACCTGCAGCGGCACAATGTCCTGCAGGTTGCGCATCGGGATTTCCAGCTGCCAGGTACTCATCAAGCGCCCGTCGGCGGTCACCCCTGTCTGTTCCAGGCTCGACAGCTGGTGACTTTGCAGGCGCGATACTGCAGCGGCCGCCAAGCGCAGCAGGTGTTCGAGATCATCCTCACCTTCGGCACTCTGCAACAGGCGATCGGTCAGGGGAAAGCTGGTCGGCGAGGGCTTGGCGCTCACCTGGCTGAGCATGCCCAGGGCATTGCGCATGAAGCTCGGCATGGCCTGGGCCAGGGTGTTGGCGGCAATGATCGCGTTCATGTGCGTGTTGGGGGCCGGGCTCAGTTGGGCGATCAGCCTGAGCAGATCACCTTTCATATCCGGGGCCAGCGACGGATTCAGCCCGCCCAGGAGCTTTGATTCGAGGAACACGCCGCTGTTCGCCAGGGCCAGCGCCAGGCCTTTCGGGCTGCTCAATTGCTGAATATCCGGCAGACCAGCGAGCAGCTTTTCGGCAGCGGCGCGCAAGTCGCTGGAGGTCTGGCTCCCGGCGGGCAGGTTCTGCAGAAGCTTCAGCAGGCCGTCCAGGGAGCCTTGCCGGCTGTGCTGGCTGGCCAGTTGCTGGGTCACTGCCAGTTGCTCCGAGCGGCTGCCGAGCGGGACGAATTTGAGTGTCTGGCTGTCTTGCACCAGGGCGCTGAGCAAAGTGCCGATGCGCAGTGGCGTCGGGCTGTCGATGCTCAAGGTACTGCCGCTCAGAGCAGTGTTGAGCAGGCCGACCATTGAGCGATACACCGTGGGCTGGCCGGATTCCTGCGGCAGCACCTGGGACGTCAGGACCTTGCCTTGCAGCAGCGTGCCGGCGGGCAATTGCGCCGGGTTGAGGCGGGTGAGGGTGGCCGCGCCAGAGGCGAGGGCCTGTTGCAGGGTGATCGCCAGGTTGCCCGCCGAGGGTTGTGTGATTGCCAGGCTGGAGCCTTGGGGCAAAGGCTGGGCACTGATGGCTTGGAGCGTCGTCTGGCGCCCGTTCTCCAAGGTGATCTTGAGCAGCAATTGAAAGGCCTGGTCGGCCTGCTTGAGTGACAGCACTTCGGCGTTGGCGGATTGGCCGGCGGATATCAGGCCCTCCATGGGTGTCAGCAACTTGAGCAGTTCGCCGCCGGTTTGCGGGCGTGAAGTGGCCGGCGCATTCTGCAAGATCGGGAGGATGTTCATTTCGCCTGTCATACGCGGTCACAACCTGAGGAAATTGCACTCTTGAGAGTAGGGGATGGCATGTATAATGCCGCCCCGTCGTCTATGGGGCGCGCGAAACAATGCATTTGTTTGACGCAGTTCCCCATAACGGGCCGCCAATGCATTTATCCTGCATCTCTTTAGCGGCCGCAATACCGCCGACTTGAACCGTAAAGGCCCGTGATCTCTTGACCAGTCCAGTCCTGCAAACCGTTGCCCTTGCCTGTGAGCGAGACCTTCGGCTGCTTTTCGAAAATCTCGAATTGAGACTGGCCAGTGGCGAAATGGTGCAAATCAGCGGGCCCAACGGCAGTGGCAAGACCAGTTTGCTGCGGCTTTTGTCAGGATTGATGCAGCCGACTGCCGGTCAAGTGCTGCTCAATGGCCAGCCGCTCAGCGAGCAACGGCACGAACTGGCACGCAACCTGTTGTGGATTGGCCATGCCGCCGGGATCAAGGACCTGTTGACTCCGGAAGAGAACCTGAGCTGGCTCTGCGCCCTGCATCAACCTGCCTCCCATGAAGCCATCTGGCAGGCGCTCGGCGCCGTCGGGCTGCGTGGCTTCGAGGATGTGCCCTGTCACACCCTGTCCGCCGGCCAGCAGCGGCGTGTGGCGCTGGCGCGGTTGTACCTGGACAGTCCGCCGTTATGGATTCTCGATGAACCCTTCACCGCGCTGGACAAACAGGGCGTGGCGCAACTCGAGGAACACCTTGCAGCCCACTGTGAGCAGGGCGGCATGGCCGTACTGACGACCCACCACACGCTGAGCCGTATGCCGGCCGGCTACCGCGACATTGATCTGGGGAACTGGGCCGTATGAGTGTTTTTGGCCTGTTGGTTGCCCGCGAGGCGCGCTTGCTGTTCCGTCGTCCGGCCGAACTGGCCAATCCGCTGGTATTTTTCGCCATCGTGGTTTCACTGTTCCCTTTGGCGGTCGGGCCCGAGTCTCAATTGTTGCAAACCTTGTCTCCGGGACTGGTCTGGGTAGCAGCCCTTTTATCGGTTTTGCTCTCGCTGGACGGGCTCTTCCGCAGTGATTTCGAAGATGGTTCCCTTGAACAGTGGGTCCTTTCGTCGCACCCCCTGGCCCTTCTGGTTTTAGCCAAGGTACTGGCACACTGGGCCTTCTCCGGCCTGGCTCTGGTTTTGCTCGCACCACTGCTGGCGTTAATGCTCGGATTGCCTGCCGCCTGTCTGCCGGTGTTGCTGCTTTCCTTGTTGCTGGGTACACCAGTGCTGAGCCTGCTGGGTGCAGTGGGCGCGGCGTTGACCGTGGGTTTGAAGCGTGGTGGCTTGCTGCTGGCGCTTTTGATACTGCCGCTGTACATCCCGGTATTGATTCTCGGCAGTGGCGCCTTGCAGGCGGCACTGATGGGCATGCCGGCGACCGGTTATCTGTTGTGGCTTGGTAGCCTGACCGCCTTGGCGATAACCCTTACACCCTTTGCAATAGCTGCTGGCCTGAAGATCAGCGTCGGCGAATAATAATGAGGTCTGGTCATTTTTTGATCGTTTTCTTTTGAAAAAAAGGCAGACCCTTGGCTCTTCATAGCGAAGAGCAACCGTGATGGAAACAGTAATGAACTGGACCTGGTTTCATAAGCTCGGCTCACCCAAATGGTTCTACGGCATCAGCGGCAAACTGCTGCCGTGGTTGAGCATCGCGGCGTTGCTGCTGATAGGTATTGGCGTGGTCTGGGGCCTGGCCTTCGCGCCGCCCGACTATCAGCAAGGCAACAGCTTTCGCATCATCTATATCCATGTACCGGCTGCCATGCTGGCGCAGTCGATCTATGTGATGCTGGCGGTGTGCGGCATCGTCGGGCTGGTATGGAAGATGAAACTGGCCGACGTCGCCCTGCAGTGCGCTGCGCCCATCGGCGCCTGGATGACCGCCGTGGCGCTGGTCACCGGCGCGATCTGGGGCAAGCCGACCTGGGGCTCGTGGTGGGTCTGGGATGCGCGACTAACGTCCATGCTGATCCTGCTGTTCCTGTACTTCGGTCTCATTGCGCTGGGCAACGCCATCAGCAATCGTGAGAGCGCCGCCAAGGCGTGTGCGGTGCTGGCGATTGTCGGGGTGATCAATATCCCGATCATCAAGTATTCGGTGGAGTGGTGGAACACCCTGCACCAGGGCGCCACCTTCACCCTGACCGAAAAGCCGGCGATGCCCGCTGAAATGTGGCTGCCGCTGCTACTGACCGTGCTGGGTTTCTATTGCTTCTTCGGCGCGGTGCTGTTGCTGCGCATGCGCCTCGAAGTGCTCAAGCGCGAAGCCCGGGCCAGTTGGGTGAAAGCCGAAGTGCAGCACAGCCTGGAGGCCGCGCGATGAGTTTTGCTTCATTCGGCGACTTCCTCGCCATGGGCCATCATGGCCTGTATGTCTGGTCAGCCTACGGCATCTGCCTGGCAGTGTTGGCCCTGAACGTGGCGGCGCCGATCCTGGCCCGCAAGCGGTATCTGCAACAAGAGGCGCGTCGTCTGCGCCGGGAGAACGGCAAGTGAATCCGCTGCGCAAAAAGCGTCTTATCATCATTCTCGCGATCCTGGTCGGGGTTGGCGCTGCTGTCGGCCTGGCCCTGAGCGCCCTGCAGCAGAACATCAACCTGTTCTACACACCGACCCAGATCGCCAGCGGCGAAGCCCCGCAGGACACGCGCATTCGCGCCGGTGGCATGGTCGAGGCCGGTTCGCTGAAACGTTCCGGCGATTCCCTGGACGTGAAATTCAACGTCACCGATTTCAACAAGACCGTGACCATCAGCTACCGCGGCATCCTTCCCGATCTGTTCCGTGAAGGGCAGGGGATCGTGGCGTTGGGCAAGCTCAACGCCGAGGGCGTGGTGGTGGCCGACGAAGTGCTGGCCAAGCACGATGAAAAATACATGCCGCCGGAAGTGACCAAGGCCTTGAAAGACAGTGGCATGTCGGCACCTACTCCTGCGAAAGAGGGCTAACTGATGACTGCTGGACTCTATAGCGCCGGGTTGTACATCCCGGAACTGGGCCACCTGGCCATGATCCTGGCGCTGTGTTTTGCCCTGGTTCAGTCGGTAGTGCCCTTGCTCGGCGCCTGGCGCGGCGATCGCCTGTGGATGAGCCTCGCGCAACCTGCGGCCTGGGGACAGTTCGCGTTCCTGCTGTTTGCCTTTGGTTGCCTGACCTATGCGTTCATGGCGGACGACTTCTCCGTGGATTACGTCGCCAGCAACTCCAACAGCGCGTTGCCGTGGTACTACAAATTCAGCGCCGTGTGGGGCGCGCACGAAGGCTCGCTGCTGCTTTGGGCATTGATCCTGGGCGGCTGGACCTTCGCTGTATCCGTGTTCTCACGGCAACTGCCGCAGGTGATGCTGGCCCGGGTGCTGGCGATCATGGGCATGATCAGCACGGGTTTCCTGCTGTTCCTGATCCTGACGTCCAACCCGTTCGCACGCATCCTTCCGCAAATCCCGGCCGACGGTCGTGACCTCAACCCGTTGCTGCAGGACATCGGCCTGATCGTTCACCCGCCGATGCTGTACATGGGTTACGTGGGCTTCTCGGTAGCGTTCGCGTTCGCCATCGCCGCGCTGTTGGGCGGTCGTCTTGATGCAGCCTGGGCGCGCTGGTCGCGTCCGTGGACCATCGTCGCCTGGGCCTTCCTCGGAATCGGCATCACCCTGGGCTCCTGGTGGGCCTATTACGAGCTCGGCTGGGGTGGCTGGTGGTTCTGGGACCCGGTGGAAAACGCCTCCTTCATGCCTTGGCTGGTCGGCACCGCACTGATTCACTCATTGGCCGTCACGGAAAAACGTGGCGTGTTCAAGAGCTGGACCGTGTTGCTCGCCATCGCTGCGTTCTCCCTGAGCCTGCTGGGAACCTTCCTGGTGCGTTCCGGGGTTCTGACCTCGGTGCACGCGTTCGCCTCTGATCCGGAGCGCGGCGTGTTCATCCTGATTTTCCTGCTGTTCGTGGTCGGTGGTTCGCTGACGCTGTTCGCCCTGCGTGCGCCGGTGGTGAAGAGTCAGGTCGGCTTCAACCTCTGGTCCCGGGAAACCCTGTTACTGGGCAACAACCTGGTGCTGGTGGTGGCGGCTTCGATGATCCTGCTCGGCACCTTGTACCCGTTGATCCTGGACGCCATGACCGGGGCCAAGCTGTCGGTCGGCCCGCCGTATTTCAACGCGCTGTTTATCCCGCTGATGGCACTGCTGATGGTGGTCATGGCCATTGGCATGCTGGTGCGCTGGAAAGACACGCCGGTCAAATGGCTGGTGGGCATGCTCACTCCGGTGTTGCTGGGCAGCGCTGCTTTAGCCGTGATCGCTGGCGTCGCCTATGGCGATTTCAATTGGGCCGTGATCGCGACCTTCATGCTTGCGGCCTGGGTGTTGCTGGCCGGCGTGCGCGACATCTTTGACAAGACTCGTCACAAGGGCCTGATCAAGGGCCTGCCGACCCTGACCCGCAGCTACTGGGGCATGCAGATCGCGCACCTGGGCATCGCCGTGTGTGCCCTGGGCGTGGTTCTGTCGAGCCAGAACAGTGCCGAGCGCGACCTGCGCCTGGCGCCGGGTGAATCCATGAGCCTGGGCGGTTACCAGTTTGTATTCGAAGGTGCCAAACACTTCGAAGGCCCGAACTTTACCTCCGACAAGGGCACCGTTCGGGTGATCAAGGACGGCAAGGAAATCAGCGTGCTGCACCCGGAAAAACGCCTGTACACCGTGCAGAACTCGGTCATGACCGAGGCGGGGATCGATGCCGGTTTCACCCGTGACCTCTACGTCGCCCTAGGCGAACCTCTGGGCGATGGTGCCTGGGCCGTACGCGTCCACGTCAAGCCGTTCGTGCGCTGGATCTGGTTCGGCGGATTGCTGACCGGTTTCGGCGGATTGCTGGCGGCGCTGGACCGGCGTTATCGGGTCAAGGTCAAAAGCCGCGTGCGTGAAGCGCTGGGCATGTCGGGAGCCACTGCATGAGACGTTGGTTGATGTTGCTGCCGCTCGCGATTTTCCTGGTGGTGGCGGTTTTTCTGTACCGCGGGTTGTACCTGGACCCGGCCGAGCTGCCGTCGGCGATGATCGGCAAGCCGTTCCCGGAGTTCTCGCTGCCTGCGGTGCAGGGTGACAAGACGCTGACCCGGGCAGACATCCTTGGCAAGCCGGCGCTGGTCAACGTGTGGGGCACCTGGTGCATTTCCTGCCGCGTCGAGCACCCGGTACTGAACAAGCTGGCCGAGAAGGGCGTGGTGATCTACGGCATCAACTACAAGGACGTCAACGCCGACGCCTTGAAGTGGCTGGCGGAGTTTCACAACCCTTACCAGCTGGATATCCGCGACGACGAAGGTACCCTGGGCCTGAACCTCGGTGTCTACGGCGCACCGGAAACCTTCTTTATCGACGCCAAGGGCATCATCCGCGACAAGTTCGTGGGGGTCATCGACGAACAGGTCTGGCGCGAAAAACTGGCCGCCAAGTATCAGGCGCTGGTCGACGAGGCCAAGCCATGAAGCGCTGGATTGCCGCCGCAGTGCTGGGCTTGAGCATGGCCGGGATGGCTCATGCGGCCATCGACACCTATGAGTTCGCCAAGGAAGGTGACCGCGAGCGTTTTCGCGAACTGACCAAGGAGCTGCGGTGCCCCAAGTGCCAGAACCAGGACATCGCCGACTCCAACGCGCCGATCGCCGCTGATCTGCGCAAAGAGATTTTCCGCATGCTCGGCGAGGGCAAGGACAACCAGCAGATCATCGACTTCATGGTCGATCGCTACGGTGATTTCGTCCGTTACAAACCCGCGCTGAATGCCAAGACCGCACTGCTCTGGTTCGGCCCCGCCGGCTTGCTGCTGGGCGGTTTTGTGATCATTGCCGTGATAGTTCGCCGTCGTCGCGTCCTGCGCACCGATAGCCCGGACTCGCTTTCCGTGGATGAACGCGAGCGCCTCGACCACCTGCTGGATAAAACCAAGAATGATTGATTTCTGGCTCGCTGCAGGTCTGCTGCTTCTGGTTGCCCTGAGTTTTCTGTTGATCCCTGTTTTGCGCGGCCGTCGCGCCCAGCTTGAAGAGGATCGTACTGCCCTGAACGTCGCGTTGTATCAGGAACGCGTGGCTGAGTTGCAAACTCAGCAGGAAGAGGGCGTGCTCAACGCTGCGCAAATGGACACCGGTCGTGCCGAAGCCGCCCGTGAGCTGCTGGCTGATACCGAAGGCGTCGCGGCACCGCGTGTTTCGCGCCTGGGCAAACCATGGCCGCTGCTGGCGGCGATTCTGGTGCCGGTGCTGGGCCTTGGTCTGTACCTGCACTTCGGTGCCAGCGACAAAGTCGAGCTGACCCGTGAATTCGCCCAGGCTCCGCAGTCCATGGAAGAGATGACCTCGCGCCTGGAGCGCGCGGTCGCGGCTCAGCCCGATTCTGCGGAAGGCCTGTACTTCCTGGGTCGTACCTACATGGCCCAGGACCGTCCTGGTGATGCGGCAAAGATGTTCGAACGCACCGTGGCGCTGGCCGGTCGTCAACCTGAGCTGCTCGGCCAATGGGCGCAAGCGCAGTACTTTGCCGACGGCAAGAAATGGTCGGACAAGGTACAGGCCTTGACTGACGAAGCATTGAAGGCCGATCCGAAAGAAGTCACCAGCCTGGGGCTGCTGGGTATCGCGGCATTCGAGGGCGAGCGCTATCAGGACGCCATCGATTACTGGAACCGGCTGCTGGCGCAATTGCCGCCCGAAGACAATTCCCGTGCAGCCCTGCAAGGCGGGATCGCCCGGGCCAGCGAGAAACTCGAAGCCGGCGGCGGCAAAGTTGCCCAGGCGCCGGTCGCCAAGGCGGCACTGTTGAAAGTCACGGTGGACCTTGCCCCCGAGTTGAAGGCCAAGGTGCAGCCCGGTGACAGCGTGTTCATTTTTGCCCGCGCAACGTCCGGCCCTCCGGCACCTTTGGCGGCCAAGCGCCTGACTGTGGCCGACTTGCCCGCGAGCGTCGAACTGGGTGATGCCGACGCGATGATGCCGCAGTTGAAACTGTCCAACTTTCCTGAAGTCCAACTGGTTGCGCGAATCTCCCGTGCCGGTCAACCGACTGCCGGCGAGTGGATCGGTCGCAGCCAGCCACTGGCCAGCAGCACCTCAGCGCCACAAAAACTGACCATCGACAGCCCGGACAAATAACAGGAACCGCCTATGACCGCCATCGCCCGTATCACCCTGCTCAGTATGGTCCTGGGGTTAAGCGCTTGTGCGGTCCAGCGGCCCGAACCTGCGCCGTTGCCGCCGATCCCGCCATCGCAGCCCAAGCCGACCCCCTCGACTTCACCTGCGCCGAGCAAACCGAACGTCCCGGCCAAACCGGCCAAGCCAATACCGCGCACTTCGGCGAGCTTCGCGCCGCCACCGGGTGGCAACAGCCATTGGGATGCCAAGCTCGGCGTGTATGTGCTCGATGACCAGACCAATACCTTCTATCGCCAGCGCACCTATTATCGCTGGAGCAACGGCTGGAGCCGCTCTGTCAGCCCGAATGGTCCATGGGAAGACACTGACATCCACGGCGTGCCCAGTGGTTTGGGCCGGCAGTTCAAGTGACGCAAAGGCGACCTCAGGGTCGCCTTCTTGATTGCCCCACGTGTACCCAACCCTGCGAAAAATGAAGAGAGTGAATGGATGGCAGGCAGGTTGATCTATCTCATCGGACCTTCAGGTTCGGGCAAGGACAGCCTGCTGGATGCCGCGCGAACGCGGTTGGCCGAACGTAACTGCCGCATCGTGCGGCGCGTGATTACCCGCTCGGCTGAAGCCCTGGGTGAGTCGGCGCTGGGCGTGAGCCTGGATCAATTCACCCGGCTCGAGGCCCGGGGCGAGTTTGCACTGAGCTGGCGCGCCAACGGGTTGTGCTACGGCATCCCCCGTGAAATCGACGATTGGCTGGCCGCAGGACAGAACGTCCTGGTCAATGGCTCGCGCGGTCATCTGCCGGCAACCCGGCAGCGTTATCCGGATTTGCTTGTCCTGTTGCTGACCGTGGAGCAGAGCGTGCTGCGTGAGCGTTTGCGGGCCCGCGGGCGTGAATCGGTCGAAGAGATCGAGGCGCGGCTGGCGCGCAATGCGCGGTTCAGTGAACAGGTACTTGCGGAGCACGATCCGGCGCTGTGTGTGATCGATAACTCGGGGGCGCTGGAGGATACGGTTGAGTGCTTGTTGAGGTGTATTGACGGAGAGTCGACTGCATCCACCCCGCACCAATAGTCTGATAGCCGCTCGGCCAGTAATTTGATTCCCCAGAATCACATACTGCAAAACACCCGCCCGTGAAAATTCGAATTTTTGTGCTTGAATAAAGATAACTCTAGGGTTATCTTTATTTTGGTGTGGCAAGGAGGCTCGCGGTGCAGAGCAGATTATTGATCAAGGAGCTGGAGGAGGCAGGTTGGGTGCTGGATCGGGTTACTGGCAGTCATCACGTCTTCACTCACCGTTACAACCCGTACACCATCCCCGTGCCGCATCCGAAAAAGGATTTGCCGGTGGGCACGGTCAAGAGCATCAGGAGGCGTGCGGGGCTCGACTACCCGACGGCCAATTGCGCAGGAGATCCATAATGCAATACCCAATCTGTATCGAGTGGGGCGACGAGAACACCGCCATCGGTATTCAGATCCCCGATATTCCTGGCGCAGTGACGGCCGGAGATACCTTTGAAGATGCTTACAATGCGGCCGTCGAGATCGCCCACATCATGCTGCAGGAGATTGCCAGTGGAGGGGACACGATTCCCATGCCGACCTCCGCAGCCGAGCACCGTGGTAATCACGACTTTGCAAACATGGGGTGGGGCATGCTGGAGCTGGATATCTCGCCATACATGGGCAAGACCGAGAAGGTCAACGTGACACTTCCCGGGTACGTCATCCAGCGCATTGATCGCTACGTGCGCGACCACAACATCAAGAGCCGCTCGTCCTTCCTTGCCGATGCTGCGATGGAAAAGCTGGTTCGCCAATGATTGCGACTACCAGCGCGCGGGCAGCAGTGCGCCTGCCCGCAACACTTGGTGCTTTACGCGGCTGCCAGTGAGCGTTTTTCTGAAACACTCAGGAACCGCAACAACGCCAGAACAGGAAAAGCGCTGCCAACAATCACGATCCACAACCAGCCGCCGTGTTCATACACCGCACTCGCCACCGAGGAGCCAAACGCGCCGCCGATGAAGATGCTGGTCATGTACAAGGCGTTCAAGCGGCTACGGCTCTTGGCGTCCAGGGCATACACCGCACGTTGGCCCAGCACCATGTTCATCTGCACACAAAAATCCAGCACCACGCCGGTCACCGCCAGGCCTATGACGCTGTAGAGCGGGTGGATGAAGGCCGGCAGGAAACTCAGGCTGGCGAACACCAGGGCCAGCAGTGAGGCGATGCGCGTGTGCCCGGCATCAGCCAGACGCCCGGCGATGGGGGCCGCGATTGCACCGATGGCGCCGACCAGGGCGAAAATGGCGATCTGGGTTTGCGACAATCCATGATTACGCGCCAGCTCCAGCGGCACCGCGGTCCAGAACAGGCTGAAGGTTGCAAACATGCAGCCCTGGTAGAACGCGCGCTGACGCAGCACTGGCTGATTACGCAGCAGCGTCCACAGCGAGCCAAGCAGTTGTCCGTAGGACGCGCTGTGATCAGGCTTGCGCTTGGGAATGGTCAGGGCCAATACGACGCTGATTGCCGCCATCAACACCGCGGCAATCACGAACATCGCACGCCAGCCGAAGTGGTCCGCGATCACACTGGAGACCGGCCGTGCCAACAAGATCCCCAGCAACAAACCGCCCATGATCCCGCCGACCACGCGCCCACGGGATTCCTCCGGGGCCAGGTGTGCGGCGAGGGGGATCAGGATCTGCACTGACACCGAACTGAAGCCCACCAGCAATGAGATCAGCAGGAACAGGTTCGGCTGATCGGTAAACGCCGCGCCCAGCAGGCTGGCAATGGCCACCAGCGTGGTGATGATCATCAACCGCCGATTTTCCAGCAGATCACCCAGAGGAACCAGGAAAAACAGCCCCAGCGCGTAACCAATCTGCGTCAATGAAACGATCAGGCTGGCCATGGTGCTGGTCAGGCCGATGTCCGGCGCGATCAGGCCAATGATCGGCTGGGCATAGTAGATGTTGGCCACGATCGCGCCACAGCAAAAGGCAAATAGCAGGACCATGCCGCGGGTCATCGTCGCGGTGCCCTGAGGCACTGGGTTCGCTGGAGTCATGAGGTGTCTCGTGAACAATTGAGGAATGTGTGCAGGCTAAGCGGCAGGGCGGAGGGGTGGAAGCGATTTTGGAGTGATAGTAATCATGCCCTTGCGCAATGATTGAGGAGCAACCGCGTGCCTTACTAAGGCTGATGATACATTTACTTACATGTGCTGCCATAGCGAACATGACCATGCAGCACTTGTGTTCGGCGGACATCTCTGTGGGAGCGAGCCTGCTCGCGATGGCGTCTGCACATTCGACAACGATGCGGCAGGGAGATTGCCATCGCGGGCAAGCCTTGCTCCCACGGTAGTGCTGGTGGACGCAGCATTTATGTACGGCGCAGATCACTGTGGGAGCCAGCCTGCTGGCGATGGCGTCTGCACATTCGACATTGATGTGGCAGGGAGATTGCCATTGCGGGCAAGCCCGCTCCCACAGGGTAGTGCTGGTGGACGCAGCATTTATGTACGGCGCAGATCACTGTGGGAGCCGGGCTTGCCCGCGATGGCGTCTGCACATTCGACATTGATGTGGCAGGGAGATTGCCATCGCGGGCAAGTCCGCTCCCACAGGGTAGTGCTGGTGGACGCAGCATTTATGTACGGCGCAGATCACTGTGGGAGCCAGCCTGCTGGCGATGGCGTCTGCA